>NZ_CP077107.1:2467735-2776202 GCF_019263745.1 Methanospirillum hungatei
TCTTGCTTTCCCCCTTCTTTTGTATTCTATTGCGGCTTTCGATCCCTCTCCCTCTAACTTAAGAATTTTTAAGTCAGCAATCCGGCTATGTGTTAATTTTTCAAATGACATTCCGGAAAGATCACAGAAAGCCTGATTTACATATAAAAAATTAAAATTTACATCGAATTGGGCCATTGCAACAGGGTTCTGGTCAAGAAGTACACGAAGAACCTCAAAACTCATCACCTCATCACTGGTCTGTTCCATCATTAGTAATGGATTACCACCGAACCAATATAAAAGATTCACATTACGATCAACAAATATTCATAAATGGCGCAAAAAAAGATTTTCTTCTTGGAGTAGCGGTTGGAACGAGGGCCGGATCTTTCATGGCAAAGAGCCCGTCATCAACAAAAAATAGTGTGGAGTTATCCATACATACACGGAATATTAGATTATCAAACAATCTCTGTATTTCTTACTTTAAGTAATTCCCTGACCTTTTCGATCTCAATTATTTTCTCTTCATAATCCCCAACGATCGTACTTTTTAATTCATCAAGAATGTCATCAAGAGTCTTAATCAGGTGATAAATCATTATTGGTCTTCCTTTTCCTTCTCTGACATGTCTGACATCCTTCACCCATTTACGTTTCATCAGGTCAGTTAGGGCAATACTTACTTCTGGTTGTCGAAGATCACATGCCCGTTCCATATCGCGTGATGTCAGATCCACATCTCTGATCAACAAAACCAGAACCCGGGCAGTATTCCTCTTTAGCCCGATGTCCCAGAATAAATCTGCAATCTCCTCTTCCCCCTTGGAAAATTGCAGAGACAAAGTATCTCCCACCATAGAACACCCGAGTATTTTACTTATCGAATAATATATCACAGAGACGATATAACTTCCCCTTCACTATGGTCATCTATGAAAAATTTCATCTCTTATTATTTTAATCCTTTAGATGATTAAATCACAAAAAACGCATATTTAGATCTCTTGACTCGTACTATTATTCTCCTGGTATCTTTATACCGAGAGAAAGAAACCTCCAACCCTGCGTTCTGCACCAAAATAGATAATCTCAGAAAATAACCGTTCATTTAAAAAAGCCGGATATTATAGTATTGAATTATAGTATTAAATGAGTCCTTCATATCTTATTTACAACTGAAGGGTCTGTTGTCCATACGATAATATTTCCATGTTTTCATTCACAAAAAGAGGTGTCTGTGGCAGAACATGTTGAGATGGGATCTGAACCTGATGAAGTGGTATGACAGGGCCGATGAATGGCTCCAGTGCCCGGATAACATAGTTTAATCGAACTGAAAGGAGCACAATTGTACCTTTTTTTCGTGAATATTCTTTACATTCTTCACCAAATCGGGCAATTCTATGTGGATTATCCAAAAACCACTCCTCGCAATATTCAATCAGAAGCAAGTCTCCCTTGGTATTTGAAATGTGGGTAATAAGATCTTCATACCCGGACGCCTGCAAAAATTTAATCGCACGATGAGCATGAAGTTTCAATAGTCTGGTTCCTGTATAACCATGGAGATATACAACCGATCGGAACGGTTCTGTAGCATGTGGTAAAGCGGTTTGTATAGTGTCTCTATCCGCTACATAAACCGAAAATGTCCATGGAGTGATTGTTAGTAGAGGTGAGGATATAGGCATCATACCTTGTTGGTCATAATAGCGACTATATAAATTTCTGGGGTGCAGTGTGAAAGTGAAATATTCAATATCACATTGCAGTAAGTCAAATAATTAAATGGATTTTAAAAAAGTAATGAGATTATCAGAGATCGCCCATTGCAAGTGAAATTCCTTTTCTGATGTGTTCCAGACCCTCCTCATGTCGTCCTGTTTTTCTCAGAGTCATACCCTTGTTATACCAAACCTCTGCATTGTGAGGATCACATTCAAGTGCAGAACTATAGCATCTGATAGCATCTGAGTAATTACCCATTAGATCAAGAACGTTTGCCTTATGAAGTAAGGCACGTGCATTTGATGGATCATTCTCAATAATCTTATTATATAGATTCAGGGCAAGCTGATAATCCCCTGCCATTTTACAATTTTGTGCATCACGGAGAGCACATTCAATGTTTGGATCAAGTCTGGACATTATCCGGTCGCTTGTTGGTTGTACTTCGGTTACCATCTTTCATCTCTCCTTTAATCCTGAAATTCAGGATTTAATCCCGCAGATTGGAGTTTTTATCATGCCCGGATTATACTGAAAGCCCGGTTCTTTCTCTCATGATCACTGTCCGCACTGACCTGTTATGTCAGCCAGATATGTAACTCTCTTCTAAGGGTGAATGAGAATAGAACGGGTGAAAAATTAAGGATTTGCCAACCAATAACGCAATTCAGGACTGCAAAACACTCCTGCTTCCTGAACTGCTATACAGCAACGCAATCCAGGTATGCCATGCATATGTGGAACATGCCTCTCGCAAAAGAATAATGTATATACCGTTTCTTGCATAGGATCCCTATTGCAATGTCTGGTGTATTAATCCGGGTACTTCATATAGATGATCATCAAAAATGGAGATCATCGGTTCTCCATTATTTAAATCAGGATGGCTGCTTTCAGGTTACCTCTTCAGTATCCGGTAAGGATTCTCTTAAAATTCTTCAACACTGTCCCTTTGATGTTATCATTTCTGATTACCAGATGCCTGAAATGGATGGGATCGAGTTACTCAAATATATTCGTTCTCAAGGTAACATGACACCTTTCATCCTCTTCACCGAAAGTAAAAGTGAGAATATTCAAAAACAGTTTCTGGAGTCTGGTGGGAATTTTTACATTATGAAATCAGGAGATCCGGATCTTATTTTTTATGAGATTTGTCAAAATATTCGGCAGGTCGTGTCTCTTCACCAAACAAGGGAAGCACTTATTCGTCATCGTCAGAATGAGGTATCTTTTTCTCATTTCTGAATCCAGATAACCTGACTATTCTAGTCTGAATTATGTCCAGATGATACCTATGCTTTATCGAACTGTACCCCGGACACAGGAGAAAGTGCCCATACTTGGATTTGGGTGTATGCGGTTTCCTGAAAAAAACGGTGTAATAGATGAAGAACGTTCCATATACCTACTGAAATATGCTATTGATAACGGAGTAACTTACCTTGATACCGCCTGGCCTTATCATCATGGTCAGTCGGAAACCTTTCTGGGGAAGGCACTTTCAGACGGATATCGGGAAAAAGTGCAACTGGCTACAAAACTCCCTCATTGGTTGGTGAAAACCCGCGAAGATATGGACACCTTTTTGAATCTCCAACTATCCCGTTTGAATACTAATCACATTGACTATTATCTCATTCATTCTATCGGACAGGAAAGCTGGGAGCGAATGAAAAAACTTGGAATCCTTGAATTTCTAGATCTGGCTAAAAGGGATGGTCGGATCAGGAATACTGGCTTTTCATTTCATGAAGATACCCGGACATTTAAAAAAATCGTTGATGATTACAATTGGGAATGTTGCCTGATTCAATATAATATTCTTGACGAATTGAGCCAGGCAGGAAGGGATGGCCTGTACTATGCAACTCAAAAGGATCTGGCAGTTTTTATCATGGAACCACTCAGGGGAGGAAAACTTGCACAGATACCTCCCCCTGATATTACAAAAATTCTCGAAGAAGCACCTGTAGAAAGAACCCCTGCAGAATGGGCTCTTCGATGGCTTTGGGATCAGCCGGAGGTCACCATGGTCCTTTCTGGAATGAATGATATCTCACAGGTAGATGAGAATTGTTCTATAGCAAATGTGGCCTATCCTGGCAGTCTGACTCAGGATGAGCAGGATCTGATAACAAAAGTATCCGAAACCTGGAGATCACTTATGAAAATTCCCTGTACTGGTTGTCAGTATTGCATGCCTTGTCCATTTGGGGTAAATATCCCGTCGTGCTTTGAGATGTATAACAATGTGTATATGTTTGGGGACACTTGGAGAACAAATGCTGTGTATGCAGCACGATTGGGGGGAGTAATGAGTGGGATTGCTCATGCATCTGTTTGTGCTGAATGTGGCTCCTGCATGTCTTCATGTCCTCAAGGTATCGTAATTCCGGATCGACTCAAAGATGTTTCTGCAAGACTTGAAGGCCCATTTTTCCACCTTATTGTTTTTGGTGCGAAATTAACCCTCCCAATTATCCGGTATGTAGAACTGTTTAAAAACAGGAGGTTAAATAGGATCATGAACAAGTAGATATTTGTTGGAAACATTCGTCTTCAGGTGGATTATTGAATGGTATCATCTGAAATCTCTCTAAAAAGAAACTTGATGACCATATACCTGGCAGGAATATGGGTAGAAATACAGCGCTTTAGGGGGAGAATGTATTATATTACGATTCGGGTGAGGAATAAATGGTTCTGGCAATGAAAGAACAGTCCGGGATTATTACAAATGAGCATGGGAATGAAGAAGTTCAGGTAGTAGAATTCATAATTGGTGACGATAAATTTGCAGTAAACCTCTTTGATGTAAAAGAGATCGTTGAAGCATCGAAGATTACTCCACTTCCTCATGCACCTCCATATATCAGGGGGATTATCGATCTTAGGGGTGAAATTACAACAATTGTAGATCTAAGGCAGTTGCTCAGAATTACTAAAGGAAACTCAGCCGACACAGAAGATCTCCGGTTTATCGTGCTTGATGAATCTGTTACAGATGGAAAAACCGGAGTTGTTGTAGATGAGGTCACATCAGTTCTGACGGTAAATGTTGCTGATATAGATCAGCATTCACATGGTGCAGGTGATGATTCACACATTCTTGGAGTAATAAAGAAAGATGTCGGAGAGAAGGGAGAGAGCAGGAAAGATCTGGTTATCTGGATTGACATGAGTGGCCTTATTCGGGAGGCTGGCGGAGTTGTTCAGTCTTGAACTCTCTCTATTTTTCTCATTTTTTTGAGAATACTGTCTGCAGCAAGAGCACCTGTTGAAAATGCCGCCTGCAAATTATATCCTCCACAATCACCATCTATATCTAAAACCTCACCAATGCAATACAATCCTGGAATGTGCACTGATTCCATTGTGTCTTTCTTTATATCTTTAAGTGAAACTCCGCCCCTTGTTACCATAGCTTCATCCTGGCCCCCCAGAGTGAATGAGGCAAATGGATACTCTAAAAGCATTGAAATGACTCGTGTTCTGAGTTGTTTTGAAAATTGGGCGCAGGTTGTTTCGGTTGATATCAATGCAATCTCTAGTATTTTTTTTACAAACCGATCAGGTAAATGAAGGTCGGTAAGTATTTTTTTTACCTTTTTGGACCCCCCGGTTGAGAAGAGGTTGATTAAATCATCACGTGCAGAATTGATATTCTGGTATTGAATAAATGAAATTCTGAGTTCGTCTCCATTTCGAATATGACGGGAGAGATCAAGAATCCCCGGACCTGAAAAACCCTGATGGGTGATGAGTAAATCTCCTTGAATCTCCCTGATTTTTTTATTATTTCTATATAATGAAAGGGGGACTGTAGGAAATGATATTCCTGCAAGATCTGAAAGAGGAAAGTGGTGAATGTAAATTGGAGTCAGGGCGGGGCCTGTCTCCTCAATTGTATGTCCAAGGTTTTTTGCTAATTGATATCCGTCCCCTGTAGATCCCGTTACCGGATATGTATACCCGCCGGTTGCAAGGACGACATGTGAACTATGATAGGATTCTATGCTTGATGTGATCATAAATCCTGATGATCCATAACAGATATTCAGGACTGGTTCATGCGTATGAATGACAACTCCAGCCTGTTTTGCTTCACATAACAAGGTATCTAAAATATCCCGGGATTTTCCGGACTTTGGAAAATATTTTCCATTTCCATCTTCACAAAAATGAATTTTTCTTTCTTCAAAAAACTGTAAAAGGGCAACATTTGAAAAATTCATGAGAGCAGGTTTTATAAATTTCCCATTATCACCATAATGAGTTAAAAAATCAGATACTGTGCCAGTATGAGTCAGATTGCACTGGCCAGATCCAGAGATAAGAAGTTTTCTTCCACAATTTTGCATCTTCTCTAATAAAAGTACCTTTGCTCCCTCTTTTGCCAGAAGGAATGAACAAAATAGTCCGGAAGGCCCTCCTCCAATAATAATGGCTGTGTAAATTTTCATATCTGCTTCTAAAAAGGGAACGAAACTTTTTAATTTGGTTTATTCGGAATATTTCAATAATAAAAATGATACTTTGGGGTGTGTCTTCTGATAATTCAGGAGCTGAGCTCACCATATTTAAAGTTATCAAACGCAACATGAACCGGCTGTTCTTTAACAAATCCCTGCTCAGCCAGTCTTGATACATAAAATCCGACATCTCCATGAGAAATAGAGGTATCGCCAATTGCCCTGACCATTTTTCCATTTATATACATACTCAAAGTATTTCCTTCAGCCTTCACTCCTAATTTGTTGGTTTCATATCCCTTATTGAGAATATATGTTTCTGTCAAGGGGATGAGTTCATAAATTTTTCCATCGATATGTTTTCGAACAGAATACCATCCACGTCCATTGATTACAAAGGAATAGTAATTTCCATTATCAAACCGGAAAATGATTCCATATTGTCCGGTGAGTGGTCCTGAATCCAGCCTGGCATCAACATTAGTGACAAAATTTTCCACATCCTTACCAAACAATACCCGGTCAGAAAGATCCTCACCTTTCTGAATCATGTGATATTCTCCTGATGAGTAATACCTCAGGAATGAATCACTCTCGTAAGATCCCCACCCACTTTCTTTATCTGAAAAATTATCAAATACGGAGAATCCATCTTCAGATGTACTTTTTTGTGTGGGAACAGGCGTTATTGGTTCTGTTGTTGTTGTCGTGTTCTCTGGTGCTATTTCTACCGGGGTCATGTTACTCTGAACATCTGATGGTGGTGTAGTAGGTAAAAAAAACAAAGCAATTAAGAGAATAACAACAATACTAACTATTCCTGCCACAAATAAGATCTCTCTATTCGCCAGAACAGGAACGCTCCCCCCTTTCCTATATGCTGGTTCAGAAAAATCCGAATCAGAAGGAAGCTCAGGACCTTTTATCGGTGGCTTTACTTTCTTAGGCTTTTCTGGTATAACATCATCAGAAAAGAGGTCATCATAGGGCGATATCGGCTCAACTACCGGTGTCTGCTTTTGACCAGTAACTGGGTTTTTACAATAATCGCATAGATCTGAATCAGGACGAATTTCTCTTCCACAAGAAGGACAATGAACCTTTTGCATTCTTTTCTCTCCTATGAAAACCGGCTATTCTGCTCATGCAGGAATGGCAATGGTATGGTTGTTCCTTTTCCAAGAGCGAGATGTGCCGCAGCAAGATCGGTAATTGCTATTCCGGTTGAATCAAAGATAGTGATACCATCAGGAGATGAACGGTGGACTACTCCGTTTAGTATTTCACCCAGGGTTCCGGATATCTCCTCTGGATAATATTTTCCGTCACGAATAGGTACATTTATCTCACCAGAATGAACCGCCTGATTTACATCATCAACAAAGACCTCGGCACGCTTTAAAATATCCGGGTCAAGTTCCTGCTTACCTGGAGCGTCTGCTCCCATTGCATTGATATGTGCTCCATCAGCAATCCATTCATCATGAATGAGCGGAGTTTTTGATGGTGTCACGGTTAGCAGAACATCTGCACCTGCTGCGGTTTTAATGTCTGTTGACCTGATTGAAATATCTGAGTGCCTTTCTGCAAATTTATCTGCATGATGTGTATTCCGCGACCAGACCAGAACCTCTTCTGGTTCATAAACCTGAGACACCGCCAAAAGCCCAGATTCTGCCTGCCTTCCTGATCCTATTATTCCGAGGGTCCCGGTTTTTTTTCTGGTGAGAACACTCGTAGCTACTGCTGCAGATGCCCCGGTTCGAAGATCAGTCAGGGAAGTTGCATTCATAACCGCAAGTGGTTTTCCAGTCGGAGGATCAAGGAGTATCATGAGTGCCATGACAGTTGGAAGTCCGATTGTCCTGTTTTCAGGATGGACATTTACAATTTTTACTCCTGCGGTATTCAATGAAGGGATATACGAAGGCATTGTTCTGAAATCTCCTCCGGGGAGAGTAACATAACTTTTCGGAGGCATAATGCTCTCTCCTGCTCCGTGATCCTTGAACGCAGAGGTAACAGCAGAAATCAGATCTTTCATATTGATCACCTCCTCTGGTGCTGGATAGTACTGCATAGTGAGTTTTGTTCCTCTTTTTCTATTTTCTTATTATTCAGATTGTTCAGGTATTGCTTTATTAATCCTCATCTATTTAATTTGGATCAGTTGTCCCTTCTTAGTATTTTCCTATTATTGGTTATCTTTTCTCCAGCATTAATTTAATAAGTGGAATAGCAACATCGGATTCTACATGATTATCTGAAAAATATGCAGTATTGGAAAATACGACAACTCCTATCCCCTTATCCCTCACAAATGCAATATCTGCCATGAAACGGTTCGTCTCTCCAGCTTTGAGATGTGTCCATGGATTGTCCTCTGTTTCAAACGTGTCCCAGAAGAGCGATTGCCAGAGTTTTACTCCATCTGTTGACCGGACTGTTCGAGGTTCATGTGACATGTTGACTGCGTTTAAAAGCCCATCTGGTGTATCGATGAAACCTAATTGAAGGGCCAGATACACAGCCATATCATCCGCATCTGAAATAATACCGGCAGTCGGTGACCAGAACTCGTTGTACCTGATGATCATACCTTCATCATTATCAGGGGCATATCCACGATATCCAGCAGCCGAGCGCTCCAAAAGATCCGTTCTCCATCCGGCAGCAGTATTGTTCATTCCCAGTGGACGAAGGATTCGTTCATCTACTAGTTCTGAAAAGGATTTGTTCTGTGTTCTTGCTACGATATCCCCCGCAATTGCTGTCCCGGCATTTGAGTACTCCCATGATTCACCTGGGCCTCGCTCTAATGTCAGGGTTGACAACCAGGTATATACATCATCTGCAGATATTTCTTCATATCCCCTAAAAGTGGATTCAGCCTGTGTTTCGATGGGATCAAATATATTCTGGTATCGGAAAAAATCGTCAGGTACATTGGGAAGTGCTGAAGTGTGGGTAGCAAGATCAGACAGGGTAATGTCTCTTCCGAGCCATGTAGGAACAGTCACTCCATTTGGTACATAGATCTGAATTGGCGCAGATAAATTTAGAATTCCCCGGATTTCTGCATCGGCGAGCAGCAGCCCGGTGAAGGTTTTTGAAACCGATCCAATCTCGAAGGTAGTATGGTTATCAGGGATTGCATTCGTGGTCCGGTTTGACAATCCGTACGTATAAAGTGCTGATCCGTTGCGATCTTCCAGGATGATGACCAGACAGGGATAAGTACCATTATTGACGAAAGGTTCTGCAACCAGGTCTACTTCTTCGGCGGAGAGAGTTGAAAAATTTCCTGGAGTTGTCATCCGCCATTCTTCCGGGCTCATGATTCCAACAACCGGAAAGCACACCTGCAGGAATGTCAGGATAAGAATGAGTGGTATTATGCCTTTGACATTTCCTGTTATTTTTCTCATTCGGTTTTCTCCTTTTTCCAGACAATATACGAATACACAACTAGATATATTGTCCCGATAATAACCGGGAGAAGGATAAAGAGATATGCGTACTCAGGGATGAAGACACCAAGCAGACAGAAAAGTGCAATGACAAGAAATACTCTGAATCCACGTTGATGAGTCTCATTCCATACGGTTTCACTCTCCATTGTCCATGGAGTCCTGATTCCTGCAAACCAGTTTGGTTTCACTCCTCGAATAAAGAATGCAATTCCACCCATCAGGATAGCAAAAAGAACTGAGATAAATTGATTCATAGGAATCTCAATACCGAGAGACCAGAGTATGGTGATGACAAATAACATAAAGCAAAAGATATTAATGAGGAAAATTAAGCCATCATGTGCTCCCTGAAACTCTTTATAATGTGCTTTTTTTGGATCATATCGGGGAACAAGAGCCATCATTAGTGTGATACCCACCATAAGGGCGGGAAGAAGAAAGAGACCTGGGATGAGAGGGGCTGTTCCATCAACATCACCATGGATATTCCAATGGGTTGGAATTTCATCTGGAAGGCTTGGGAAGAGGATTAAAGTAAGTAAGCAGGAAATTACGATGAGTAGTATTGAGAGAATTCGAAAGATATGCATAATGGTATTTATATTTTAGATGATAGGTTCTTTTCTTCTTTCATATTCTGATCGGAAAAGCACATACATGTATTCATCCAGAAATTCATCATTTTTAAAAATCGCTTTTTCCCGAATCGACTCTAAAGTAAAGCCGCATTTTTCAAGAACTCTTCTTGATGCCAGATTTGAATGAAAAACGCCGGCCTGAATTCTGATAATATCCTGATGTTCAAATGCGACTGGAATCAAGGCCAAGACTGCATCAGAAATGATTCCCTTGCCCTGATATTCCTTTGAAAGCCAGTATCCGATTTCTGAGGTTTTTCTATAAATATCATAAAGTTGATGAGTTCCAATTCCTCCAATTGCCATTCCGTCAACTTCTATTGCAAGAATGATTCCGTTTTCCTCCTTTGTTGCCATTGTGATAAACCGGTCTGCATCAATGTCGGTATAGGGGTACGGAAATCCATCCCGCATCCATTTTGCAATTTCTGGATTATTGGCATGGAACACCAGGGAAGGAATATCTGCATATGACCATTTGCGTAAAATACTGGAGGGTGTGATAATGTGCATAATGCTACTTCCTATAAATTGACATACGAATATACGTGATATTGCCAGGATTATTCCTGTTTTGTTTTGATGTTCACAGAGGTTTTTCTCCTTCTATTTCTAATATTGAACTGTGTTCATTAACTGGAATATGTTGTTCCAGGGAGATCTCTATGCTTTCTGAATATATATATGATAAAAAAATTCTCTTTCATTCAGGAATGTGGCAATTTTTTTGCTTTTTCTGCTGTATTCTGACGATAGTGCCAGGATCAGTTCTTGCCGCATCTGATGTTTTTGAAATTCCTTCACTCACCCCAGATACCGGATATGCCGGGTATTCATACCTTGTATCTATCACAGGTAACAACCTATCCGAGAATCACAGTGTGGGTTTTTCTCTTGATGACTCAGTGTTGAATACGACAAATCTGACCCGAACTGACTCGGCTCTTACGTTCCGGATCATCATCCCTTTTGATGCGAAACCAGGATTATACCAGATGAGCATCGCCTCACCGGATGGAACCGTTGAACGGTATAACCAGGTTTTCCATGTTCAGCCACCAGCAGCACCAAAAATTGAAAATATATCTCCATCAGTTGGAATGGCGGGAACCCTGGTGCCAGTGCAGATATCTGGAGCATATTTCCGGTCAGGAGGGCAAATTTTCCTGAACTATGGGGATCAACAGGTTAACCTTACCAATCAGTCTGTTACATATGACACGATCGATGGAACATTTCTCCTCCCGGTGAGTGCTAAACCGGGTGTATGGAATCTTTCTGTGATTAATCCTGACGGGCAATATAATGACCATACAGTAGCATTTACGGTTACCTCTCTGCCATCTCCGCAGATAATCGCAATAACTCCTGACCAGGGAGATATGGATACCTCAGTATTAGTAGCAATTACTGGTAGTAATTTCCTTCAGGGTGCCTCATTTACATTATCCCGAAAAGACCTGACAGTTTCCGGAACAGATGTCAGAGTGGATAACTCTCGTAGAATTGTTGGTTCTGTTCAGATTCCAGGGAAGTATCATGATGGTTTGTGGGATTTGTCTGTTACAAACCCGGATGGCCAATCATCTCACATGATGAATGCATACATGAGTGGTGAGCCGTATGCTCCATTCAGCCTGCACATTGCACCACTATGGGGGATTCAGGGAACTCAACGGACCGTCACCATCAGGGGTATGGCATTTTTAGATGGTGATACTGTCTCATTACAACGGGGAGAAAAAATAATATCTGCAAAAAATATCTCTGTAGTATCTGATACTCAGATAACCTGCATAATTCCGATTCCTGAAGATGCTGAACCTGGTGCATGGGATGTTGTAGTGACCAGCAGATATAATAAAAGCGACATACTCAGGTCCGGTTTTACAATATATAGTAGTACATCCTTGATTCTTGCTGGAATTGAACCAGGTACTGGTGAACAAGGACAATACCTTTCTGCAAAAATAATAGGTAATAATCTGGAGAATGGGTCAGTTATTACTCTTACGACTGAAGGAGATGATCCAATTATAAGCGAAGCTGCACAACTTGTAAAGCCTGATGAATTAAAAACCTGGCTCCACATACCATCTGAAGCGATGCCGGATCTTTGGGATCTCAATATGAAAACTCCATCCGGTAAAACTCTTTCAAAGCCAGACGCATTTAAAATTTTATATAATAATACTCCGGTTATCACTGCCATAAAGCCTGATCGTGCACCAGTTGGAACTGATGATCTCAAGATTGAAGTTTCTGGTAAAAATTTTGGAGATGGAGAATACCTTAACCTGAATCTTACGATGAATAGCACAACTATTCCCGTTGCAGGGGCGATCTCATATAAAGGAGATCTGATTACTGGTTATCTGAGTCTCCCGAATGGAACAGAACCAGGATGGTATGATCTTCAGGTAACACGTGATGCAGGCCGGGGAAAAACATCATTAAAATCAGAAATGTTCAGGGTTTTGTAACCTTTTCTCTCATTTCTTGTTCCTTTTTTCTATCTCCATGATGATCATTTACACATGAATCATAGTAAAAAACTATCCTGGACAATATATGTACATCTTAAGGTGGAAGCATGGATTGTGGTCTTTATATCATAACCGATGAGGTTCTTGCTCCTGGTTGTTCCCATATTCAGATTGCGAAAGAATCTCTTTCCGGTGGTGCTAAGATTGTTCAACTTCGGGATAAACGAAGGAGTGGGGCTGAATTGTTTGCCATCGCAAGTGTGATTCGGTCATTATGTACTGAGAATAATGCGAAATTTATCGTAAATGACCGGCTTGATATCGCCCTTGCAACGTGTGCTGACGGAGTCCATCTTGGACAGGATGATCTCCCGTTATCTGCTGCAAGAGCTCTTGCTCCTCGTCCGTTTATCATTGGTGTTTCTGTTGGTACAGTCGAAGAAGCTGTGATAGCAGAGAAGGGCGGAGCTGATTATCTGGGTGTTGGCCCAGTGTATCCTACCGGAACAAAGGCAGATGCAGGTCCAGCGGTAGGGACTGCACTTGTATCAAATATACGAGAAAAGACCACCATCCCTATTGTTGCTATCGGGGGAATTAATCTCTCCAACGCAAAAGATGTGCTTGCAGCCGGAGCAGACAGTATTGCTGTAATATCTGCTGTTATATGTAGTCCTGATATCGCAGCAGCATCCAGAAAATTTGTACGTCTTATTAATCCTCAGGATTGAAGATTTCGGAAATCATTTCACAGCGTGTTCAAAAATTAGATATAGTTCGAAAGAGAGGCAATAGGGACATGACTCTTGATGAAATTACCATTAGCAGGGCAATTATTTCAGATCACATGGAAACCCTCCTTGATTACATGGAGATGGATGTTGCCGTGGTGGGAGGTGGGCCATCCGGCCTTGTGTGTTCCGCCCTGATTGCAGAAAAAGGGTATAAGGTTGGCCTCATTGAAAAGAAACTCTCGATTGGTGGGGGCATGTGGGGAGGAGGCATGATGTTTCCCCGTATTGTTGTTCAAGAGGAAGCCAGACGTCTGCTTGATCGGTTTCACATAAATTATTCGGAGTTCTCATCTGGATATTATACTGCCAGATCGATTGAAGCTGTTTCAAAACTTACCGCCGCTGCATCAGATGCGGGAGTCGAATTTTTTAACCTGACAACTGTGGAAGATGTGATGGTTAAAGGAGATGGAGTGTTATCTGGACTGGTCATTAACTGGCAGCCGGTTGAAGCGACAGGTCTCCATGTTGATCCTCTCACCCTTGCATGTAAAATAACTGTAGATGCTACCGGGCATGATGCGGTTATTTCTCACCAGGTTGCAAAAAAATGTGGAAAACCAGAGATCAAAGGAGAAGGAACTATGTGGGCTGAGAATGCCGAGACTGCGGTTGTGTCTCATACGAAAGAAGTATTTCCAGGTCTGTATGTCTGTGGCATGGCAGCCAATGCAGTTCTGGGGGGTCATCGGATGGGTCCGGTTTTTGGTGGGATGTTGCTCTCTGGCGAAGCAGCTGCACTTCAGATTGTCAACCGGTTATAATCCGGTTCCATTCCCTTTTGGTTTATTCAAAGGATTTTCGTCCTCAAATATACAATCGATTTCAAAAACATAAGGTTTGATATCAATAACAGGGGATCCATCCAGTGCTTCAAGCCCGGTAACAATGATATTACCTCCTGATATATCCTCAATTTTACCTATCGACAGAGCTATCGGGTTCGGGCGTGCAGGTGATCGGATCGTAAAAACAGGTCTAGGCTCATCCCAGTCTGGTCTTTTTGCAAATAGAATATCCCGTTCAGCCCTGTCCATCCAGTATAATACCCAAATGTGGGATATTCCTTCCATAGATCCCAAACCTGAAATATATTGCTCATAGATCTCTATTTGCATTCTTTCTTCACAGGATCGTCCCTGACGAGGTGCTTGTCCTTTCCTATTAAATGGGGAGTGAATTATGCCAATTGGGTTTATTTCAATCATTATGTTCTCCTATTTTTGGGATTTCTGATTCCTGTTTTTTATATTTTTATTTACATTGTAGAATTGAGCAGATAGACCGAGATAGTCAGGATTGTAGCAAATAATGTCCAGCAAAGATATGGGATGAGAAGAATGACAGATTCACGTGATACCTTACTGAATGAGAGCATGGTTATTCCAATTAAGAGAATAAGTATCAAAATTACGATAACTCCCCCAAGGAGGGATTGCATTCCAAAAAATACAAGAGACCAAAGCAGATTCACTACCAGCTGTACAAGAAACCACATTGTTGCCGTCTTTACGGATGGTGAATCAATTCCATTCCGAAGAACAAACCACCATGCAGCACCCATAAGGATGTAAAGAATCGTCCATGCCGGACCGAATACCCAGCCTGGAGGAGTAAACCAAGGCTTGTTTAGTGTAAGATACCACCCGGTCACACTCGTCATAGTAAAAAATGATCCAATAAATCCAATTATTAGTGGAATGAAAATACAGAATACGAGAAGCAGGCTGATGGATAGCGAACGGTTTTTCATAACCATCTACTGTATATCTCTTGTATACATTGAACCTAGTGGTATCAATATACGAGTCAAGTCCGATACTTTCATTAAGTTTGGGAACATGTATTAAAGTCACTGGCAGGATTCTTTGAATTTATGTCACATTAACTAGTGCGAACCTAATTACCATAATCTTGATTATTCACTCTTGACAGGTTTTTCGTGATTTCTTTGCACTTTTTACCGGAGATGGTCAGATAACTGAGACAAGTACCGAAATAGGAGTTGAACCGACGATTGAATCCCAGGAACCTGCAGATGTAGAAACCATCAGAGTCAGACTCCCCAATAGTAGGAAAGGAGAACAGTTTGCGTATGCTGAACTGATGCTTGGCTCATTTCACATTCGTGTCAGATGTTCAGATGGGATAACTCGTCTTGGAAGAATCAAAGGCAAAATGAAACGGCGTGCCTGGATTCGTGAAGGGGATGTAATTATTATCACACCCTGGTCCTTTCAGGATGAAAAATGCGATATCTCTTACCGGTATACCCCTCCTCAGCGTGACTGGCTGAGGCGAAATAAGTATATCTGATATATTTTTGATTTTTCTTTTTTTATCGCTATTATAGTATGTTCTGATACGTTTTTATTATAAAGGTTTACATATCGACGTGATGTTTTCTGAATATGTGCTAAAGAGATGTTATTTTTCCGAGGTTTTACTTTTTGCACACAAGAATCATTCATAGAAATTATAATCAAGTGCTCTTCTCATCTGTTTCCAATAAATGCAGTTATATTTTTAGAACTGACACAAAGATATTAATCTTTTAAAAAAAGGATAAAAGCATGTCTCCACGGGTTATTGATCCTGTGCCTGCCCGGAGATACCGGGAGAAGGGTGGTAGAATCAGCATGGATAGAGCGCGTTATCTGGAGACGCTCCGCCATCATCCGATGAAAATCCCGTATCCTCACCCTGAACGAAAAGCCTGGAAAAAACGTTCTACTCCTGGTCCCTGGCATAATCCACATGGTCATCCTCATCAGGAAGAACTTGGTCCCCACACGAATCAGCCTGGACCAATCCGGTTTACAGTATCTATGACCCGGAGTGGGAAACGGGATTAAACAACTATTATCAGATTATACTCTCCTTTTCAAGTTTATACAGAGAAAATCATCCTGATTGCCAATATCATCAACATGCTGATGAAAAGGATAAGGAGTTTTCTTTCATCCATTTTTTTTCCGGTTCTAACCCCAAGTTGTACTGACGGTATCGAGGCACATACTAAAACTGCTGTGAAAAGGATGTTTACATATCCAATTGAATAAGGAAAGAGATTGGAAACATCAAATCCAAGAATTATATAGGAAAGAACGGTTCCAGATGCGATAAGAACCATGGAAGATAGTGAGATACCAATTGATCGATGAATGTTCATTCCAAGGAGCGATGTTAGTACAGGTGTCAGGATCACTCCTCCTCCTACTCCAAAAAGTCCGGCAGCAATACCAACACCAACTCCGAGAATAATAAAAGTAATGGTGGACTCTCTGATTTTGAAATTGAAAAAAAAACTACTCTGTTTTATAGCCATCCAGAGAGCCAAAAAGACAAGAAAACATGAAAATGCAATTACGTGAGCCTGATTTGAGATGAGGACTGACATCGTACTACCTAACATTGATCCAAAAATCCCTCCTATCCCAAGAATGATTGCAGGTTGAAACGAAAAGCAGGTATCTCGGTTATATTTGATCGTTCCAGTAAGTGCAGTGGGTAACATTACTGCTGCAGACGTTGCAACAGACATTGCCATTGCATATTCAGCATACCCAAGGTCAGAGAGTAGAAAAAACATGACTGGAACCATAATTACGCCACCTCCGATACCGAAAAGACCGGCAAGAAATCCCGCTACCAGTCCACAGAGTATTAGTATAATGAATATTGTTAGAAATACTTCCATTTTCGATATATATACTATCCATCGGAGGATTTATGTTGTTATCTGAGAAACATGGACGCAGATATGGCTGTGAATCCGGATGATAACCGGTTCGATGAGGGGATATCGTGCATAAAAGCCGGAAAGATAGATAGAGCAATTGAGATCTTTTCTGACCTGGTAGAAAAAGACGAACGGAATCATAGGGCTTGGAATGCGTATGGGGTAGCACTCTCACAGACGAATCAAAAAGATCGTGCAATACACTGTTTTGAGCATGCAATTTTACTTGATCCTGGAAATAAGGTGTATGAACGCAATTTATCCAGAATAAAAACCCCTCCGGCAAAGAGAACACTATCAAAAATGAAAGAACTTACTCCGAATAAAAGGGGGAGGTTGGGTGTGGTTGCAGGCATTGGTATAGTGATTCTTATTGTTCTCATTTGCCTCACGTATTTATCTCTATCTGGGATGATTCCATATCCTCTGCCAAAAGAAGGAGTTATATCTTCAACCGAGGCACCAATAGAGCCATCTCCTTCTCTTCCTACACCACGTGATAATATTTCCATAGCGCCGGAACCAGAACAAAAATCAGTCATACCTGAATTAAAGCCACAGCCTCCTTTAAAACCTGAAACCCGGATTCATTTTATTGATGTCAGTCAGGGAGATGCAGCACTTATTCAAAGTGATGGTAAAAATCTACTCATTGATGCAGGACCGGTTAATTCTGGTCAACGTCTTGTTGAATATTTGAAAAAGCAAAATGTCACGACTCTTGATATGGTTATTGCTTCACACCCGTATGATGACCACATTGGAGGGATGATTGATGTTCTTGATGCATTTGATGTGAAAAAATATGCTGATAATGGAGTTGTTCATTCATCTGATCTCTACAAAAAAGTAATTGCAGCAGTGATATCTGATCAGGCTGTCCGGATGATTGTAACCGCAGGAATGAAGATTCCTTTTACGAATAATACAATTATTGATGTGATTGGTCCATATCGGCTTACGGGACACCCTGATGAAGACTCCCTTGTTCTAAAGGTTTCTATCGGAAATATTTCACTGATACTCCCGGGAGATTCATCAGAAGTCAGAAGTAAGGCAACAATTTTAAAGCTACCAGACCATGGCTCCGATGATGCAATTGGCCCGCTTATGAATGTCAGACCACAGGTTTCAATTATTTCACTTGGTTCAGGCAATCCATTTGGTTATCCCCGTTCTGCAACTCTTGAAACAATTCAGGAAATTGGTTCACAGGTATACAGAACAGATGTGAACGGCTCGATCGTCTTTAAAACTGATGGTGAGAATTGGACTGCTCAAACGGTCCGATAACCTTTTAAATTTTTAAATCTACTCAATTCTATATTTTCCATCAGGGATCTTCATTAAAAATCTTGCTCCTTCTCCCTCACCTCCAACCTCCTGTATAGTAATTCCGGTTATAGCTAGAATTTCACGAGCTAGAAAAAGACCCAATCCTGTATTTTTTCCCACTTCTCTAGAAAAAATTGATTTTTTTAGTGAAAGTGGAATTCCAATTCCATCATCCTCAATAATCCAATCAACATATCCATCAGATTTTTTTTCCCAATAACTGGATATCCTGGTGACGGTCTGTCCATGCCTGATGGCATTCTCCATCAAATTGTATATAACTTTCAATAAAAGAGGATCTGCCAATACAAGAAGTCTGGATTCAGTATCATACTCAATCTTAACCTGTTTTGTGTTGATTAATGCTGCAGAACTTTTAACGATGGCCCTGATATCATGCCAAAGAGGTTCTTTTGATCCAAGATCCTGGTAGTCTCTGGTAAATTCTATATGATGTCGTATTGATCGTGCTGCAACCTGTGCTTTTTGTATGAAAATCCTAGCATCTTCTATGGAAGTTTCAGTCCCTGCAAACTCCAGGTATCCGGTGAGTGCTGTAAGAACGTTTAAAATATCATGCCTGGTTATTGAAGAGAGCATATTGAGTTTTTTGTTTGCTGTAACAAGAGCTTCTTCCACCCTTTTTTTATCAGTAATGTCATGAATTATCGAATAGAGAAGTTGTTTGTTCTCAATTTTTATCGGCCCGCTGTGGACTTCAACCTCCCTGATTTCTCCTGAAGCAAGACGGTGTCTGAAATAAAAAAAATTGCGTTCTTCTTTTCGTGCCTTATCCATTTCATTGAAGATATCCTCTTCACTCAGACAATTAATGCTGGTAACTTTCAATTGAATTAATTCTTCACGAGTATATCCGTAATATTCACACGCTGCGGGATTAGCATCCATTATCTGCCCGTTATTTGGATCAATAATCAGCATCACTGAGTGATTATTTGAAAAAATACTTCGATATTTTTCTTCACTTGTTTTTAAAGCACATTCGGAGATCGTCTGTTCGGTTAAGTCCTGTATCTGGACCAGATATCCCCCGGTAATGTTTATATCTGAATGATCGAGAGGAGTTATCTGTACCTTTATATACATCTCCCCGGTTTTAGATGTGTTGTAGAGTTTCTTCTTTTTCACCAGATCAAAATCAAATGATCTGGTATATTCAATCTTTTCTCCGTTTTTAAGTCTTTTTAAAACCTCTTTTGGAATATTCGGATCCTGAAAAAGATCAAACAAAAAAATCTCGGTTTGACTTTCTATTCCAAAAAGATCCAGGCAGGCATTATTCACTTGTAGCAGTTTTCCTTCGGAGTTGTATATTTCAATAGCAATTGGTGACTGGGTAAATATTTCGTGAAATATTACTTCTGCCTGCTTGGATTTTATCAGAGGAACCAGTTTTTCTGATATTTGGTGGAACAAATCCTTTGGTGTATCACTTTTTTCAAAATATAAGTCTGCACCGCTGTTCAGTGCATCTATGATAATCTGTTCCTTTCCTTTTCCCGTCAGAATCACGAAAGGAATCCGGTTTCCTTTACATCTGACAGACCGAAGAAATGCAAGCCCGTCTGACCCTGGCATTGCATAATCTGAAATAATTGCATCAAAATGCGTTTTCTTGAGGAGTTGCTGTGAATTTTTCACAGACTCAGATGTAGTTACTTTAAAAGAACCAGTTTTTTCCAGAAATGCTTTCGCAATTGAACAGATCTCCGGATCATCATCTATGAACAACACTGAATAAACCATACACACCAACCCTGCAGTATCGTACCATTACTGGATGATCAAGTATGAAACCTTATCTTCTTAGCAGGCAATGAAACTGCTGTGAATGATATGAACCGGTGCATCAGATGGGTTCTTATAGGAACAATAATTCTTTTGTTTTGTGGTATCGTCTGCGCAGAGCCAATATCGGGATGGCATCCATCTGCCCGTGATTACTTTACCGTTCCGGGAGTCGGACAGAATACCGGGGATATATCTGTTCCGATTGTTCCTCAGGCAGCGCCTTCTCAATCACACGCCGCAGAAATGAATATGAGTTCTTCTGTTACTTCTGAATCCCTGGGAAATATTCAAACAGAAGGAGCCACGGAAGCACGAATTCTGGTCAGATATAATACTTCTGAAGTATCTGCCCTTGCGGATGTACAAATTGAAGGAGTGGCATTACAACAGGATTTAGGTGATGCACTTCCTGGTCTTGCTTTATTTTCGACAAAGGGGAGAAATGAGGATGAAGCGATAAAAGCGCTGTCTTCTCTTCCAGGAGTACTCTATGCAGAACCGGATTATATCGTGTCAGTAGACAACACACCTAATGATCCAGAATTTTGGAGGCAGTGGGGCCTTTCAAACAACGGACAAGTCTACCGGGAAGGAATTCCTCCAGGAACTACAGGTTCTGATGGAAAATTTTTAAATGCCTGGGACATCTCAACCAGTTCCGGAGATGTTATAGTTGCAGTGCTTGATACTGGTGTTGACTATACGCATCCTGAACTTGCTCCAAATATGTGGACTGGTCCTTCCGGAGAACATGGATACAATGTTATTACGGACACACCAGATCCCATGGATGATTTTGGGCACGGAACTCATTGTGCAGGAATCATTGGTGCTTCCGGAAATAATGGAATAGGTATAACCGGGGCAGCCTGGAAGACGAAAATAATGGCTGTAAAAGCTATTGGTTCAAATGGAAAAGCGTATATTTCAGATATAATCAAAGGGATCGAGTATGCGGCGGCAAATAATGCCGATATTATAAGTTGCTCTTTTGGTGGAGGAGATTATTCACAATCTTTGTATGATGCAATATCTGGCTCGCACGCTCTCTTTATTTGTGCTGCGGGAAATAATGGGATGAATAATGATCAAAAACCATATTATCCAGCTTCCTATACGCTGTCAAATATTATCGGGGTTGCTTCTACAGCCGCTGATGACACGCTCTTTCCCTCCTCAAATTATGGAACAAGTGTTCATCTTGCAGCTCCGGGAGGTCATATCTACAGCACAATGATTACACGACCTGGTGGTAACAGGTATGCGTACCTGAATGGTACATCACAAGCGACCGCTCTTGTTGCCGGAATGTCCGCTCTTGTCCTGGATAAGGATGCAGATCTTACTCCTCAAAACATCAGAACTCTATTCATTGAAAATTCTGACAAAATTCCTGCATTGAACGGAAAGGTTGCAGCCAATGGCAGAGTAAACCTTACTGCAGTCATGAATTTGTTTTTGGAAAAGGATGAAATTGTCCTCAAATCCGGATGGAATTTTGTATCCGTTCCACGACCCCTTGCAGCAGGAAGTGACACCGCTATGATATTTGCAAAGGTAAGTTCAGGAGGTCATTCTGTGTTGGAATATATCAATCCTGATGGATGGAAACCTCTCAAAGGGTCGGATCTCATCACAATTATGACTGGATACTGGGTTTATTCAACAAAAGACGACACTGTGCCCTTAAAATACAAGAATTCACCTGAACCTGTCAGAAAATACATAAAATCAGGATGGAATACATATGGATTGCCCTCAAAAGAATCCATAGCCGCAAAAACCGCTCTTAATTCAATCCAAAGTATCTGGAAATATGTTGTCGGATACGATTCATCTCTTCAAAAATATGACACTCCTATTATGAATGGAGGCCAGGGAGATCAGGATGATGATCGGATGCTCCGGCCATTTCAGGGATATTGGCTATATAGCGCTGGGAATGGCGAAATATCCGGATAACTTTTTATGATTGATAATTCCTGATGATGAGTTCATTTATAGAGCCCCGCTTCTCTCCAACAGAATTAATGAACCGTTTGGCCTGCACCCGTTCAATGAGATAATTCTGATAGAGATCATCAAAAAAATGATCTTCTGGATCTTCATTTCTGGGATCAGAATTGCTGAGCATAACCTTGGCTCCAACCTTATCAACTGTCTCAAAGAAGTCACAAAGACGCAGCTGGTCCTGCTCTGAAAATCCCTCTTTTGAGTACCCGGTAAATGAAGACGTTTTATTTAACGGTCTGTACGGGGGGTCAATATACACAAATGATCGTGTATCAATATAATCAATGCATGAGCGAAAATCGCCATGAATAATGGTGGTATTTGTTAATAAGTTGGAAACCATCAATAGGTTTTTCTCATTTACAATTGATGGGTTTTTATATTTTCCAAAAGGGACATTAAATTCCCCTTTTGAATTTAATCGGAAAAGGCCGTTAAAGCAGGTCTTATTAAGGAATAATAACTGGGTTGCCCGGTTAATTGTTGCTTCTCCATATTGTGAATAGTCAAAGGATTGTTTTTCGTTATTTAATGCATTACGTATTTCGTAAAACATATCCGACTGTTCAGAACTGTCACAAGTATCATATCGGTTCTGCAGGATTTGCAAGCGTTCAATGAGGGGGTGAACATCCTTCTTTATAACTTGCCAGGTTAGTATCAATTCATCATTTATATCACAGATTATTGCTTCTTTTATTGGAAATAACTGGGCAATGTAAAAAAAAACTGCTCCTCCACCGACAAATGGTTCAATATATCTTGTTAATTTTCCATTTTGCAGTTCTACCGGAAACCGTGGATCAAATTCATAGAGTAACTGGCTCTTTCCTCCAGCCCATTTAAAAAAAGGCCTTGCATATTCATCATCACCCTTCGTTCGCCTTCCACGGATAGATTGCATAAGCTGTTTTCTGTCTTCTTTCATTCCTGTCCATAGTTAAGTACCCATTATGAGAGATAATTCGGACGGATTATATTTGTTCGATCTAAATGTATAACAAATGAAGAATTTTTTTTATCTGGTTCTGGGTCTGGTAATAAGTGGCCTTATAATGGTCATGCCCGAATCTGTCTTCATATCCTGGGAAATTCAGGCTACGGCAGCGGTAACGGCACTCATGATCATCTGGTGGATCACTGAAGCAATTCCTATTCCTGCTACAGCATTAATCCCTCTTGTCGGGTTCCCGCTGCTTGGAGTTCTGACTCCTGCTGAAGCATCGGCACCATATGCAGATAAAACAATATTCCTTTTTCTTGGTGGATTCATCATCGCCGCATCTATGCAGAGATGGAATCTTCACCGGAGGATTGCACTCTCTATTATCCTTCTGACCGGCACAAGTCCTAAACGGATAATTCTGGGATTCATGATTGCAACAGCTTTTATCTCTTTATGGATATCGAACACTGCCACCGCAATGATGATGATACCAATTGCGATTGCGATAATCGGGACAATTGGTATTGATGCATTTAGAGAAATAAAGGGTGACGAAGGAGGACTTGATTTTGCAAAGGCTTTGGTAATATCCATAGCATATGCTGCATCGATTGGCGGGCTAGGGACAATTATCGGTTCTCCTCCGAATGGAATTTTTCTTGCACAACTCAAGACTTTATTTCCTGATGCACCCACAATTGGATTTGTAGACTGGATGCTGTTTGGAATTCCTTTGGTGGCTCTTTTTATTCCGTTAACCTGGATATGGCTTGTCTATGGACCATATCGTCATCTCCCTGCACAATTGCCTCATAGCAGGGAAATCATAATTGAAGAACTGAAAAAACTGGGGGCAATGTCACATGGAGAACGATGGACCCTTATCGTTTTTGTGATGACAGCACTCATGTGGATTTTTTCAGGGACGAAGAAAATTGGAGATTTAACCATTCCTGGTCTTGATATAATCTTTCCTGGAATAGATGATTCAACAATAGCAATGTTTGGAGCTATTCTGCTTTTTCTGCTTCCGGTTAGCATAAAAAACCGTGAATATACGATGAACTGGGAGTCGGTTTTAAAAATTCCCTGGGGTATTCTTATCCTGTTTGGTGGGGGAATCTGTTTATCTAAGGCATTTATTAAGTCCGGGCTGGCTGATGAACTGGTGCGTCATCTGACTGGTTTATCTGTTCTAGATGTCTTATTCATTGTCTTATTGGTTGCAATATTGGTATCATTCTTGACAGAAGTGACCTCCAATACTGCAATCGCATCAGTAATGATGCCAATTTTAGCAGTAACCTCAGTAAGCCTGATGATCAATCCAATTTTATTAATGCTTACTGCTGCCCTTACTTCATCTCTTGCGTTCATGCTCCCAGTTGCAACCCCACCAAATGCAGTTGCATACAGCACCGGATTTCTTTCGATGCGGGATTTGATGAGAACTGGTTTTATACTGAATATTGTCGGGATTCTCATAATAACTTGTTTTATGTACACCCTTGTGCTTTGGGCCCTTGGCATTTCATTTGATTTACCTGCATGGGCAATAACTCCATAATATTATTGAGAAGATATTATATTCTTCTTAAAATTTTTAAATCTGAATTTATTAGGTGGTTTTTCTTTTGTTTCCTTCATATCAGAGGAAACTAATTAATAAACGGGGTCCGAGGTACTGAGAGGCTGACAGGGTATCCGCTCTACAAAGAATCATTGTGAATCAATAGTGCTGGATCTATGTCTTAGCTTTCAATATTCGATTATATTTGTCCTGGGAGTAAGAATGGAGGTTATATTGAAAACTAAACTATTAATGACTGGTTTGCTTTTATGTGTTATATTATCCGGGATTGTTGTTGGTGACAGACTTCCCACACAGGTACCAGAAAACCAGAAAATTTCCATTTCCACGATTATTGATGTGGTCGGATTTGTCTCTGACAGTTCATATATGTCAAGGACAATTGATTCATCTGAAACGCCTGTGACTACTGCACAATTAAGTAGTGGGTCAGCAGCAGATGCATATCCATTGAGTACGAACCAGGTTCAGGCTCTTGCCGCAGCCAAATCGTCTACTTCCGGACTTACCTATTCAACCGGAACATATGACAATTCGGTAATCCTCAGTTCACTCACCGTGCCTGATTACATGCTTGATGATCTGGCATTTCCAGACATCGCTGCAGATGATCCCTGGTGGGGTAAGACATGGCAGTCTATCATGAACTTGCTTGATTCGTCTTCCTATTCAAAGACACAGGATACTGAATATGGCAGTATTCATAACAGCCGGCTAATTCCGGGTGAATCAATCGCTATCGTCACGTTTTCTGATAGCATCCGCACAAATGGTGGCCATCTTATGCTGAACAAGCAACTTGACTTTGACTCCCAGAATAAGGGCCAAGGACTCAACAACCTTGAGGTCGAGAAGGTACTCACGTATGAAAGCATTGATGGTTCATTCCTTGTGGGGAGTGAAGAATGGAGTCTGGATGTTGCAGGTAACTACGCTGAAACGGATGATTCAATACGGTGTGTATTTGCATCTGCCCAGGACAGTGTCATTCCGGCTTTCTGTAATGTTGTAAAAGCAAAGAGTGAACTAATAAACTTTAATAGTGGGCAGGTCTCGACAAAGGGCGGAATTCGTGCCGTTGCTGCATCGAGCGATGTTCCGGCTGGTTTGTTCTACCAGATTGCTGTTACTCCGGTACCTGGTTCTGATTCTGGCTTTGCAGATGGAACGGTAAAAACACAATTTGCTGGTTCTATCATGGAGGCCCGCGGTACATCAGATAGTCCTTCGGCAACCAATCAATGGTCAGACAAGACTTCGGTATCCGGTGGAATTAAGAACTTCCAGAAGACATTCGGGTATGAATCTGGTTTGAAAATATAAGCTCGACCAAAAAAACTTTTTTGAGTCGATCGTTACTCCTTAGAGAATGTACAACCAGATAAAAAACCAATTCTGCTGTCCCACATTGGCACTAGTATTGAACTAATCGGTGTTTCATACCCCAATAATCGGAAAAAGGTAATATTTGGTATAAATAAATCGGTTTAAATGTAAAATTATTTGTATTAGTGGGTTAATTTGATTTTATTTCCTTTAATCCTGATTACTTCCATCTTTTTGAGATCTTCAATTACCTGATTCGTAAACTCAGGAGAAATCTTGTAGGAAATATAAATCTGTTGTTCTTTTTGAATCTCGGTAGATGCCTTGTCAACTTCTTCTAATAACTCTTCTATGGTTCCTGCTTTTGTAACATGAAGGATATTCATGATATGCTCAACCATCTCCTGCTTTATGATGATTGAGTTTATAGCATGTAAAATAAAGTCTTCAGAAACATCATAACATTCAAGTTCTTCTTTTAACCGGTCAAAATCAATCCGTGCAATTAATTCAGGGCCAGTTTTAACTTTATAATCTACTTCCGCAAGAATTTTGTGAATTATTGAAATATTATAGGTTTTAAGATCCTCTTCTTCTGGAATAAGTCCGCTGGATACAGCAGATGAAAAAAGTAACTCTTCAACCGGTTTTATTTCTTTATATACAAGAGCCCCATCCTGGTATTCTACGACGTTATTATCTATCAGGACTCTATTTTTCATCATGAAAGCAACCATTGATGAGAATAGTTCACTTGTATCTTCTTCTGATTCAGGTGCTTTGTATGCAATATCTCCGATATTTTTTCCTGTAAGACCTTCGATGGCGTATTCACGTTGCAGCTGAATAAGTTTTATTATTTCCTGAACCTCTTCAAGATCTGTGTTCTCATCATCATAGGATATATCTTCTTCCGACTGAATATCTGCTTCTTTTTGTAGGTCATTTTTCAGGTGATCAAGATATGCAAACAAGTTATCATATGTTCCTTTAATAAAAATGGAGATTGATGTCTCAGACACAGGTTCAATTCTTGCTGAAATCCCCTCTTTCCTGAAAAATTTTACTAATTGTTCAGCGTCTTCTGGATCAGAGAAGGTAAATGTATGACCTAGTACCATACTCATATGTCAATCCATGAGATAATAAGAAGGTGGGATTGAATTTTTTTATGAGTCCTATTAAGAACCTCTCCGGAATAATTCGGATGAAAATGTAAGCAGGTTCAAGATATATCCTGTCTAACCTTCTTTCCCATGTATAGTCAGGCCGGAAAATCTATCCTCCTGCTCATTTCTTCTCTTGCGTCATTTCTTGTTCCATATACCGTTTCATCACTGAATGTGGCCCTTCCTGCTATAGGATCCGATTTTAGTCTTGATGCTGTTACCCTCGGCTGGATCACTACAGCGTATCTTCTTATAGCTGCAGTCTGTATGCTCCCTTTTGGAAGAATTGCCGATATATACGGGAGAAAGCAGATTTTTATTGTTGGTAACCTGATATTTGCGCTTGGTTCTCTCATCGCTGCAATGTCCTGGTCTGGTTCGAGTATTATTGCGGCCAGAATGATACAGGGTCTTGGGGGAGCGATGGTGTTTTCTACATCAATGGCACTTGTAACAATTGTCTTTCCTCCAGGAGAACGAGGAAGAGCAATCGGAATTGTTACTGCCACAGTATATGCAGGATTGTCACTTGGACCAGTATTAGGGGGTATTTTAACTCAATTGTTTGGGTGGCCCTCAATATTTTTGATAAATGTTCCTTTAGCCCTGATCGTAGTTATCTTATCTCTAAAATATCTCAAAGGGGAGTGGACTGACTGTGGAAAAACCAGATTTGATTATGGTGGAGCGATCCTGTATGGTTGTATGGTATTGGGGATCATGTATGGTCTGACGCAGCTCCCCTCTCTCATAGGAATTCTCTGGATTGTGTGTGGTATTCTCGGGGGATTTTTTTTCGCACGATGGGAAAAAAAACAGGAAAAACCCCTCATTCATCTACAGATATTCAGAACAAACCAGACATTTTTATGCTCAAATATTTCTGCCATGATCAATTATGCTGTCGTATTTGCAGTAGGTTTTCTTGTTAGCCTGTCCCTGCAATACAACCGTGGTTTTGATCCAGCAACAACGGGAATGATTTTATTAGCCCAGCCGCTTGTCCAGATGATCGTATCTCCTATATCAGGTAGATTATCAGATACGACAGAACCTGCAGTAATTGCAACCCTTGGCATGGCTATTACAACAATAGGGCTTGGTATTCTCCTCATTGTCCTCCCGGCATTCTCCCTTATCTTTATCCTAATTGGACTTGCAGTGTTGGGCCTTGGGTATGGGCTTTTCTCTTCTCCAAATACCAACGCAATTATGAGTTCTGTTCATGCACAGGATCTGGGAATGGCATCAAGCATGGTCTCAACGATGCGGTCGATGGGGCAACTCATCAGTCTTGCGATAGCCATGATGGTTTTTTCTTTTATCATCGGGACCGTGGAAATTACACCAGATGTATATCATCAGCTTGAGCAAAGTACCGAGTTTATTTTCATAATTTTTATTATTCTTGGTATATTTGGTATTTTCACCTCATACATCCGTGGGACTGTGCGGGGAGGAGAAGAATAAATGTGATGTGGTTTTTTATAGAATCCATTCATGTCCATATTTCTTCAAGTAATCCCGACGTTCTTTGTAATCCGGCATCAGGTTCTCAACAACACTCCAGAATCGGGGAGAATGGTTTGGTTGAACTTTGTGAGCCAGTTCATGAACGATAACATATTCGATAATGGCTGGAGGGGCCATACATAGTCTGATATTAAGGACTATACTATGAGAAGTGCAGGTGCCCCATTTGGTCTTTTGATCTCTGGTTTTTAACGGAGGGGCGGGTATTTGTAAGATCT
Source organism: Methanospirillum hungatei (assembly GCF_019263745.1). Lineage (NCBI taxonomy): Archaea > Methanobacteriati > Methanobacteriota > Methanomicrobia > Methanomicrobiales > Methanospirillaceae > Methanospirillum > Methanospirillum purgamenti. The sequence continues at coordinate 2,497,000 of NZ_CP077107.1, forward strand.
GTGCATACCTGATTACATGAGGCAGAGAAAACTCGATTAAAGCACCAGAGAAAAAGGAAGATAATGCGTTTTTCACAAATTCTTTTTCATGAAATTCTAAAAAATCAATAGGTATGGTAACAATCAGTTCCTGGTTTTTTCTCAAATAATGACCTTTTTGTCCTTTGGTAATCCGAATGATAAGCGAATCGCCCATAAATGGAATGGTTTCTCCGTCACAATACTGGCGTTCGGATGGAAGAGGACGATTACTTTGAATTGTATGTTTATAGATCCAATCTGCTTTTGCTTCTGCAAAAGATTTGAGCTCTGCGATCGGAACATGGGTCGGTGATACGACACTCACCTCTCTATTTCGATTTATTTTAATAACAATCCGCTTTGCCCGATGGGATCGTTTTATCTGATATGGAACTATTTGGCCATTGTATGTTATCATTCCTCCTTCATCGCCTGCAATTGGAGAATGAGTGATTGAATTATCTGGTGAATTGTTCTTCTGAGCAGGTAGTATTCCAATTCTTGGAGCAATCCATGCAGACTCCCTTTTTATAAAGGTAATGATGTCTGCCTTTTTCGTATCATAGGGTGCTGATACTTCAAGTTTTCCTGTACCATGAATTCGTAGTGTAATTCTTTTTGTCCTGGTATTTCTTCGAATTAGGTACGGAACTTCGGCATCGTATATCTGAACTGTACAATCTTCAATTTCCGGTGGACAATCTGGTCGTGATTTGAAATATTCCCAGTATATCCAATCTTTCTCTGATTCTAAAAGATCAATTATCTCTTTCTTTGGAGTTAAACCTGGAACTTCAATTTCCAACCTCCCGTCATGATATATAAAAATCATGGGGGATTTTCTTCTTCTGTTGAGTACGATTTTGTAAGGGATGTTTGTATCTCTGACTAAAAAAATTCCCGTATCCAATATTTCCTCTTCTTTTTTCATACGTAATGTGGAGTTTGCTCTATTGCTTCAGAGTGCGTCCAATTTTCTTCTCAATGGTTGTTTCTTATGTCAATAATAAGATATGGTTATTTGAATGGTCATCAAACTTGGAAAGTAATTTGAGTATCCTTTTTTTTCGTTATAATCAGGATTATCTGAAATTGAGTTCTCGAAATATGAAATTCCTCAAAATTATATTCTACCAGGTCATAGTATGAGAAGATGGTTCATTATCTTTACTTGTATGTTCTTGACACCATGGCAGACTGGGAATACGGATATATCCTGGCTGAATTGGTCTCCGGAAGGTTTTGTAAATCAGACGTGAATTACGAACTAGTCTTATGTAGTAATTCAAAAGAAAAGATTAGAACTATGGGAGGTTTCATCCTGCAACCAGAAATTTGCCTAACAGACATTCAGTCGGATAAGGGTAATGTGCTTATCCTTCCCGGAGGAGATACCTGGCTGGATGTTGCCCATGTTGATGCTTTGCAATGTGTAAAGGACTTATTGAAAACTGATTTGGTCATAGCTGCGATATGTGGAGCGACTTTTGGGCTTGCCTCCGTTGGCATCCTGAATGATCATAAGCACACAAGTAATGATCTGTCAGTATTACAGGCGGTATGCCCGGATTATTCAGGCAGGTCATTGTTTATGGAAAACCCTGCTGTCACCGATGGAAATCTCATTACCGCAACAGGGCTCGCTCCGGTGGATTTTGCTTTGCATGTTTTTCAACGACTTGATGTAATGCATAAAGATACCCTGAAAGCATGGTACAATCTCTATCAGACCAGGGATCCTAAATTCTATCATGATTTAATCAATTCTTTGGATCCCGATTCTAGAATACAGTTTTCATAATATTATGAAAAAAGATAGTAAATGTCTGAATTCTTATAAATTATTGATATTTTAAGAGTTGTGAGAGATACAATCTGGCCCATGCATATCCAAGTATTCCTCCCAGTATGTCACCTGCGACAATTCCCCACCAGATTCCATGTTCTCCGTACCCAAGAGTTATACCAAACACATATGCAAATACAGCGATAAATATCAGATTTCTGAAAAGATTCAGGGTGAGTGAGGTGATCCCTTTCCCAACACCCTGAAAGAGTGAACATGACATTATCCCCGGTGAAACAAAAGGATAAAAAAAGCACATCGTCGCTAGAAATGCCGCTATTGATGGTGCCAGATGAATGCTCTCCGGTGAATATGTGAAAATTGAAGCGATCTGTGATGAAAAGAACCATGTCAGAATAGAAACACCCATTGCAACTATAAGTCCTAATTTAAACGAATAATTGAGAATTATCGGGAGCTTTTCATATCTTCTCCCCCCAAATGCTGCTCCGGCCACAGAAACCACAGAAGTTCCGATTGCTGCAAGTGGAATTATTGCAAATATTACAACTCTCCATCCGGCTGCATATACAGCAACAGCATCAGTTCCTGCAACACGAACCAACAGTCCATTAATGATGATTGCAAGAACCGACATTAAGAAAAATTCAAAACTTGCTGGAACACCAACACCAAGTATATCCCGGATGGTTTTCTTTTCGTAATAAAAGGATTTTTTTGATACGGTAACAAAGGTGTCTTTCTTTCCAAAAAACCAGTATATGAGTACAAGTGTCACAAAAACCTGAGAAATTACCATACCCCAGGCAGCTCCTGCAATACCCAATCCTACAGAATAAATAAGCAGGGGATCGAGTATCATATTCATCACCGCAGAAACGGCCATTATATACATAGTTCGTTTTGTATCGCCTTCCGCTCGTAATATAGCAGATCCGACATTTGTCAGAAGAAGTAGAATGGTACTGGCAAAGATAATTCTTCCGTATTCCCCTGCAAGACCAGCTGTTTTTCCGGCACCAAAGAGAAGGGCAATCTCTTCTGTCCATAATACCAGAGGAATTGTAGCAAGTGCGGAAATGGCAACCGTTAAAAGAATCGCATGGACTGCTGTGTTATTCGCTCCTGCATGATCTCCTGCACCAATTTTTCGGGCAATTGCAGATGTTGTTCCTGCTCCAAGACCATTGCCAAGACCAATGATGACTAGGAATAATGGTGAAATAAAACCGACTGCTGCGAGAGCATCTGATCCAAGTCCTGCTACCCATATTGCGTTTACAATGTTGTACGTTGAATATAACAACATTGCAATAATCATCGGTCCGGATAATTTTCGGATAGCTTTCTCAGGTTCACCAAGAAGAAGTGCAACTCCTATTGTCTCTTTTTTTCGTGGACCAGAGGTATTCTTATCTGGTGTTATTGATTCTGAAATCAAGATTATCCTTCCACATCTTTTATTGCTAAAATGCTGGATTCTGCGACTTTTCTTAAAAGAAAAAGCATATCCTGCTGTTCTTTGTCTGATATTGAGTTTGTCACCAGTTTTTCCCACTCTCTATCGATTGCTATGATTTCTGGAGCAACCTGATATCCCTTTTCAGTTAAAAATAACCGAAATGCCCGTCGATTATCTGGATCGACATTTTTTGAAACATAGCCGGCATCCTCCATTTTTTTAACTGTACGGGCTATTGTTCCTTTATCAAGGTGAAAATATCTGGCCATGGACTCTTGGATTATATTGGGATGATGAAGTAGACACATAAACACAGGGTACTGCCCAGCAGATAATGCATACGGTTTTAAGCGTTCATTGAGAAAAATCACCCTGGCCCTGTTAATAATTGAAAAAAGAGGTCCCGGTGGGATTGATTCGGGAATAAGAGAAGAGGTCACCTGTACATGTTTGATTGAATAATTTATAATGTTGTCTAAGCAACTGTTGACGATGCAATGATCAGATGAATAGTACAGATTACATGGAAATTTAGATGTCAGGAGATTAATAAAAAAAAGAAAATCGTGGTTTCTAGGTATATATTAACTTAAATGTTTCACTTTCATACAATAATTCTCCAGGACCTGCATCTGCTGCTTCTGATACCGGAGCATATAATTGGAACTTGAGTGCATGTTCCCCAGGTTTTCGATATTCAAGAGGAATATCAAAAAAATTCGTTTCTTTTCCGTCATTGCTCAGCCATTCGTGAACAAGGGATATTTCCTGTTCATCAACAAAAATTTTTGTGATTACTTTTTGTCTTTTCTTTGAATCATGACGTATCTGATAAAAGAATCTCGAATCACTCACAGGTGTGGTAAGAGCTTTTTGGGGATCAACATCTCCAGCCTTGGTAGTCCAAAATCCATGAATTGCAATCTGCATTTTACACCCTATCGTTAGTATTAGTGTATGTGTGTAATAAAGGTCATCATCAGAAAAGTCCGGGCATTTCTCAGGAAATATTACTCATATGAAAATAAGGGGTGATCTACAGTTCTTGAGTGATGAAATATGTGTTTTCCGGAGTATTGATTAAAATTGTATCCTTCACTGTACTGAGAGAAATAATTCCATCATGTATTGCCCGATGATGAGAAATACAGGTTACAATCATGTTATGAGCACAGTCTTCTCCCTGTTTTGACAGAGGGATGATATGGTGAACTTCAACAGGTTTTTTTAGATCTTCTCCTGTTGCAGAACAAATCTGACAGGTGTTATGGTAATATTGCTTCACCAGATATGCAAGAAAACGGTTTCTCCTCGTCTGCATTGGCAAAATCCTCATCTCTTCTTTTTTGATAATAGAAAGAAGATCTCCACCTGCTTTTACATATGCTGAATAAATTTGATGATACCGGCGTTCTGAGGGAGGGTGCGTTATGGTTCTGGCTGCCTGGATTAATGATTCTTTGGAAAGATTTTTCGGATTTATTGATCCAGATTGTTCAGGAAAAACGTCCAAAAGCCGAAGGAGAAGAAGTGGATCCTCTCGACGGAGTCTGTCCTGGATTGTCGGTTTACTTAAGATAGCATCAAAAACGTTTTTTGCAGTTATTGGGATAAGACCAAATTTTACCCACCATTCCAAAATAATCCCCAATTCAATCTGATCACAGATCAAAAATTTTAATTTGCCCCGCCTGTTAAGTACCATATTTGCCAGTGCATCAGCGGCGTTTAGATTGATGAGGTTTTGAAGCTCTGGATATATATGAAAATGAATCCGGATTATCTCTGCAATCCATTCAAAATCTGATGAATATGGTCCCTGAGCTTTATGAAACAAGAATTCAAGAAATGCAATAGAATATGATGGAGCACCAAGTATGGTCTGTTCTGACAGTGGATCATGCTTTGTACATTCTTTAATTGCAATATGTGCACCATATTCTGGCTGAATCTCACATGATTTGGATCTGTTTAACACAGTCTCGAAACAGTTGACATGGTCCTGCCATCGCATACTCCTCATGCTGTCATCAATGAAACTGGAATCGTGTTCCTACCGAGCTAAGAAGAAACTGTTCTGGCATTTCCTTTGCCATTGAAACCTGGGCTTCCCACCCTGTACAATGCATGGGGATAATATGATCCGGATGAATTGTACACAGATCTGATATGGTTTGAGGGATTATTTTGCTAAAATATGGACCGGATAAGTGAAATCCTCCCATAATTGCATGAACAGGAGCAATGCCTGTAATTTTTTGTGCATACAGAACTGAATTAACAATTCCTGCATGAGCACATCCGGAAACAATTATGAGTCCTTTATTTTTCAGATTGAGGACAAGAGATTGATCGTCCCGGAATGGATCTTTTACATAATCCCCTTTTTCAAATGTTTCGAGTACAGGAGATCCCTGTTCATAGGATGTTATCCGTTCAATCTCTCCGGTGAGCAGAATATGTTGATTACAAAGAAGGGATGGTTTCTCTGATAACGCTAATATACCACCTGCATGGGTGACCTCGTCTCGTTTCATTGTTGGGAGATCAGTGTACGAGCCATCAACGAGTTTTTTTCGTCTGGGTGCAAATGATGCCGGATGAAGATTTACTGGCAAACGACATGATGATGCCCTCAGTACTTTATCTAATGCTCCGATATGATCAAAATGCCCATGACTTATTACAATTTCTTCAATATCATCCAGATTTAATCCCAGAACATCCGCATTTTTAAATAATGCAATCTCTGATGCTCCTGCATCCATCAGAATCGTATGAGTTTTCTGACCGTATGTAATCTGAATTAATAATGACAGGCCATGTTCTGCAAGCAGGGTTCTTCCATGAGATAATTTCGGTCGGTGAACACTTGAATCATCTTCAATTAATAGAAGATCAGTATAGTTATCAACCAAAACAGTTATCTCAATCCGATCAACGGGGTGCAATACATATTTCATATTGGGTATAAAATCTCCTATTTTATTTCTCATTTGAGGAAATTTAAGTGCTTGTTTTCCATCAGGTTAATGTATCCCTTTCTGATAATCAATTATGTTCACACTCATTCAAAAGTACAGGTAAAAATCTTATGCTCATGTAACAGAAGTTATATATTCTATAATGACAATAAGAGAATTGTAACCTGCCAGTTGGTAATCGGTATAAGCCTGGCAGATATTTTATCGGATGGGTGCATGAGTTGAAAATAGCCTTGAACTACTCATCAATCACCATCCGAACACATTTTCTATTACTATTACATTCATATTCTCCGATCGGTTCTTTTCTACACAATGATAATGGAATTTATTATATATATGGGCATTAACATTCATACTATGGCCTTTTGATAAATAATCTTGTATTCATAGAGTTGTTCGTGTATTTTGATAAATTTCTAACGGTTTCCCATTAAACAAAATAGTAGGACCCTGACGTGAAATCTGGTAGGAAAATTAATGATCAATCCCTTTTACTGGTTGGCTAAACAGATTACTGAACATCCTGTCCGTGTGGCCTGGATTGCTGTCATTATTTTTTTAATTGCTCTGTATGGAACCACATTAATTACCATGCAGACAGGTAATGATGCCTATTTAGACAAAAATACCCCTCGTGGGGCATTATTAAACCATTATATTGACACATATGGTTCAGATGCAATAATGGTCATCATAGAGTCTGATGATGTAACCAATGTGGATACACTATGGTATATTGATAGACTTATAAATCACATCCAAAACCAACAGTCTGTTGATCAGACATCAGGGATTGTTTCACTCTTGAAACAGGGAAATGGAGGGGTATTACCACGTTCATCAGCAGAAATTACCCAATTACTCAGAAGATCTCCACCAGAACTGATTCAGCGGAACCTGCCTTCAAATATGATGACCCTGAGTATCATTACTCTCACCCCTGGACTCTCCGATGAAAAGCAGAAACAGGTTCTCAATAATATTCAGACCATAGTAAAGAGATCAAATCCTCCACCCGGGGTGTCTGTGACTTTATCCGGAGAACAGGCATTTGATGAGGAGATGGGCAGGGAAATGGGATCTTCAATGGGATCTCTGATAATAGCTGCCATGATTCTCATGATCATAGCAGTACTCGCTCTTTTTTCTCATGTGCGATATGCACTCCTCCCTGTGGCAATTGTTGCCAGTGGATTGATACTGACTTTCGGTCTTATGGGACTGACCGGAACTCAAATCAGTATGGTCGTAATAGGAGCATTTCCTGTTTTGATTGGGATAGGGATAGATTATGCGATTCAAATGCATTCGCGACTGGATGAAGAGATCTATAAATCCTCCCTCACAAAAGCCGTTACAACAACCATTACAAAAACCAGTCCATCTGTGCTAATTGCTATGCTTGCGACATCTACCGGATTTATCGCGATGATTTTTGGACCTATTCCAATGGTTGGGGATTTTGGGATAACCTGTACATTCGGAGTAATGTCCTGTTACCTTGCTGCCCTCATAATTGTCCCGGTCTTTGCAATGCTTGTACATTACCGGGGAAAAAGACAGGATATGAGGATGAATGAGAATAGCGATTCTCATCTTATGGTTGATGGGCCCACTTCTTCAGATTTGAAACAAAAATCTTCTCTGATAGACAGGTACGATCGGATGCTCGGGCGAATTGCATTTAAAATTTCTAAACGCCCTGTTCCAATTTTGATTTTCGTCTTTATTATTGCAGCAGCGGGTTTCACACTCGACAATGAAGTTCCCATCAGTGCTGATCAAAAAACTTTTGTTCCCTCTGATATGCCGGCTTTACTTGATATGAATAAAGTAACCAGAACAATGGGATCAACAACTACAGTCCCTATTATTCTTTCTGGAGATAATGCTCTCCAGCCATTAATTTTTAATTGGATTCATGATTTTGGAGCATATGTAGTTGAGAAAAATAGTAAAATTACTGGCGTTACAAGTATTGCCACCCTTGTCCTTGATTACAATAATCAGACCCTGCCTCGGACTCCTTCTGAAATTTCCAGCATCATTGAATCCATTCCTGAGGAATATAAAAATAGATATTTGAATGGGAAAAATGAAGCAGTCCTTGAATTTACTACAATCGATATGGAGCTTTCTCAGGCGAGAGATCTAATCAAGGTCATACGAAAAGACATGGAATGGTATCCTTCTCCTCCGGGGCTTACGGTCAGGGTTACCGGATCACTTGAAATGTTTAGTGCCCTGATGGATGATATAGCCCGATCCAAATCACTTATGACAGTACTTGGTTTTGTTTTTATTTTTGGATTTTTATTGCTCGTTTATCGTCGGATATATGCTGCATTACCACTTATCCCAATTATAGTCATCGTTGGATGGAATGGTGCGATCATGTACCTCTCTGGTCTTGATTACACCCCGCTTACGGCAGTTCTCGGTTCGATGACCATAGGAGTTGCATCAGAATACACAATTCTCATTATGGAACGATGCGAGGAGGAGTTATCACGTGGTCTTACCCTCCATGATGCAATAGCAGTCAGCGTTCAAAAGATAGGAACTGCAATTACTGTATCTGGGCTTACTACAGTATTCGGATTTGCAGCACTTATGTTGTCTGAGTTTAACATTGTTGCAAACTTTGGGATTACCACTGTTATTACAGTTGGTTTTTCCCTCGCAGGTGCAATACTTATTATGCCAGCAGTTATCTCTCTTGCTTACCAGAATCGGGATTATGGTGAGTATATTTTTCAACATGGATGAGCAGATTACTACCCACCACATGGCACCAGATAGATGTCTGGTAACAGATCATTACTATTATAGCCTTATATGTCATGTTTTAATGAGGCATGATGATCTCTGTCCTCTACGTAGATGACGAGTCAGATTTTTTATTCCTGGTAAAAAAATTTTTAGAAAATGAGCCCGATTTGTCAGTGGATACAACATCGACAGCCCAGGAAGCTTTGGCGAAGCTTGACACGAAATCATATGATGTAATCGTTTCAGATTACCAGATGCCAGGAATGGATGGCATCCAATTTCTTCAAAAGGTAAGAACACTGTATGGCTCTATCCCTTTTATCCTTTTTACAGGGAAAGGACGTGAAGAAGTTGTCATTACCGCATTAAATTCAGGTGCTGATTTTTACCTCCAGAAAGGTGGCGAGGTTGTATCACAGTTTACAGAACTGGCTCATAAAATTCGTCAGGCAGTAGAACGAAAACGGGCTGAAGATCGTCTCATTGAGAGTGATCGAAGATTTAGAAAGACTCTTCAGACGATGAAACTGATTGCTTTCCAGCTTGATAATGACGGGAAGGTTCTGTTTTGCAATGATCACCTCCTTAACCTGACCGGATGGAATAGAGAAGAATTGATGGGGCAGGATTTTTTTGCGATAGCTGTACCTGAAAAACTGAGAAAAGTAAAGAAAGAACTCTTTCAGGATGCGATGCAAAAAGGAACAATCTCGCAACATGAAGAGATGAAACTTCTTCTTCGAAACGGAGATATCCGGGATATTGATGTTATGAATACTGATCTCCGGGATGAACATGGGGCTCTTATCGGCTACATGTGTATCGGAGATGATGTTACAGAACGTAAGTTTGCACGAAAAGAGTTAGCGGCCTGGCGTAATCGATATAAAATTGTCACAACCTCGATCGGACTTGTTGTGTATGATTATGATATGGCCCATGATCGAATCATTATGAGTGAAAATGCTGAATCGGTCTTTGGTTATTGTTATAATGAGATCAGTCAGGGATTTGATCAGTGGATCTCGCTTGTCCATCCGGATGACAGGAAAGATGCTCTCGAAGCTTTTCATGCGGTCAAGGCAACATCCGGTGGAGGAAATGTCAGGTATCGATTCAGACATAAAGATGGGCATTATATCTGGATTGAAGATCGTGTATCGGTTCCAGATCTTCGTGACCCTACCAGGCTCATGGGTATCATGGCAGATATCACTGAAAAACAGGAGGCTGAAGAGGCACTCCGTTTTAGTGAATCAAAACTTAAATCTGCAAATGAGAAACTGAGTCTTTTAAGCTCAATAACACGGCACGATATTACCAATTCGCTCAGTGCAATGCAGGGTTTTCTCTCACTCATGGAAGATTGTGAATGTCATGAATTACCCAACTTTATGAACAAGTTGGAATTAATAATTGACTCAATCCAGGCCCAGATAAATTTCTCACGTGAGTATGAACAGGTAGGAGTAAAAGAGCCGAAATGGTTTAAAGTGCAACAACTCCTGGCAGTTACTCCTTCGGAAAATATCCGTCTTGTGTCGCAAATTAATCCAGATCTTGAGATATTTGCTGATTACATGGTCCCAAAAGTGTTCTATAATCTTTTATTGAATGCTCAAAATCATGGAAAGCATGTAACTTTCATAGAAGTCTCCTCGCATGAGGAGTATGGTAATCTGGTTATAGTCTGGCAGGATAATGGAATAGGTGTCCCCTTGAGTGAAAAAGAATTGATTTTTTCATACGGATATGGGAAAAATACCGGATTTGGATTATATCTTATCACAGAAATATTAAAAATAACTGGTATATCCATTCGGGAAAATGGTGAAGAAGGGAAAGGAGCTAGATTTGAAATAAAGGTTCCTGCAGGAGGATTTCGGTTCTGTTCACAAGCATGTCAAACGAGTCAATAATCCTGTAATTTTATCTTATCACTCATTTCCGTTTCGCCCCTCCAGAAAAATTGCAAATATTCGGTTAAAATACAATTCAACGTTATTTTTTGATATTGATATGCCACAATGAACATCTATAAGAACCATTTCCCAGCTATCAATGAATCGACGCGGCACCTGAAATTGTCAGACATGATGGGAATATTATTCAGAAAATATAGAAAAACATTATATGTGTGGACCGGTTTTCCATATATTACTGATGATATAAAACCGATTTAATACTCGTTTTTTCATTAAAGAAAGATAAATTAACGTCTTTTAATATTACCTTCAAATAGGGTCAGACGCATGTCTGCCGTCATTCCATGAGTATTTTAATCTTTAAAGAATTATTCGCCTGCCGTCTGAAATCGCCTCATTTAATCTTATTTTTTAAAAATAAGCAATATTGGGTGATTTTGAGATTTATAAAAATATTATCACACACATCTTCAGACCTGTTAAATACTCATCCGGGAGGTCTTGTCTCTATGACACTGACGAGTGATATTGAACCACCGGGTGATGATCGTGATGAACCCATGATATATTTCTCACCATCGGTCGTAATTAGAATGGTTCCTTTTATATCTGTTCGGTAAATTTCTGCTCCAAATGCTTCAAGCCCCATTGTTGTTGCTTTGTTTGGTCCTTCGGTTTCTCTTCCTACACTAATAATAGCCACTTCTGGTTGTATTGATTGTATGAATCGTGCATTGTATCCATCCCGAGATCCATGGTCTGCAACCCGGATTATCTGAATTGGATCAGTTATATTGATCTGAGGATTTGGATTTTGGGATAAGAGCAGGGTAGAGATTTTTCCAACGGTAATTTTAATAATTGCATCTCTTGTCTGAGTTGCGTCTTGAATGATTTCAGGAATGACTTCAATTGTTCCTTCGTTCCCAAATGGAATAACCTCTCCTGAAAGAAGAGGAGTATGTGGAATGGATTCATTTCTGATATGAGAAGTTATCCGGTTATAGTATGGGAGATCTGATTTTCCATAATCCCTATATTCATGGACCTTCGTTCTGTTCATGACCTCAAGGATTCCACCGGTCTTTTCACTGGAGATACCTGACACTAATAAGAGACTGATATCTGTAATATTATGTCCTACTAGATATGATGCCGTTGTGTTTCTTTCAGGTCCGGCATCGATGAGAATATATGAATCATTGTTTTCGATGAGAACCGCATCTCCTGTTCCGACATCAATGACATGAATTTTCGTCTCCTCCCCATACGCAAATGAACTTAATAATATGAGGAAAATTACCACGAAAAGATATGGATTATGACATTTTACCATATGACCCTCACGACTCTTTTTTGTATAAATTTACTATTTGAGTCAGGCTGGTCAAATTCCTTCTTCTTTGTTATTCTATTTGTGATGATAAAATATCCGATTACGTATGCATGCCCAATATCAAATTTAGAATGCGTCCGATTATCTCATTATTCTGAAAAAAAGTTAAGTGGTGATTTTTTTAATGCTTTCAAGTAATTCTTCTTTTTGGTATGGTTTAACTACATAACCTGCTGCACCAACTCTCATAGCTAATGTCACAACTTGTTCAAGCCCGGCAGCAGAACACATAATAACAGGAATCTCTGGAAATTCACGTTTTAATTCACGTAAAATTTCAATACCATTCATCTTTGGCATGACTAGGTCTAACATGATAATGTCTGGGAGATGTGAATGTAAAAATTCAAGTATATGTACTCCGTCTGGTTGTATTAGGGTAGAATACCCCGCATTGGTCAGAATAGCATTCATTTCATCAATATCTGCAGGATTATCATCGACCATTAGAATAGTAGTCATGCTATCAACTTATGCCTGTGTAGGAAGGGTCATACTTTCCTGATACTTCTTATTGGATCTCGTACCTTTTGAACATGTCTAAAAAAAGGAGTTTTTCAGTCTGCAACAGATGCAGCAACAATACTATCAGTATTCATTGTTACATACAAGTCAATTGTCTCACCAGGTCCTGGATTTTCTGTAATTTCCTCTGTTACGGGTATATATCCTGGCTTGTATGCAGTCATAGTTGTATATGGGGTCCCTGTCGTGTAAACCGGAATCTGTAAATGCCCGTTCATGGTCATACCTTTATTTTCACCATCCAACTCCACGGTTACTCCATCCTCATTAGACCATATCATGTAATATCCCATATCTCCGCCGACTGGTTTGGGTGTCGGTGTCGGACAGGGCGCTGGTTCAATATCTATATAAATATCGATAGTCTGACCCTTAGCTGGGATTCCGGGCAAGTTTTTGGTCACACTAGCATATGATCCACATGCTTCATAGGTTACTGTGTATGTAGCATATGGTGTTCCTGTTGTATAAATCGGAACAGATAGCATGCCATTTTGAATATCTCCAACATATTCACTATCTAGATGAACTTTGGCACCATCAGCATGGCAATGAAATTCATACCAACCCCGATCACCACCAAGTTTTGCAGCACTCCCACAAGTCAAACAAACCATAATCAGTGTTATCAAAATGAGAATCACATGATTTTTATACATATTTGGTTCCTCCATCCATCGGGTCCAATCCACCTTCTGGTAATGAGAATTTTCTCACATGTTCTATTATAATTGTTTGATTCATATCAATGCCCATTTTATGATCCAGGTAACAATGTACCAGTTCGATACTAAACATGGAGACATGGACATCACACCTCACAGATATTTGTTCGACCATCACATCATCGGGCTATCATATTCCTCATAATATTCGTCTTGGAACCGATGCATTCATGGTTCCTTCCCCAGACGGGCAGGATCTTATCTTCACATTTCCACTTCTCATGAAATCGAATTTATCTGAGGAAATCCCTTTACCACTTTCATCGTCAGCAGGTGCAGTTCATGCGATTATTGAGTATTGTAAACGATCAGCTCTGAAAAATAAAGATCTTGAACCATTATGTGGAAAAAAATCCTCAAATATGTCAAGATATTCAGTGAATGTTGAACCATGTACGATTGCATCTTCTCAATCAAGTATTGCATCAAACCTCTGGCGGCCTGATGAACAAAATTATCTTTTGTCAAACAGTATCCGATTGAGTGTTCGTGGGGCGATTCCGTTTGCTCCTCTAACAACCATCAATATAAAAGTAATTCGGGATATCCTGGAAACATATGTCGATGAATTAGTAAAAATTGTCAATAAAACTCCTGTCCGTCAGCTGACACAAGGATGGGAAACGGTACAGGATCAACAATGTCTCCGCTCTTATCTGGATAAAAATGGATATATTTGTTTTATTGGCGATGGAACCAGACCGGCCCGCACCTATACCAAACACAGGAGTTGGCACCGGGTCGCTGGTCCTAAGGACGGAGTCCATATTCCATTTTATTGTCCGATTGAATCGTCTCCAATTGAGATTACCCTTGAGGGCTCTCAAAAGACAATTACTGGTCTCGGCATAAAAAGGGGGGAGATTCTGGCAATTACCGGATCAAATGCTGAAGGAAAATCAACCCTGCTTTCAGCAATTCAGGCAGGAGAGGATGACCATGCACCTGGAGACGGAAGAGAATACCTTGTTACTATTCCTGGAGGAGTTGCTCCTGATGCAACAAATATTGAATTATTGGGAGGTGATCTTCGTCCATTTTTTAAAAAAATCCCTCCGGGGATGACCGGAACTCCGGATTCAGTATTTGGGCAGGGAAGCGGGTCGGCATCTATGGCATCCAGAATTTCAGATGCAATCAGGAAACAGGTGCCATATATTATCATTGACGAGGACCGGGCAGCACAAAACCTGATGGTTCCCTGTTACATGAGTTCTCCGGATGTACAATCTCTGGCTACCTTGCTTGCAGATCACCGTGACTGGCTTCATGAAACATCACTCATTATCGCAGGGTCTGGATTGGAACTGCTCATTGCACAGGCAGACCGGATAATCCGGCTTGAAAAACACCGGGTTTATGCCCAGTCAGTCACAGGCTATCGGGAAGGCCTTCGGGATTTTTTTGATACTCTCTCAAAATTCATTCCCTGATATTTCTGTATAATGACCCCGGATTAAAAAAAAGATTTTTGTAGATATTTAATAATAATACGTCGGTCGGTCATCATGTTTGATTCCGATATCCATGAGGCGCTGTGTCAGATCTTTCAGGTTTGACCCGACGATCCGATCCCGGGATATGGTATACAGGACATCATCCATGAAGAGAGACCGAAGGACCGTTGACCCATACCACCATTCGTCACCCGAGGTTCCGGTCCCCTGTTTTATCCTGCCCTTTTCAGTAAATCCGGTATCCGGGTTAATTCCGAATACATAGGTCCCCTGCCAGGTCTCTTCGGTGTGGGATCCTTCATACTTGCTACCCTGGACTGGTATGTGAACAACCTCCCTGATAGGTATTGCCATGATATCCCTCTCCTTATCAAGCAGGAATGCCCGGTGGTCTGAAAGGACGGCTGAGTCAGATCCCTTCTCTCCAATAACAATACTCTCAACCAGCTGTGGATTATTGACATTACTTACATCAAAGAGGGCAATCTTTACACCGGTTGGGATAATTCCCCCCCATTCATTCTCCATGGTGTCTTTTCCGATGCCGATCAGATGTGTCTCATCATAGGGATGGAGGTAATCTGAATATCCGGGGATTTTGAGTTCTCCAAGTAAACCTGGCTGGTAGGGATTGGAGAGATCAATCACAAAAAGCGGATCAGTCTGCTTGAAGGTAACCAGGTAGAGGAGATCACCCATGAATCGTGCAGAGTAAATCTTCTCCTCCGGGGCTAGATGTTCTAATCTTCCGATTATCTTCAGGTCAGGATCAAAGACATAGACATTGCTGTACTGGTTTTCATCAGATGACCAGTCGGATACAGTGGTTGCAACCCGGAGATTTCCCCGGTTTTCATCCAGGGAGAACTGGTTTAAGAGATATCCCGGAACTGTTCCCGTTGTTTTGTATGCAATTTCACCATCTTTAATCGCAAACCGGTGAATGACTGACTCCTGCTCTGGTTCTTTTGCCCTTTCTGATTTTTCTTCAATCATTCCCCAACCATACCAGGGGAGCTGTTTTTCATAGGCGATATATACATTCTGTGGGGATACATAGAGGGTGTTTGAATACCCAAGCAGGAAGGATTCAGCCTGGGGCTGTCCGGACCCGATGACCGGGAATGATGTCAGAGTGTGCATCTGGTATTCTTTTTTCGGATAGGGGGGACACCAGATTGATGATATCTCAACCGGTTCAGTACCATCATAGATAATGGGCATGCGGGGATTGGAGTAATCAGGTGTCTCCTCAGTGATGAAATACACATAATCGCCGATCATTCGTGCATTTTCATATGAACCAGGAGCAGAGATGGTTCTGACTTCTTTCGGACTCTTCCGGTCGGAGATATCATATATCACAGCCTCCGTCTTTCTTGAATAGTCAGGGATGGGAACTGCTGATCCTTTTGGTTTGTACCAATGTTCGTCGTTTGTGTCAGAAAAGACGACAAGATGATCCCCTGCCAGGAAGAGTTCTGAAACTGATCCTTCAACTGGTAGTTCAGTCACAATCTTTCCCTGCTCCGGGGGGAATGCATCTACGATGGTGAGCGTCTCTCCACTCTCAATATAGATATATTTTCCATCGTTCTTTACAAAATCCGCTTCATCAACTCCAGCAACCTGAATATTGGTCGTTGAAAAATCACTTGCTCCTTTATCAGATGAACCTGTAGCGATGGCAGTCGGTGATGCCGCTTCCTTTGCAACCATCGACACAGGTGAAGGTGCCATCTCCGCCATTGGTATGGCTATATCATAATACATCTCGTTTGTATAGCCGTACCGGTATTCCGGAGTAACATTCTTCAGGTACTCTTTCAAATCCTCGTCCGTTGTTATCTCCAGCATTCCGGATATGGGTGTATCTGTTCCGGACACCTGGTAAAGCCCTGCACATACCACAATAATGATCACGGTAAGAAGCAGGGATCGCACTGGTGCTTGTGGTATCATACTGATGTAGTACATCTGATAAGGGTAATTAGTTGTCGAAAGCAACGAAAATTTTCAAAGTTATCTTAAGAATTAATTAAATTTTGGCTTATTTTTCCGCAAAAATTAAATTATTCAGTATCTTCAATCTCCTCTTCATAGATATATCCCTGGTTCATCATCAGTACCCGGCTAACCTGTATTGATCTGGTGGGGCATTGTTCTTCACAGGTAGAGCAGCCAGTACATATCTCTTCATGGAATACCTGCGAAATACCTTCTTCTACCGCAAGAATCACATTTTTGGTTGTAACAGTCCCTTTCGAGGAGAGAACAGGATCTATTTGCCGGTTTATCGGGCATGCAACCGCACAATTACCACATCCGATGCAGGTTTTAGGATTTATCTGGATGTGAAACGAAAATTCTGCCCATGTCTCCGATTTTATTGCTTTCTGGAATATTCTGCCTGATTCCAGGACCACTTCCGGACATATTTCTACACATAGTCCACACCGGATACAATGGCCTGGATGAATATGCGGATTCCATACCGCTGGCCTGCCTGTTTTTTTCACTTCTATGGCACCAGGAGCCGGACAGATCATCTGACAAAGAAAACAGTGTGTACATGCTCTTCCGGTGATTTGAGGTACTCCCCGTGCATGGTAGGGAGTCTCAAGAGGGATAGTGTGTGGACTGAGAAAATTCATCAGCCATTTTTTACGAAAGAGGAATTGAAAGTAAGAAATGATAAACCGCACAAAGACTCCTTTGGTATTATTATCCCCCCTCAACTATGAAATAATGAGTATACCATTTTTTTCAGACCCGAAGTATATTCCTTATCCAGTTAACATATAGATATGAGAAAAGTCCCCCTCTATGAGAAAGGTGGTATTATTAATGAATATGGAGGAGAATTCTGCACTATCAGACTTCGAATCCCCGCTGGCCTGATAACAGTTGACCAGATGGAGGGTGTTGTCCATATTGCCCGAAAATTCAATACCCAGGTTCATCTGACCACCAGACAGACTATAGAACTGGTTCATGTGCTCCCTGCAAGCCTTGATCTCATTGCTGCGGATCTTGAAGCAAACGGTACTCCTGTGGGTGCAGAAAAAGCAGAAATTGTCAATATTACTGCCTGTCCTGGAACTGACCGGTGTCGGTTTGCCATGATGGACTCCATTTCCCTTGCACGGACTCTTGATGAGAGGTTTTTCGGGAAGGAGATGCCGGTAAAATTCAGAATTGCAGTTTCATCATGTCCGAACTCATGTGTGAGTGAGCGTCTGAATGAAATTGGAATCACTGGAGTCGTCCGGCCGTACCGGATTCCGGGGACATGTACCGGTTGCGGAACCTGTGTTCAGTACTGCAGGGAGAAGGCGATAGCAATCAAAAATGGACAGATAAAACTGGACGATGATCTCTGTGTCCACTGTGGGATGTGTATTCAGTCATGTCCGTTCCATATTATCAAAGCTGATCCGGCCGCATATCATATCACTATTGGAGGGAAACGGGGTCGCCATCCTCGTGTCGGGTACCATGTCGTCACCGTGAAAACGCCCGAAACAGTTATTAAAGTCGTTGAACTTGTTGTGAAATGGGTATATCGGAAAGCATGGAGTGACTCTCTTCTTCCAGATCAACTGGATATACTGGATTTTGAATCGTTTAAAAAGGAATTGGTTGCCGGTCTTGATGAAGATGAGATGGTAACCGGGTATTGAGGGAACCCCTCACCTATTCTTCGTTTGGTATTTTTCCCACAGTAGCCATGTACAGGGTGAATTTCTTCTCTCCGTCAAGGGAGAGCAGAGTATTCATCTCATCATCCTTGAAAGCACCAATGGCACATACCCCACAACCGATAGCTTGTGATGACAAGTACAGATTCTGACAGATATGTCCGGCGTCAAGAAAAATATCCCGAAATCCCCGCTCTCCATATCGCCATGTCATCCGGTATGAATTCGCCACCCAGATAAAGCAAACTGCTGCTTCCTGGATACATCGCTGTTCTAAACCAGCCTTGTTCACTCTGTCTGATAATCCATCGTTATCAGAGATGAGTCCGAGGCTGTGATCAAGGGCTAAAAAACGGTATATTCCTGCATGTAGGCCGTTCACATTTTTCACATACAGGTAGGTGTCAATCGCATGACGTGCCCCTGCTGAAGGGACGGTTCTGAATGTGCTGTCATCAAGCACCCATTTTATTCCCTGAGTGCACCAGAGCAGGTATGATAGTTCTTCGAGAGAAAGAGGAGTGTTGTGGTAATTCCTGATACTCTCCCGGTTTTCAATCGCAACAGAAATATCAACATCTGCGATGGAACCTGTGTCTGGGTCAGGAAGAAGAATGATTGTTCCAGAAAAATCTTCTTCAATTGGCGGGGAAGGGATTCCTCTCAACTGGTCTGTCTGTGCAGGAATGCCATACCTGGTTTTTATTATAAATTCTTCACCAATGCTCATGATCCCTGTTCCTGTATTCATGTACAGAAAGGTAAAGATTAGCTTATGATTGAAGCAGAGAGACTCGTCCACTTCTTTTCAGATTATATCCTGGCAGAATCCATGCCTCTTTGTTCCATTCATCAGATCCCAACAAATGAATCATATACTGGATCTGATCAGATTCTATATCCTCTTCCCTGACGATCAGATCGATACTTTCACATCCGATAACAGGCCCCTCTAATTCAAATTCAGAAGCCAGATTTGATGAGCATGGTCCGAAATCTATCTCTTCTTCTAGAATTTTCTGAATTATCTCATGTTCGGTATTGGATATATGATCCTGTTTAAATATTCGTTGAGGATTTACCTGATTTTTCTGAAAATATGCGTCCATCAGGTGATATAGAAATGAGTCCTGTGAAATGTCCGGATATTTGAAAATTTTATCTGATTTGAAATCTGGAAAACCTTTTGTTGCAAGAATATATTCTCTTTCTGCGATAGTGATGGCATATGCTTTTTCTTTGAGAAATAAATAATCCTGTTTTTTCCAGTTCTCTCCATCAATTCTTTCTCGGATTATGATGCCCCCGTGAATATTCCCGTTCTGAATGGAGAGAAGAGTGGTCTCATAAGAACCTTTTCTGACGAATATTTTTCGTTGCATCTTGCGGAGATACTGGTCCAGAATATCGAGGATTGGATCATACAAGCCACTGAGCAAATAGATGTTATCAGGATGGGGAAATGTTTGTGTCAGACGAATTACACACTCTTTTCCTTGTTTGATTCCTTCACTATTCCGTGCGATATGAAGGACAGCATTTGATTTCACCGCCGACATCTGGCCCCCTCCACGAGGGAGCATCATCGCTTTGTATTCATCTCCCACTTTTCCGGTCACCATCAGGATAAAATCATCAGTTCCCAGTTCACTTGGAACCGTGTCTGCAAGTGTAACCTCTACCATATTCTGAATTGGAACTGGATAACCGGTGTCTGAAAGCCAGGGGATAATCAGTTCCCGAAGAACCGCGAGAGCTCCGGCAGGAGTACCGGGAACTCCGAAGATCGGTATCTCATCCACTACTCCTGCAAGTGTGGTTCTCCCTGGTCGCATGGCAACTCCATGGTAGAGGAGTGAACCTATCTCATTCAGTACATTCTCGGTGTGATCCCGATTCCCCGTGGATGATCCTCCGGATATGATAACAAAAGAACATTCTCTGACTGCTTGCTCTATAGCATTCTGGATTTTCACTGGATCATCTGGCACAATGGGATAGATGAGTGATTCAACACCGATTGTTTCGAGAGACGCTGCAAGCATTTCGCAGTTACTTGCGATTACCTCACCCGGACCTGGTGCTGTACAGGGCTCTTTTAGTTCGTCTCCAGTTGGAATGAGCCCTGCAACGGTTTTTTGAACCTGCACGGAGGTAATCCCGTACCCGATCATTGCACCAATATCTTCAGGAGAAATGAGATGGCCAGTTGGAAGTACCATCGTGCCGATTGCCACCTCACTCCCTGCTTTTTGTATGTGCTGACCTGGTCGTGCCGGCTTTAAAATTGCAATGCTGTCAGAATCATTGAGTCTGACATCTTCTTGCATGATGACTGCATCAAATCCATCCGGAATCGGAGAGCCGGTATGAACCGGAACGAACGTTTTCAGGTGCACCGGGTTTGCTTCCGTGGCAGAATGCGACTCTGATGCGATAACTGCATACCCATCCCGAAGTGAGACTGCACTATTTGGTATTGTCAGGCGTGAAAAAACCGGTTCATGGCAGATGTGGCCATGACTTTTTGTAACCGGCACTGTCCGGATTTGGTGTCCGGGTCTGACAGAAGTTTTCAGGATTTTTTGTGCAGCAAGGTATGGAATGAGCGTTAAAAAACGACTCACCAGAGCCTCACCTCTACTTCTTCACCTTTAACCAGACCTTCTTTTCCGGACGGGATGTGAATAATTCCATCACTGTAAAGAAGAGTATTTAAGAGTCCGGATTTGCCAAGAACCGGGGTGGCCTGATCATTATCGATTCTGACCCTTATGTACTGCTCGCGACCCCCTTCAGACTTGAGGTCGGTTGCCATCTTAATGGTCTTTTTGTAAATGTGCTGGCATGGTGCTCCTTTCATGGCCTGAATTAAATGAACGGCGACCAGTGTCATTACCATGAATGTCGATACCGGGTGACCAGGAAGACCGATGACCGGTACATCCTCACATTGACCGATTATTGTTGGTTTTCCAGGAGCGATGGATATCCCGTGAACAAAGACTTTTCCAAGTGATGCAATTGCTCTGAAAGTGATATCATTCCGGTCTTTTGAGCTGCCTCCGCTCACAATGACTGCGTCACATTCATGCGAAGCGGTTTCAATAGTTCTGATCAGTTCTTCAAGGTTATCCCTGATGATTCCGTATCTGACCGGTGTAGCTCCCTGTCGTCTGAGAAACACAGAAATCAGGTGTGAGTTCACCTCACGAACTTCTCCAATCCGGGGTATTGCCTCTGCAGGGACCAGCTCCACACCGGTTGAGATAATTGCAATTCTCGGATTTTTTCGAACAGATATTCGTGTTTTACCGATCGCTGCAAGAACTCCGATATCCTGGGGTCTGAGGGTTGAGCCCACCGGGTAGATGATGGTTCCCGCACTAAAGTCTTCATCTTTTGCAATGACGTTCTCACGAACTACAACAGGTTGCCTTATAAGGACTTTGTCACCGATGTGCTCTGCATATTCAATCATGACGACTGCATCAGCACCATCCGGCATCTGACCGCCTGTCGGAATATACATACACTCCCCTGATTGAATATGTCCCCTCTCTGTCTTACCCATGGCAATTGATCCACAGAGAGAGAGAATGATCGGGGAATTTTCAGTTGCCGCATAGGTATCCTCTGCAATAACAGCATACCCGTCTTTCCATGAACGGTCAAAACCAGGAATATCTTCCTGAGTTATGATTGATTCGGCCAAAACCCGACCATCAGCCTCATCAATAATAATCGTCTCAGTTCCTGTCTGTTTTGCGATACTTCTGACGGTTTTAACCGCTTCATCAATGGTTACAACATCAAAAAAAGGCTCTGCTTTATCAGAAAGGAAGGTCCCGGAATTATTCCCTTTCCCAGGTTCATTACCTCCCTTACTCGTGAGCTCTGGATCTAACAACACGGGATCCGGCTGATGACGTTGATTGGAGGTGATCTTCCCGAGTGTGATGTTCATTACTAGTATCTTATTCTTACAGATAATTAACAATTACAATTGATGATATTGAAATTAAAAAAAGTCTCCGTGATGGAGGCATGAATCTTATTTTGGTCATCAGGACCCGGTCCTCGTGCATGCACATGATCGGTATTACTGGATCTCAAGTTGTCCTGATGACCGAACCGAGTTTTGCTGACACTTGTCAGCACCTCATATTTTCTATCATGGAGTATTTATGTGTGTTTATGATAGATGTGAAATATTTGAATTAAATTAACTCTATTAATTTATTGAATTATTATGTCTTTTCTTCTATAGTTGAAGATATTCTACCCTTTTTAAAAATATTGAAATTATCTACTTTTTTCTCATTTTTCATGTACTGGTGAATGATTCGGAGAACGAATTCTGGTTAAATCCATTACTTCTAAAATCTCCCCTTTCTTTACTCCTTTACTACCCTGAGGGATGTGGATGATACCGTCGCAGTGAGTAAGCAGGCTGATAAGACCTGCTTTTCTGCTCAGTGGAATGATTTGATTCTCGTTAATTCTCACCGGGATATGATATTCTCTGTCCGGATGTGCTTTTATGTCTATTCCCGCGATTCCAAATTCCTTTAAAAGACCATGGGTCACAGATCCTTTCATAACCTGAATGAGATTTGACACAACGAGCAATAATAAAAGGTAAACAGAGGCCGGATGACCTGGGAGTCCAATAATTGGTTTGCCTTGAATCTCTCCAATCACCATTTTCTTTCGTGGTGATATTGACAAACCTGATAGAAGGATTGCACCATGTTTTGATATTACTTCAGCTGTTCGGTCTCTTTCATCATGGGCACTGCCGCCGCTGATAATTATTGCATCACATTCAGATACTGCGGTGCAGAGCATGTTTGAGAGATCTGTGGATCCTTCCCATGCGATACCGTACCTATTCGGTACAGCTCCCAGCTTTCTGCACAATGCTGAAATCAGGTATGAATTGGTTTCCCTAACCTCTCCTCTTGAAGGCCTCCCGTCTGCAGGGACAAGTTCAGGCCCGGTGGAAAGGATTCCAATGATTGGCATGGCCCTCACCTGCACCGTACATATTCCAAATCCCGCAAGAACCCCGATATCCTGCGGACGGAGAATCCGCCCTTCTGGAAATAGTATCTTTCCTGCTTGTGCATCTTCATCTCTTCTGATGATATTGTCCCCCGGGCTGACAGGGCAGGATATCTCCACACATGAACCATTCAGATGTGCATGTTCGTGCATCACAACTGCATCAGAACAATTGGGCAGTGCGCCGCCGGTTGCTATGGTCATACATGTTCCCCTGGAGAGCGTGTGAGAGGGTGAAAAACCGTTTTGTATTGAACCAGAGAATGTCAGTCTTACTGGACTATGAGGTGAGGCATCCTGAGTGTCGGCAGCACAAACTGCAAAACCGTCTTTTGTGGAACGATCAAATCCAGGAATGTCATACTTGCATACTACTGGTGCTCCGAGAGTATACCCATCGGATTCATCGATATATCGTGTTTCTATTTTTGTATCCGGAGCAATAGATCTGATAAGTTTGACTGCGTCTTCTATCGATGCAGAACCTATTGAAGGGGTAGCATCACCTTTGCTTTGAGGTATTTGATGGTTTTGGTTGATTTTATCTGATGTATGGATGTGTTTTTTTTTCTGCATGTCGTTCTTTTGTACCCAGGTTTTGTACATGTTCATTTCCCGATACGATAAACACTCCATGATTGAAGTCATCAGGTGGTAATACTAGTGCCTGCAAGATTTTTGAATATTTATTGTATATGGATTGTTATGCTAAAGCATATATATGGGATTAATTCAGTATCTACCCAATTTGGGTATATATTCGAATATTAAACCCGAATCCTGGATTTTCCTCATTAATGATATTAACATAAATGAAAAAACAGCTCAATAAATTTAAACTATCTTACACGAGTAAAAAGAAAACCATTATCTCTTATCTTTTCGGATCTAGTACTGATGAAGTATCGATCATGTTTCTTAACCGGGCTTATTCTCTGCCTGCTTTTTGCATTTATATCATCTCCGGTGTATGCAGTTGATGATGAAAAAGCACTATTTGTATACGCAGGGGCCGGGCTGAAGGGGCCAATGACTGAAATTGGAACCATCTTTGAAGAAAAAAACGGAATCAAGGTTGAATATAATTTCGCTGGTTCAGGGACTCTTATTACTCAGATGGAACTGACTAAAAAGGGAGATGCGTTTATTCCTGGCGGAACCCCTGATTACGCAATTGCACAGAATAAAAGTCTGGTAACTGACCCGGTGTATGTTGCCTACCATGTCCCGGTTATTGGTGTTCTGCCTGGAAATCCACAGGGGATTGAGTCTGTTCAGGACTTTACCAAAGAGGGACTGAAGCTTGCTCTTGGTGATGTAAATGCAACAGCCATTGGAAGACAGGGCCAGAAGCTCTTTGATAAACTGGGTATTGCAGATGATGTCGAGAAAAATGTCGTGCTTCGTGCTCCAACCATCAATGAAGTGGTAACTGCATTAAAACTAAAGCAGGCGGATGCAAGTCTCATTACCATTGACCAGATTAAAGGAGATGAGATTGAGGCCGTTCAATTACCTGATGAGGAAAGCCTCGCGCTTGTTGTCCCAATCGGCCTGACCACCTTTACCTCACAGGAAGAGAATGCACAGGAATTTGTGGACTTTGTCTCATCAGATGAAGGGAAGGCAGTATTTAAAAAGCATGGGTTCCCTATTTATCCCGATCCGGCCTATGCTAATCTGAAGTTATGAGTGGATCAACACGCGATGTACTTCTGACAGGGGCTTTTCACACCCCTTTTTCAGATATTTTGGAAATACTCTGTGATATGATTCATGATCATTCATATTCCAGTCATCTGGTCTCGTCATTTTCAGTTCGTCAGGTACAACAGATATCAAAGACATCCTCTCCCTCTGCCCTGTCTGCATGAAACGGCATTTGAGAACGTATTCCAGCTCCTGGTTTCAGGGTTGTCTGATTCTCCTATCCGGATCTCTGATACTTGTATTCTGCCTGGTTTTTGCCGGTCTTATACTCTGGCCTGATCCACATGTTCTTCTCCGGGCACTTACTTCTGAAGAGATTTTGTTCGCGATTCAGCTCTCCCTGCTGACATCACTCGTCTCTACCATAATCTGTGCAGTTATTGCTCTTCCTGTTGCATATGCTCTCTCGCGGTATCACTTTCCTACCTCCGGATTCATGGGTCTGGTCATCAGTCTTCCCCTCTCCCTTCCTCCATTGGTCGCCGGGATTGCCCTTTTGATATTCTTCGGGCCATCTTTATTCGGTGATATTCTCCGCTTTATCGGGATTGATATTGTATATACAACAGCTGCAATAATCGTCGCCCAGTTCTTTGTTAATGTCCCGTATCTTATCAGAGTCATGAGGTCTGCCTTTGATTCAGTACATCCCCGGTATGAACATGTGGCACGAACTCTGGGGGCAACTGAATCTGCAGTATTTTTCCAGGTCAGTCTTCCCATGTCTCGCCAGGCTCTTCTCGCCGGACTTACCATCACCTGGTCAAAAGCCATGGGGGAATTCGGAGCTGTCCTGATGCTCGCCGGGGCAACAAAGATGAAAACCGAGACATTGCCTATTGCCCTATATCTGAATATTTCAACTGGGGATCTTGACCTGGCCATTGCATCAGCAACCATTTTACTGGCTATCTCCGTGGGGACATTACTTGTCTTTGAACACTGGTTTGGTTCGAAAAGGATGGTATAATGCCGCTTGAAATTCAGGGATTGTCCAAAACCCTCGGCGATTTTCATCTCAATGATGTGAACCTGATAATAGAGGATAGTGAATATTTTATCATCCTCGGACCTTCAGGAGCTGGAAAGAGCATATTACTCGAGACCATTGCAGGAATTCATAGTCCGGATTCGGGACGAATTATACTTGACGGTGTTGATATCACGGATTTGCCTGCACGGCTTCGGCATATTGGAATGGTCTACCAGGATTATATGCTCTTTCCTCATCTGGATGTGGAACAAAATATTGGATTCGGACTGAAACAACTCGGAAAACCATCTCCTGACATCAGAACGGCCACGGAAGATATCGCGTCGCTTCTCGGAATATCTCACCTCTTACCCCGTCGTCCGGATACCCTCAGTGGCGGAGAGCAACAGCGGGTTGCCATTGCCAGGGCCCTTGTCATTAAACCCCGGATTCTCCTGCTTGATGAGCCTCTTTCCGCTCTTGATGCCATCACGAGAAGAAAAATGCGAAATGAGTTGGCAGGGATCCCGTCGCTCACTGGAGTATCTGTCATTCACATTACCCATCATGCTGAGGATCTCATCTCACTTGGACACCGGTCGGCGGTTATGGACAATGGTGCCATCGTACAGGTCGGAGATCCTGATGAGATATTTCAAAATCCACGGACACCTTTTGTTGCTGCTTTTACTGGTATGGAAAATTTATTCTCCGGTATTGCCCGGGAAAGTCATGAAGGGAAGGTGATCACGGTTGGTCAGGTAAAAATACATGCCGTAACCCCGTATACCGGCCCTGTCCACTGTGGTATCAGATCTGAAGATCTCATCTTTTCACGGGAACCTCTAAAATCCAGTGCACGGAATGTTCTCAAGGCAACGGTAACAAAGATCAGACTTGTGGGATCCCTTGCATGGGTAGTTGTTGACTGTGGTATATCCCTGACCGGCGTTCTTACCATACAGAGTTTGTATGACCTTCGGATAGATGAGGGTAATACCGTTTTTATTGCATTCAAGGCATCAGCAGTGATGGTATTTCCCGAAGAAACATTAAAAAAGTGAAAAAGTTATCTCTTGAGTCCATCGATAAGACGTGAGACCTGCATGGGTTTCATGTCAACATCGAAGGTATCATAGATGTAGGTTCTGACCTGCTGGACTGTTGGTTCCTGTTCCTTGAAAGCTTCCTTGACTTTTTCCAGTTGCTTATCGGTCAGTTTTTTCTTTTTCTCAACACGGGCTGCCTGTGCAGGAGTTTCGGTCTTACCTGATGGAACATAGATCTTTCCATAGATGATCTCTCCTTTCCGTTTTCCATGGCGTTCGCCCATGTCACCAATCCAGACCTGGAACATCTGTTTTTTCCCGTCCAGTTCGACTTCTTCATCTCCCTTGTAGAGGTAGGTGGGCATCATCCGCTCGACCTGACCAAGGACAAAGATGTCTCCCTTGACCATCTGACCACCGACACGGCCTTTTGCATTGCCACGGACGATGATCTTTCCCCCTTCTGCATGGGTTCCAAGATGAACATCTACATTGCCACCGATGTCAATGGTTCCGCCGATCATGAAAGTAGCAGTGTCAGATCCTGCATTGCCCTTGACGGTGATTTTACCGCCCTGCATACCCCTCCAGTCACCACGGTAGGATGCACCCAGGTAATTTTTGGCATTTCCGTCAACGATAAACTCGCCGCCGGTCATACCAATGGCACAGAAGGAATCTACATTACCCTTTACATGGATCTTTCCTCCAGACATCCATGCAGCGGTATACATGTCAGTATTGCCCTGAACTTCGATCTCTCCGGCAGTCATCTTCATACCGATGTACTTCACCTTGTCAGTCGGGCCGGATATGATGATTTTCGTGTCTGCAGCAGTTGCTCCTCCTTTCCCTTCAACAGAGAAGTAGTCGCTTATCTTTGCAGTCGTGTTTCCCAGATGAACATGTAGTTCTCCGATCTGCTGAGCACTCTTTCCTGCAAAGTGGTCAGGAGTGACGTTTTCTGCTTCAAGGTATAGTTCTGAAACTTTGGTAAGGGTGAGTTTTACAATATCCATTTCTTCATCACTCCTTAATTGGAATCTACCTCAATGACATACGGGTTTGGAACATAGTGGTTTGAAACCTCGTAATTGTTCAGGTTCATACTATAGAACTTGAGGAACTTCATCTGGACATCGCGTTCTACCTGTTTGTTCATTGGGATCTTTGCATCTACCCAGAGGGTACGCTTGTTTCCGTTGCTGATGACTTCGCCATTCTCAACAACCATGGTACCACTCTTGAAGACATAATCTGCAGCGGTGAATGCCTTTTCAATCTCTTCCGGATCCTTGATCTTGTCTTCATCAATGTTGAAGATGGCAACATCTGCATCCATTCCCGGAGCAAGACCACCAAAGATATCATAGAGACCAAGTGATTTTGCAGGTCCGGCTCTGGTCATCTGGGCGAGCTCGAACATAGTCAGCTCACGGTCGATGGAAGCGAGGTTTGTTGCTGCAATGACTTTTTCAGAGTTTTTAAAGCCCTTGAGCATATCCTGACGTGACTTGTCAGACATGAGCCATTTCATGATACGTGGGTACCGGGTGAATGGTCCTGCATTCGGGTGGTCGGTGGTGATAAACGTTCTCATCGGATCCTTTGCAAGGAGACCAAGTTCAAGACCAATTGCCCACTGGATGGCACAGACCTTGATGTTCGGGTCGTACACATAGGGCACGATTCCGGAGCTGGTCTCAAGTTCGACATCCACATTTGCCCACTTAAGATGGTTCAGTGAGGTAAGGTGGTGCTCGAACGGCCCGTCTGCAGTCATGGTGGTGGTCTCATCAAGCGTGACACAACCAAGGTCCATGGTCATGTTTTTGTTCTTATTGAAGTAGTCTGCAATCTCCTTTGAACCGGATTCAAAGTTTGCCCAGGAGTCGCCCTTGTAACTGTGGAACTGGACGTGGGTATGGTGGAGAACCTGTTCACGACCGAACTTGTTGTTTGGTTTGACTCCTTCTGCAATCTTTAAGGTATCAAGAGTGGTCTCATAGTTACCCGGGTTCCCAAGGTTGTTTGAGTGGATGTGAATTGAGTGTGGAAGTCCCATCTTCTCGTTTGCAGTCAGAAGACCTTTTACGATCTCAGCTGGAGTGATGTCAAAGTACGGGACCGGATCGTTGACGGTTGTACAGTTCTCTCCCCATCCCCATGCTTCAGATCCACCTGGGTTGACGATCTTGATTGCATATCCCTTGGTTGTCTTGAGCAGCCAGGAGATGTATGCACAGACATTGTCCATCTCGTTGTTTTTCAGGTATTCAAAGACGAACCAGTTGTTTCCAAAGACCGGGAATGCTCCCTCGTCTATGATTGGAGTGTCTTTGATCTCTTCGTGGACGTGCCGTGCATAGAGTGGGGGCATTGCTGCTTCCATGACGGTGGTGTATCCCATCCTGGCATATTCGTATCCGGTCTTGAAGGTGGTTGGAATGGAGAATCCGCCCGCCATACGGGTATTCTTACCTGTTGGCTTGTAGGTGAAGAGTTTGTCTTCCGGACGGTAGTTTCTTCCTTCATTCACCTTTGGCCCTGCGACGTGTGCATGGACTTCAACTGCACCGGCCATGACCGTCTTGCCCTTTGCATCTATTACTTTTGCCTTGGAGGAGACCTTGTCTGCAATCTTTCCGTCCTTGATACAGACATCAGAGACTTCTCCTTTAATTCCCGTCTTTGGATCGTAGACCTTTCCGTTTTTAATGATGTATTCGCTCATGATATGCTCTCCTTTAGTTTGCCTTGAGTTCTTTGACCCTCTTTAAGACTGCTTTCAGGAACTCTTCATCAGTCATCATTCCTTCCGGAGGTTCAACAACTTTTCTTGCTTCAATTGGGACATTGTCCATACGATAGCAGTTTCCACCTACTTCGACACCGACAAAAGCAACCGGGACGTGAACTTTACATATTGTGGTGGTTGGTGTGATATGCGGATCAATTGCGACAGAGGGAAGTTTTGAGATCTCTTTTACGCACTGCATTGGGAAGTGTGCACCTGGGTCACTGCCAAGGACAAACATGGCGTCGATCTCTTTTCTCTTCAGGACTTCAATGGTACCTGTCTCACCTGGATTGTACCGTGCAAATCCTCTGGAAAGGTCGACAGAATAGGGGAATCCGAACTGCCAGCCGAGGACCTGACCTGATCCGGTCACATTGTAGTGTCCCCGCATTGCAATGATGGAGAACTTGGTATAGTCGTTGAGGTCTTTGGTCAGCATGATGGCTGCATCGATGTTATGATCCTTTCCAAGGGACTGGGTCACACCCATACCGAAAAAGATGACTCCGAAACGACCGGACTTCAGCATTTCCGCTGCTTCGTAGACCTTTTCTTTCGGGACTCCCGCAACGATATCTCCACTGATCTCCTGTCCACGGACTGCTGCTCGGAGAGCCTGGAGTAATTCATAGTCATATCCCTGCTCTACCTGGAGGTGAACATCCGCAATACTTGCAGAATCGGTTGGCCGTGGGTCCACTACGATAATCTTTCTCTGTTTCTGACCCTTTCCGGTGAAATATCCACGGGGGAAGATAGAATACCGGGACATGTGACGGGGGTGGGCATGGGCCGGGTTACATCCCCAGAAGATGATACGGTCTGCACGGTTCTTGACTTCTCCAAGGGTACAACTGGGAATACCAACATTCTGAACTGCAACAAGGGTGGTTCCGTGACAGACTGCTGCGGTGTTGTCGACAAGTGCCCCACACAGTTCAGCAATTTCATGTCCCACACTCTGTGATTCACAGTTTGTTGAGGACCAGCCGTACATTGATGGCTTTTTTGCATTTGCAAGCATTTGTGCAGTATACTCAATTGCCTCATCGTAGGTGATCTCTTTAAATGATCCGTCCTCCTGAAGTTTTCGTGGACGGGTTACCCGGTGTGAATGATCAGAAGAATGAAGGAATTTCTCTGCTCCGATTGCACAGGCATTCTCAACATCTAAAATTTTCTTTCCTTCATCATCTGTGGTGACAATAAGATCGTCGCAAAGGGTTCCACAAAAAGGACATATGACATCAGTACATGTTTTTGACATTATGCATCACCCCAGCATTTCGCACGGACAAGTTCTATTGAGTTTAATACTTTTTCCTTCTCAGCTGGTTCAATGGTAATCGGGACTCCCTTAAAAGTGGGCATGCCGGTGCTATAGGTTTCAGGACTGGTTACGCTGTTTGCCCAAGGTCCCATCGGTATAAAGGCAACACCCGGATGTGGACCTTGTGTTGCTTCGATTGCCTTGACTATTACCTCCCCATGTTCACTTTTTACTCTGACATTGGTGTTTTTCATAATACCCAGGCGTTTAAAGTCAGAATCATCGATCTCGATGATCCCACAAGCTTTCATATACTTGTCAGTCTCTTTCCCGCCTTCCATTGATGCACCCTGCTGAATGGTGCGTCCGGAAATCAGATTGATGGAAATTGTGCTCATAATGCTCCTCGAAACGAATAAATCGCCGATGGGCGGTCATATGGCCGAAATGTCGGTTATATGATGCATGTACCGGAACATGCTGACCAGGGATTATCTGGTAGTCCCGTGATAACAAAAATTTCTCTTCCTACTATATATGCTAATTGTTTCTTGGATCTCAAAATGATTAATTTCTGGTGGGTCAGATTAGATATACAACAAAAAAATTTTTATTTTTCTTTTAATTTTATATTATAAGTTAACTTTAAATAAATATTAAAAGTGATGATTTTCTATCATATTGTGGGCAAAGTTAATGCCTTATAATTACCATTGTGGGGATATTTATATTGGTGTTGCTATATGCCGCGCAGAATGCTGATTATCAGTGAAATCAAGGAAATTTGTCAACCATTCATTCAAATAAAAAAGACTATTAACTAAATATTGTTAATATTGTGATCCCATTGGTGGATCATATGTTTTTTATTGATAGGCAGAATCATTCATGAAGGAAGAACTCGGGAAAATCCTTCACGAATTCGGGTTGATTCTGCCTCCATCACGTTAAACATGTGCCCGGTGATATGACCGAGCAATACATCATGGAAAGTACGGTCTAATAATCGTATCGGTTTTCTAGTGGATTTTGGAGAAAATCAGTGAAAAAAACTGTTTATAATTAAATATTATTCTTTTTTTTAACGAAATGTTAAATTCTTTAAATTCACATTCAATATTGCGTGATTAGATAATTATATTAGTTTAAATCATCTTTTTATTCACTAAAAAAATTTAACTTGTTGTTGCCGGTTATACTTTCAATTATGAGGTGCCGCATACGATGAAGAATATTGGGGAAAAATTGGAGGGTAATTAAGTATGTGTCATAAATTTGATCTTATGGTTAGATTCTTTTAGTTCACTAATAGTAATTTCCGTGTTTTCTGTTCCTGTTTTTTGTAGGTAACTATATCAATTTGTATATGTATTGAAGTCAAATACTAATTGTATGTCAGAACTCGGAGATGAATACACAAAAGAAGAAATTCTCTCTCTTTTGAAAGAAAAAGGATATAATGGCCCTATTATTGAATGGTTTGACAAGTGTATCGATTTTCACACCTTTCCTGCAGCAGGTCTCCTCATCGGTATTTTCATGGTGGATAAAGCACTTGATCTCCTTGGAGCAAAACCCGGAGAAAAACTCTATGCAGTCTGTGAAACCACGAAATGTGCCCCCGATCCTCTTCAGGTTATTACACACTGTACCACTGGGAATCATCGGCTTAATGTTATACCCATAGGAAGATTTGCAATAACCGTGAACCGTCCAAGTACAGGCGACAATGCAGAAGGATTCCGTGTAAAAGTAGATCCGGCAAAACTTGTTGATACCCCTATACTTGAAGCATGGTTTGCTAATACTCCAAAATTTGATGGCATGACCATGAAAAAGAAATTGGTCGAAGATATACTGGACAAGGGCACAGGAATGCTTTCATGGG
Source organism: Methanospirillum hungatei (assembly GCF_019263745.1). Classification (NCBI taxonomy): domain Archaea; kingdom Methanobacteriati; phylum Methanobacteriota; class Methanomicrobia; order Methanomicrobiales; family Methanospirillaceae; genus Methanospirillum; species Methanospirillum purgamenti. Next base: position 2,530,535 of record NZ_CP077107.1, read on the forward strand.
AAAAAGTCAGAATTCTTGTCAGTCATAAAAAGAAATGGAAAACGGTTATCTGCTCTTTATGTGGTGAGCCGGTTCCAGACAACATGGTGGAAAATGGCCTCTGCCCCGGGTGTGGAAGTCAGAAGTATTATGAAAAAATCTAATTTTTTAGTGTAATTGGATTTTACAAAAAATTTGTTCTTTTTTATCCAAGTTTAATCCAGGTAATAATTACTAATTGATTCTCCCCCATTTTGTATATCCTGGTTAGATGTGATAATGATGATAAAAATTTTCCTTACAATTAATAGATATTGACTATTTCTAATAATAGATCACTTATATTATACCTGGCCTCCAACAGGTATGAGCAATGGAAATCGTTCACTCCGGATGGATGAATAAATACGGATTATCGGCAGGGATTGCAGGTATCATCCTCTCTCCCTTCATCCTTATGCTTATCTCATTATTTTTAGGTCAATACTCCCTAGATCCGGTTACTGTTCTTATTATTCTGTTTTCACCGGTTTTTCATCCGGAGCCCACGTGGACTGAAGCTCAAGCAAATGTTATCTTTAACATACGAATACCCCGGATTCTCGGCGCCTTTTTAATCGGAGGGGGACTTTCCGTTTCAGGAGCGGTCTATCAAAGTCTTTTCAGAAACCCGATGGTATCACCAGATATCCTGGGAGTTTCTTCCGGAGCCGGATTTGGTGCAGCAATTGCAATTCTTTTCTCACTCCCACTTCTGGTAATTGAAGGATCAGCCTTTCTCTTCGGGCTCTTGTCTGTCGGGTTTGCGGTTACTCTTGCGAAGATTTACAAGGGAGAATCTATCCTGGTTCTGGTTTTATCAGGAATTATCATGAGTTCACTTTTTACCTCCCTAATTTCACTGGTGAAATTTGTCGCTGATCCTACCTCAAAACTTCCGGCGATCACCTACTGGCTGATGGGATCGCTCAGTGCGGTGACAATGCAGGACATACTCCTTGGAGGAGTGTTTATTCTCCCAGGAGTTGCATATTGCATGCTCATCGGATGGCGACTGAACGTTTTTTCACTTGGTGATGAAGAGGCAGGGGCACTTGGGATAGATACCCGGCGAATGAAGTATATCCTGATCCTAATTTCGACGATGATTACTGCGTATTCTGTGTGCATATGTGGAATCATCGGATGGATTGGTCTTGTTATCCCCCATCTCGGAAGAATGATGGTGGGACCTGATAATGGGTATCTTATTCCGGTTTCGTTCTTTCTTGGGGCCGCTTATCTCATCCTGATAGATAATATCGCCAGGAATGCCACGACCGCTGAAATACCTCTTGGAATCCTCACCGCTATTGTGGGAGTTCCATTTTTTGCGTTTATCATGGCAAGACGTGATGTAGGGTGGACATGATGTTTTCAATAAAAAATGCAGGATTCTGGTACAAACCAGAACGAGAAATATTCAGGGATGTTACATTCTCGCTTGAGAGAGGAAAAATCCTTTGTATCCTGGGTCCGAACGGCATTGGAAAATCAACACTTCTGAAATGCTGTGGAAATATTCTCCCGGTAAGGACTGGTGAAGTTCGAATGGATGGAAAAGAAATTGAGCATTGGTCACGTAGAGAACTGGCTCAAAAGGTCGGGTATGTTCCGCAGGCTCATACCATTGTGTTTCCATTTTCTGTTCTTCAGCTTGTTCTTCTTGGACGAACTCCCCACATTGCCGAGTATTCTAGACCCGGCCAGAAAGATATAAAAATTGCAGAAGAAGCCCTGAAAAGTGTCGGGATTGAACATCTTCGGGATGCTCCGGTAAACCGGATAAGTGGTGGTGAATGCCAGTTAGCCATGATTGCTCGTGCCCTTGCACAGGAACCGTCCATTCTCATACTGGATGAACCGACAAATCATCTGGACTTTGGCAATCAAATACGAATCCTTCATATATTGAATAAACTTGCAAAGGAAAGGAGTATATCGATAATCATGTCTACCCACTATCCGGATCATACCTTTCTTCTCTCCTGTCAGGTCGGAATCATGACAAACGGGATAGTGTCACTAGTGGGCCATGCTGAAGATGTGGTGACTGAGGATTCACTTGAAAAAACATATCAGATTTCTATAGGTATCCACTTTATCGAACCAGCAAAAAGGAATGTCTGTGTTCCCTCTTATCCCTAAAAAAGGGTAATTTACTCTTTTATTATCATGACCTTTCTGGAGGAATCGCCATAGAAATGATACCCGGACCCTCCTTCGATAAGAACATCAAGAATTTTTTCTGAATCAACCACCCGGTTTCCTGCAAGAACTGAAACCTTTCGTTTGAAAAAACTTTCAGGAAGCATAGTTGCAGTCGGACCAATGAGAAATATTTTTGAAGCCGTATTACATGCTTGAAGAATTCCTTCCAACGTGTCATTCAGTAATGTTGTCCCGGAGATGATCACCATATCAGCGGTTGCAAGTTCCATAGGGAGATCTTCCTGACTGACAAAAAAGGGTATCTCTTCTGCTTTCAGGGTTCTTATATCCAGTTCAGCGATACGGTAGGGGATCTCTTTTTCTTTAAATGATTTAATCACCGGGATCAGGGCCCCGATAACAACTGCCTTATGTACGTCTTCAAGGTGAACAAAGGAAAAAATATCATCGCCTTCATCAATCCGATATCGTCCTGCTCCTTCCTCTGGATTATTCCGCCAAATTCCATCAGAAAGAGCATTCAGAGTTGCAATCGCAATGGCCCGTTTTATCGGGGCAGGCTGAGTCAGATATTTGAAAACATCGGTGACCTTCATTCCCTTCAATTTTCCTGCCTTGGGCATCGCTCGTGCCGAGGAGGGACAACAGACTGATTCCGGAATCGCCTTGATGGGAGTAAAACAGATCCCTGCTGATCCGTCAGACAATTGCACACCAGTATAGAAGATACCAATCACTACCCGATCAAGAGTAATGGTTTTAATCTGATCGCCATACCGATCCATCAGACGGTTTTTGGTCTCTTCTAGAATCGAACCACCGATGGAGAGATCGATATCAGGAGAGGCAGAGAGGGTGAGCCCCTCATCCTGACCATCTGATGGTGCCAGAGTATCAGTATTCATCTGACCATCTTCTCTGCGGCATGTACATGTGATACTCCAAAAGTGGTGTCAAGAGTCCCGGTCCGGATGCATGAAAGTCCATATTTTTTAAATAACCCTTCAAAATGCTCCGGATGACAGAGTGGATGACCGGCACTCTGGAGAGAGCGTTCAAGTTCCACAACCGCATTCTGCATCGGAACACATCCCGGAGAGCAGAAATAATGATTGGATACCAGAATACCTCCATCTTTTAAACCATTGCTGACCAGACGGAATATCTCATCCAGATCATTTCTGAATTTATAGAGGAGATGGGAGATGAGAATGATATCGTACTCAGGTTTATAGACCTCGGTTCTGATATCCCCCTCTCTCGCAATAATCCTCTTTTCCAGACCATATTTCCGGATATACGAGTCCGTCAATTCAATAACATGGGGCTGATCCAAGATAACGGCATCCATATCTGGGTTTAACTGGCAGATACCAATCGTATATAGCCCGTGACCCCCTCCAATGTCGAGCATTTTTTTCCGTTCTGCAAAACCCGGAAGGTCTCCAATCCACCTGGTCAATGCCTGAGCTTCACCCTGAATGACTCGTTGGGCCAGCATATCGAGATGATCCAGGGATGGTCCCGGACCGGAGGTTGGTACCATACCGTCGGTGCTTTGCATGGCCTCAGAAAGGAGATCCCACCGGGAACCTGATTTTGAACTCCCAAGAATTACATCTCCCTGGTAATAGGGACTCTCTTTTGTCAAAAAATCCCTGGATATCTGAGTGTTTGAATACTTATCTCCATCCACTGACAAAAAGTTCATGGATACCAGAGCATTTAAATAACTCCGACTGAGCATTCCACACAAGGGAAGAGATGAAACTATCTCTTCTCTACTTGCTGATTTGGATTTCTCAAGATAATCAAACACACCCATCTTTAGGGCACTTGCCAAAATCATCTGTCGCTTATATCCGGTAACAATGGTGTCAATCTCCTGAAATCCATCAGGAAACTTGAGAGAAGAGACTGGTGTCGCACTTATATTTTCCATTATTGACTCCTTATTGATTTACCGAGAGTATGGAATTGGCCTCTTCATCAGTGAGATCATACCGGTAGAATTGTTTGAAGAAGGTTTTCAACTCACTTACCATATCGACATCCTCAAAAGTTTCAGGATAGAGAGTCTTTGCAAGCCAGAGGAACCCAAGCGGACTTTCAGGAGATGGTCTGTCCCACCAGAAACCGCCTATTGGTACATTGTATACCTCACCATTCTTAATTGCTGAAAGGCCGGATAACTGAGGATTGTTTACGATATCATTGGAAGGATAGGTTCCGTCAGTATTTCCCCGGATAATCAGAACATCAGGGTCCCATTCGGCTAATTTTTCCGGATTTACTTTTGCATCCCCAAGATCTTTTGCTACATTGATCCCTCCGGATGTTGTTACAAATGAGATTCCCCAATTCGTATCAGTCGCCAGATCCTTGTTAGAGGTATAAAAGACAGTCTTTCTCTCATTTTCCGGAACAGACTTCATCCGGTCATTGATAAATTTCTTCTTTTCATCCCAGTAGGAGATCAGTTCTTCTGCTTTTTCAGGATTATTCAGGAGTTTTCCAAATGCTCTGAATTCATTATATATCGTATCTGCAGATGCTTTCCCCGTATATGCCTGGAAGACAGGAAGATTGTTCTCAACAATTTTTGCATTGCCTTTTGGTGCTGTTACACTGTTAATGACAACATCAGGTTTCAGTTTTAGAATAGTTTCCATATTCAGATCATCAAAACTTCCTGCATTAGGAAGATCCTTAAGATTTGGAAACATCTTCAAAAACATGGGAAACAGGTTCATTGAAGAGATTGCAACCACAGTATCTGGATCTCCCATGATAACTATCTCCTGTGCAACTCCTCCCTGACAGGCAATAACGATTCTTTGAATATCGGTTGGAACTGTTATCTCTGTCCCACTCATGTCTGTTACTGTCTGAGTTTGGGTATCAGCGAGTACTGGAAAAATACAGGTAATACCAATTAGAAGAAAAATTGTCAGAATAGTAGAGTTTTGTCGTTCTTTCATATATATCACTCAGGATATCTGGTTTTTTCATCCTGGTAATATGAGTTTACTTGTATGAATGATTAATTTATTGATTTTGTAAATGATTGGTGTTAAATTAACTAATTAAATCAAAAAAGTTAATGGAATAAAGTATTCCATTCGAAATCTTCAGGATTTCTGTTAAATCTTTGCTTTCCCACTTAAAATTTCATTGATTTGATCTTTGGTAATCTTGTATCCAAAAAATTTTTCGTAAAAATCGGATATTTCTGATTCTAAATCAATCTCTTTAAATTTATCAGGATATACTGTTTTTGCAGTCCACATAACCATTAAGGGTAATTCAATACCACGGTTAGCCCATATATGAGCTCCAAAGGGTCCATTATAGATTGCTTTATTTTTTACTGCGGTAATTTCTGAAAATTGTATATCATCTAGTATTCCGGTGATATCGCTCTCACTGGAGACGATTATTACATCCGGATTCCATTGATTAATCTGTTCGGGATCTGTTTCTAATGATTCGGTTGGCCTTGATACGTTACTCACACTTATTCCTCCAGCTTTGGTGATCCACCAGTCTGCAATTTTATGAGGAACGGACATGGATTTATATGATAGATATAATATCTTTTTACGCTCATTATCTGGAATAGTCTCTGCAATCGTGGATATCTGGTGGATGGTATTATCAAAATACGTTAAATATTCTGAAGCTTGTTCCTCTTTGTTATACACTTCACCCAAAAGTGTCATGAGATCTTTTACATCGTTGTCATCCACCCATGAAAGGTAAATAACAGGGATTCCACTACCTTCAAGAAGTTCCACTGTGGATTTGTCCATGGTAAAACAGAGATCAGGATTCATACCAATTATCTGTTCAACACTTGGTTGGTTTGTCGAGATCTGAATCGAATCAGCGTTTTTTAGATTTGGAGCAAATATGTATTGATATTTCCATCTTCCCTGTTTTTTGAAGGATTCTGGGAGATCATTCATGATGGTTTCGCCTTTTCCCAAAGTAAAGATAAAACTATTCTGGACGGGCACTGATCCAAGAGTAATTACCTTTTCAACAGGCACCGGTATTTCGACTGATCGCCCGTCCATATCTGTAACTATTTTTGATGGCTGTCCTGCTGAACCTGGAAAAATGCATGTCGCACTTAAAAAAACCCCCATTATTAAAATCGAAATGATCAATCTCGAAAATGGAGTAATCGATGATTTACTCATATAACATATGTGAAGTGGCAGGATAATTAATATTTTTGGTTTCTTTTTGTATAAGTTAACATTTTTAAATTAATTCACCTTTTCCTAGTGTTCATTTTTGAAGTGTAAGATATTGATACAGGTATGTAATATGGATGGCTCATTTCATACGTAATCATAAAAACCGGAAAAATCCTGATTTCTATCCATTTATGGTCTGTAATTTATTTTGCATCACACCATTGGTCGTACATTATCGAGAATGTTCTTCGTAGAAGTGATGATTTCTGCCCTGATTCAATATTTCGTAGTAATCTATTAATTTTATTATTTTTATTTTCGTTAAAGTAAATTAAAAATATTTATTAACTTATGATCGAAGATCTTGTTTCATCTATTAACCAGGTGATCAAAATACCACGGATAACTTCCTTAAATGAATTACTTCCTTTCAATGAAGCGAAAAATATCTTATTACAGTCATTTTCAAAACCTATGACCTTGAAAAAAATTCCAACTATTCACGCATCTGGTCATACACTATCACAACCGGTCTATTCGAATCGTACAAATCCACCGGTATTACTGAGTGGACCGGATGGAATAGCAGTAAAGAGTATTGAAACGTTATTGGCGAGCCAGAAAAATCCTGTGTTAGTTCATGCTGTAAGAGTGAATACCGGGATGCCTATGCCGGAGGGATATGATGCTGTTATCATGATTGAAGAAGTCACGGAAATCGAGGAATCATGTTTCAGGATACACACTCCAGTTACTCCATATCAGAATACCATTTCTCAAGGGATTGATATTCAAAAAGGCGATATTGTTCTTGATGCTGGACATGCCATCAATTCTTTTGATATCGGCGCATTACTGAGCTATGGAATCCTGGAAGTTCCGGTGTTGCATATACAGGTAGGGTTGATTGCAACCGGCGATGAAATTATTCCTTTACAGAAAATACCACTTCCCGGACAGATTGTAGATTCAAATTCCCACATGATAGCATCTTATCTTGAAGAAATTGGAATCACTCCCGTTTTTGGCCAGGTCGTTCCAGATGATCCCACATCAATTACTGAAGAAATCGAAAAAATTATTGATAAATGTGATCTGGTTCTGATCTTTGGAGGATCTTCAGCTGGATCAAAAGATTTCACGGTAGATGCCATTGCTGATGGAGGAGAACTCATGTTTCATGGAGTTGGTATGGCTCCGGGAAAACCTGTATCACTTAGCTCAATGCATGGAAAACCAGTAATTGGAATGCCAGGCCCTTCTATAGGTTCTCTGATTGTTCTCTATGAGATGATTTATCCTCTTTTAACGAACTGGGGATTGTCAATTCCCCCAAGTGTCTATGTAAAAGGAAAACTTATGGAGACTGTTCTTCCTTTTCCTGGATTTGATCTCTTTCTCATGATGAAAGTCACAATGAATGATGGAGTAAATGAGATAACTCCTGTTCCAAGAGTGTTTGGTCATATGATGGGAGTCAGGGCTAATGCAATTCTTCATGTTAATGAAGGTTCAGAATCTTTAGAAAAAGGGAGCTTTGTATCTGTAAAAATGACCAGAATCAGGTAATGATATTAAAATCATAGAATCTATTTTTTCTGCGATCCACGTCTCCTGATAGATAATTATCACAAGTTACTGATCATAACATTGAATCAATCACAATTGACTCGTTTCAAAATCAAACCACTATTATTATTTAACCATTTGAACAAATCATCTTAGTACATTAAATGAAGTAACATGTGAATAGGAGTTAACTTAATGAAAAATAATGTATTTCTAGCATTTGTTGTGCTGATTATCACCATTGCCTGCATTTTTCCCATGTCTGCAGATACTCAGGCATCTGAACGGACGATTTCTGATGCTCTTGGCAGAGAACTTACTATCCCTGCAGAGATCACCGGAGTTGTAAGTACTGCCCCGCCAACAACGATGACCCTGTACCTGATTGCACCGGATCTCATGCTTGGATGGAACTCTGAACTCACCCCCCTCCAGAAAAAGTATATTCCTAAGCAGTATCAGAGCATCCCCGTCGTCGGAGGATGGTTTGGAAAAACTGATGGTAATTTTGAGACATTCATCAAACTCAATCCAGACATCATCCTTGAAGGCAGAACCATCACCGGAGACCCGGTAGATGTCAATGCTGTTGAGGATAGACAGTCACAATTCGGGGATATCCCACTCATAACAGTTCAGGATACTGCAAATATATCTGGGTATGCAAAATCGATCTCCTTTATTGGTGATGTCCTGAATAAGAAAGAAAAATCAGATGCTCTGGCTGCATATTATCAGACTGCGTTAAAAACAGTCAAAGATATAGTCTCGACTATTCCTGAAGGAGAGAAGATCAAGGTCTATTATGCAGAAGGGCCGGATGGTCTTGCAACCGATCCAAGCGGATCCCAGCATGCAATGCTCATTGACTATTGTGGTGGTAAAAATGTTGCCGAGACGACGATAACACCAGGATATGGTATGACTCCTGTCTCACTTGAACAGGTGTTAAGCTGGAATCCGGAGGTTATCATCGCCAGTGATTCAAAATTCGCCTCATCAGTTCTCACCGATTCGCTCTGGAAAGATGTCCCTGCAGTTCAGTCAGGCAGAGTATACGGAGTCCCCGTTTCACCATTCTCCTGGTTTGACCGCCCACCAGGAACGAACCAGATTCCTGGGCTGTACTGGATGCTCCACACCCTGTACCCGGAGAAATTTTCTACCGAACAGCTGAAAGAGAAGATTACTGAATTTTATTCATCATTCTATGGAGTAGAGGTATCTGCACCAGAGCTGGATGGTCTGCTCAGTGATGTTCCGGTTTACGAATGATGACATATGGAACAAAAAGATAACCCTAATATGGGGAAAAAAGATAGCAAACGTTTTTTAACGATTGCTGACACTATTTTTTCTCCCATTTATCCTGTTATTGCAGAACAGATCGTCACGAACACCGGTATTCATTCCGGGACAGCCCTTGATGTCGGGAGCGGCCCCGGGCATCTTGCAACCGCTCTGGCTCTTGCTTCTGAATGTACGGTTCATGCTCTTGACTGCTCACCAGATATGATAAAGATCTGTCGAACCCGGGTTTCTGAAAAAGGGCTGAACAAGAGAGTTATTCCGGCACTGGGAGATGTTCGTGAAATCCCTTATGATGATAATACCTTTGATCTCATCGTCAGCAGAGGATCATGGTTTTTCTGGGAGGATTTATCAAAAAGCCTTTCAGAGATTTACCGGGTTATGAAACCAGGTGGGAAAACCTATATCGGAGGCGGTTTTGGAACCGCTGCATTAAAAGAACAGATCGTTGCAGCGATGAAAGAGAGAGAATCCGATTTTGAAGCGGGAATGAAGGAACGAATGACATCCCGTTCGCCTTATATCATCACGTCTACATTAGAGAATATCGGGGTTCATAATTACAATCTTATAAACGATGATTCCGGTATCTGGCTCATGATGGTGCGGGAATGACCAATTGTCCCTACTGCCCTCATCACTGTGACATTGCACATGGTGGCACTGGCATCTGTGGAATGTATACCGCAGTTTATGATGATATAATTGAACGGTTTCCGGATTACTGGCTGATGGTAACACCAGTATCGGTTGAGACGATCCCATTTGTCCACGCCTACCCACAGGCAAAAGCACTTCAAATCAGTACTATCGGATGTAATCTGAAATGTCCGGGATGTGTATCTGAAGTACTGGTGAGAAAACCGGATGACATGGGAACAGGTCTTCGGTACCAGTCAGCAAAAGCCATAATCGATGAAGCGGAGAAGCACGACTGCAGGGGAGTCATTTTCTGTCTGAATGAGCCGACTGTTTCCCTTCCCTCCTTCCTCAGGGTTGCCCACCTGGCAAAAGAAAAAGGGATGTTTGTTGGATGTTCATCAAACGGGTATTTTTCAGAGCATTCATTAAATCTTCTTCTTCCGGTTGTTGATATGATAAATATCGGTCTGAAGGGGAGAGACGTGAAGAATCTCAGGGCTTGTGGAATTATTAATGATCAAGTCGTCATCCAAAACATCAAAAAGCTCGTTCAGGCGGGGGTCCATGTTGAAATTGCACTGATGCATGCAAAGGGGCAGGAGAACGAAGTCATTTCCCAGGCAAAAGAGATTGTTTCCATTTCTGATAGGATTCCAATCCAGATCATGCGGTGTATGGCATTTGGAGATCTCGGCCAGGAGTATGAACCTTCTATACCGGAATCTGAACTCCAGTGTGATAAGATACGAGAATTTGCTGACCATGTGTACCTCCTCAATTCACCAGGAACTGCGTATATCAATACCGTCTGTCCAGATTGCGGAGATGTATTATCTAATCGTGAAATGTACGGACCAATGGGGTGCAGACCGGTAACATATCTGGATACCGGGTTATGTTCATGCGGATACCAGGTCCCTCTCTCCGGAATTGCATCACCTTCCCGGTATGAAGAAGAGGGTATGGATGGCGGATACCGACCTACCCGTGCTCTTGAATTTATACAGGGAATTGTTACCTGCCTTGGAGTTGATGATCTCCTGTGTGCTCCCCGGCTCTGGAAATTATATCTTGCCCATGGGAAAATCAGTTCAATACACGAACGAATCCAAAAGATTTCTTCATATTATGACATCATCAGTGAAGTTGCAGAAACTGTTAACAAAAAGGATGCAGGGGAAGAATTACTGTCAGTCATGGAAGAGATGAAAAACAGGGTTTCTGATGCAGTGAAGGAAACTTCTCATCCCCGTGTTCTCTATACCATGGGATACCCGATATTCTCACTGAACGGAGGCAGATTCGAGAATCAGCTCGTGGATGTGGCTGGAGGCAATCCTGTAAACCGGATGATAAAACGGACCGGGAAACCGGGTATAAATCTATCCCATGAAGAGTTTATATCGCTCAATCCTGACTGGATATGCATATCGGGTCTTTTTTCTCTTCCGAAAGAGGAGTGTATTACATATTGCAAAACCCATGACCTCATGGTCCCTGCGATAACAGAGAATAAGGTCATTGAACTACCGCCATCATGGGATTTTGGTAGTCCAAGATGGATTCTGGGCCTTATGCTTCTGGCGCAGTCATTCCATCCTGAAAAATGTACCTGGAATATGGATGAGGTTGCTGACCAGTTTTACCAGCGATTCTATCATATTTCCTATCGATCGGTTCAACCAACCCGGTCATTTATCAAGGCAACAGCAAAAATTTCAGGATAATTTTTACCTCCCTTTTTTTCTCACAGACGTATTTCAAGAGTATATTCTTTGCCCCACAAACCAACCTTCTCTGATCAATTGTGAATATTATCAAGGTTCTTCGAAGGCAGGAGTTGAATGACGGGTACCTGAGTGTGGATTATCTGCTATCAGGTCATGTGACACTCGAAGGACTGGATATCCTCTCTCAGAGGGCATATACCATAACCGGACACCAATACCTCTCTCCATGCTATCAGATTCAAAAACCTGAAAACATTCAGATCACCGGTATTTTACAGAGCAGTGTAATCCAGGTCACATTCCCGGCATACTCCGCAGGATATATTGAGGAGTATCTGTCAGCTCTTGTCAACCTAATTCCTGAAGAGCAACATGCGAACTCTTTTGTCCAAACCCTGTTCGATGATATAAAAATGATTCTCCGGTCAAAGTTACAACGGAAAAATTCAAAAAATTTAAACGTTGATACGCTCTCGCATATTTTTGTAGAGTGATTACCTAAGTTAATTAAAAAAGATCAATATCTGCATGTCATTTAGGTAAATTATTATTGCATAGTTAACATACAGCATTAAGATCATACGATCATCTTTGGAGTGTATTATGCAGTTATCCTTAACTCATCTATTCTGCATTCTTGTAGCAGGTTTTTTATTGATTCCTGTCTGCACAATTGCTGATGGTACAGTCTCAATTACTGATATTTCAGGAAATCAGGTAGAAATTCCTGCAGATGTAACCAGAGTTGTAACGGTAGATCCATTTTCCAGCCAGTTTATCTATGTTATCGGAGCGGATGACAGACTGGTTGGAACCTGTATCGGACCAGCGAACAGAGATCTGGTGAATAAGACTCAGCCAACACTTGGATCCCTTCCCTCTCCCGGATGTAAGACAAATGTTAATCTCGAGGAATTGATGAAACTGAAACCTGAGCTTGTTATTTCCTCCATTGATTATACGTCAATCAATAATGATATTGAGAGAGTTTCCATCCCACTGGTACAAATCGATCTTGAAGAGGCTGAAAATCTGGTAAAAAGTTATGAAATAGTCGGAAAAATTTTTGGAAAGGAGAAAGAAGCCCAGGAGTTTATTGATTATTACAACCAGAAGATGAATTCCGTACAGGAGACCGGAGAGAGTATTTCTGAAGATCAAAGAAAGAGTATTTACTTTGGTCAACGATCCCCACTCCAGACACTTGGCGACGATTATTATGAAGCTGAAATTGCCCGGATTATCGGAGCATCAAACGCAGCAAAGGGCCTTTCTGGTGGAGATAATACGGTTACCATGGAGCAGGTATACGAATGGAACCCAAGTTCTGTCGTCCTTCTTCCCTATTGCCCGGCTAGTGTAGAAGATATTCTGGCTGACCCTGCCTGGCAGTCTCTTTCAGCGGTCAAGGAGAAGCAGGTTTTCAGGATGCCGAAGTACCTCATGAGCTGGGAACTTCCGGTACCTGAGTCAATTCTCGGAACTCTCTGGCTCCAGAGTGTCATATATCCGGAATCGGTTTCCTTTGATATCAAAGATGAAATTAAGAGCTTTTATAAAAAGTTCTATCGGATTGACCTGACTGATAAAGATGTTGAGAACATTTTTTCAGACACCACGAAGGTCACTCTGAATAAACCGAAACAATAACTTTTTTTTGGTGACCAGAATGGAATGCGAAATGTGTGGTCACCGGTGTAGTATTCAGGAAGGAGGATATGGAAGATGCAGGATGTATACCTGCATCAATGGGGAGATTTTAGAACGTTTCCCTAATCGGTACCTGGCTCTCTGGCCGAGTGCAATTGAAACCATTCCTTTTCTCCATTATACTCCTGGTGGACGTTATCTCCTCCTCTCTACTATCGGTTGTAATCTCTCATGTGAAGGGTGCGTCTCGTATGTTCTGGCAAAGAACCAGGATTTGCTAACTGATGCTCTTATTCATGCCGAATCATCAGACATTCTTCGCATGGCAAAAGATAACGACTGTATCGGGGCGGTCTTTTGTCTGAATGAGCCAACAGTCTCACTCGGGACGGTTACCCGTGTTGCCCGGGAGCTGCATACGGCCGGATTATCCATGGGGTGTGCCTCGAATGGATGTATGTCGGAAAAAGCGCTGGATATTCTTTTAGACCATATGGATTTTATCACCATCGGACTGAAAGGACTGTCAGAACATGGATACCAGGATAACGGGGCGCCTTGTAATGTTGAACATGTCTTTCAAACCCTGAAGACGATTCATTCCAGAAACATACATCTTGAGGTTGCTGCAGTATGCAAAACATCAGACATGGAAGAGATTGTTTCTATTGCGCAGCGGATACAGGAGATATCTGCTGATATTCCTCTCCATGTCATGCGGTTTATTCCCTTTCATGGAGCAGATACTGCGCTTGAACCCTCTGCTACCGTGGCTGAGGATCTGATCTCAGCCTGCAGGAAATATCTGCCATGGGTATACCTTTTTAACACGCCCTCAACCCGTTATTTGAATTCATACTGTCCGGAATGTAATGAATTACTTGTTGAACGATCATTTAATGGACCGATGGGAGCCCGGTTTTCAGGTCACTATACGCCAGTATGCCCTTCCTGTCATTATTCCATCCCAGTCAGAGGAACATGGTATTCCCAACACTATCCTGAACCCCGATTCAGAGGTGGATACAGGACACCGGTAGCACTTGACATGGTGTATAGTATTCTAAAAGCGGTGGGAATCTCTGATGATACAACGATAGGATTAATATTAACAAAATTGTTGTCCAACGATTATCTGGAGCAGTTACAGAACCGGTTACAGACTCCGAAAGGATATATCGAATTTTTACAGGTATTACAACAATGGTCAGGAACTTCATCATTTCATCCGGTTATCAGATTCCTCTCAGAAAGAGTTCAGATAATTGAGAAAAATTCCGATATGCCAAATAAACCTCGGGTTCTCTCAGTCCTTTCGCATCCGCTCCTCCCCTCATATCCGGATAAAATGGAAAATACACTCATTTCTTTGGCAGGAGGAGAGGTATTAAATTATAATCTGGGATATGATGAACAATCATCCGAACGATTCACCCGGGATGCATTTCAAAAATTACAACCGGATATCCTTGTTGTTTCTGGTCCAGGTCATCTGACACACCAGAATTTTGTTGATTTATGTATAAGAGAAAACCTTACCGCTCCTGCTCTAGAGGAAAATAATATTTTCATAGTATCTGGAGCACATATGAGAACCGGCCCATCATGGATTCTGACCTTAGAATCATTAGCGAATTATCTTCATCCGGATATTTTTGATTTTGACCTGAAGTATGAAAAAGAGGCTCTTCTTAAAACATTACCCGGACTAGAGTGAACAGGGATATCTAATAGGACAAAACAAAGTCCTTTTTAATTGATGTCTCTGGCAGGTGAAGGTTTTGGAATAAAAACCGTTGAAATCAGGTAATCCCAAAACCAAAGGATTTGCATATATGAATCGAAGATGAATGACCACTAAATCACGGTGAATCTGTATCAGGATGCAGTTTTTTCCCGATTTTCCTGTTCCTTTATTATTCCCGTAATTTGTACTTTTATTTTTTGTTTCAAAGGTACATCTGGTTTTTTTGCTCCATTCCAGGAATACCCCATAACCTCACAAGTTACGCGGTTTCCCCCGATTATTCTTTCTATTTTCGTAGCTTCTCCTTTATTCTGATTGATCTGAAATTCTTTTACAACTGCATTCCATTCAGATGGATACAGTGCAATTTCATATAATTCATTAACTTTAACCATAAGTTAACCTCTTGAATTGCAATACAAGATATGTCATCACCTTATATATCTGTTCCCATCTGTGAATTGCTCAATGTAAAAAACATGGTCAATGGGTATATGGTACAAAAAAATATGAGTTCAGACAGAATGACGATTTCACCTTTAAAAGAAGATGGTGGTTAGGATGGTAACCAAGTTTGACTGTAGTAGAGTATTTCCGGTACTCAGAAACGGCATGATCGGATTGTATTTAAGTACCGGTAAGGAGTGCTCTTGGAGTTGTCTATGGTTTATTCTTCAATGTGCTGGAAGTACTAACCACCATAAATTAATTTGAACTAAAAGTTAATAAATTTATTTAATTACGCTGCCATGAACAATTTTGTAAACTATATTTGATCACTTAGAGAGGTTGTTTGTATTGTATTTGATAAAATACGGTATTGATGAGATTAACCTGTTTCCTGTATCAACATTTATTTTTCTCTACAGACCAGATCATCATCCCTTTGAATATTTCCGAATGGGTACGGTATAATCCATCAATAGAAGCATTTTTGTAGTATTCTCTGATCTTTTCTTTAATCTCCAAAGTAAGTTCCTGACGAAGCGAGATAAAATCAATTGCCTTTTCACATGCTTCTTCCCAATTCTGGTTGCGATCCTCTGATTTATGAGTTACCTTCACAATCGGGTGAAATCCCTGAGTGTATACATACATAAACGGGTACATAAATCCAGATGCAAAGATGTTATCCTGGGGAATCGTTTCCAAAATTCGCGTATAAATTTCACAAGGAATTTTTGCAGGATCTTTTCTGATGAAATTGCTATAATAACAGAATCTCTTGGAACAAGCAATCATCCGATCAAAGGTATCAACATCTTTGATACCTGGAGTAAATGATGCAATTACCAGATCAAATGAGTTCCGAAATCCTAACGCATCAATATCTGCAGTCCACCAGGAACATTCAACCGGAGTAATCGAAAGATGCTCACGATCTGCGATCTCTTTCATTCTGTCAAGCATACCTGAGGCAATATCCAGCGAAGTGACATGTGCTCCAGCCTGTGCCAGGGGAATGGATAACGTTCCCGGACCACACCCGATATCGAGAATTCGTGCACCTGCTGGGTTGAATCCCGCTTCCTCTAAAAGATTAAAAAAATCTTCATTCTTTTTCCTTTGTCTCTCTTCTTCCACATCTTTACCAAAATGTTCCGCACGTTTATTCCAACTGGCAGCCTGTTGTTCATCAGATGTATAATAATCTTCATCGATTGAAGATTTCCAGCAATTAATCCAGTTATGTACCGTTTCATTCAGAACCATGAGTTCCCCGTGATGAGAATGCATTAGTACTAGAAGGTTGCCTGTATTGTAGTATAAATGAATTGATTGTTTCCTGACATTGTCAATTATTTTTTATTGATGAGAGATGTCGATGGATAATTCAAGGAACATCCTGGAAATATCATTAACCACTTTTTCTAACGAGTGATGTGATACTGTTATGTACTTTTTGTTAATTAGAGGATCCATTAAACAATTTTATGTGTATGTATCGCCAACACTGATAATCATAAATCAATTATTCTGGAGGTAACATGAGAATCAGTGCTCGTAATTCAATCAAAGGAACCATTAAGTCCATAACGAAAGGTCCGGTAAATTCAGAAGTTGTTCTTGATATTGGAAATGGTGTTCTTCTTACATCAGTTATTACAACTCATGCTGTCGAGAACCTAGGGCTAAAAGAAGGAAATACTGCATGGGCATTGATCAAGTCTTCTGAAGTAATGATCGCCGTTGATTAACGAACAAAGGAAACCCGAAAAGGTCGAAAGGGTATTAAACCGATATTTGAGGAAGATTTGCCTTTCTAATTGTAACCCGTTTTATGTACATTTTTCAGATATTATGAGTGACTTTGAGACATTACTCGAAAAAGCTAAAGCATTTCATGGTGATGTTTGTCCGGGGATCGTCATGGGGACCCGGATGACGATTGCCGGTATGCGTGAACTGAGTATGAACCCCATGGAAAAAAACCATGACCTTATTGTTTATGTTGAGATTGACCGGTGTGCAACCGATGCAATTCAGGCAATAACTGGTGTAACACTGGGACACCGAACGCTGAAACACCGGGATTATGGTAAGTTTGCTGCAACCTTTGTAGATAGTAAATCAGGAAAAGCAGTACGAGTCGCAGCCATTCCTAAAAAGGGAGAACAAGAACAGGACTTTCGCGCGATTGCTCAGAAATTAGCTACCGTTCCAGAATCTGACCTATTTACCATCCAGAAAGTAAGGGTGAATATTCCAGATGAAGACATGCCAGGACTGCCTACCCACAAGGAATTTTGTTCAACGTGCGGAGAGCAGATCCTGGATAGCAGGGAAGTAAACACCAATGGTTTGATCCAATGTAAAGATTGTGCATTCGGGTCGTATTACTCTGTTACTTAATAATTTTCCCTTTTGAATCAGGCAGAAAGGAGTAAAAAATCATAGACCAGACAACAGAAAAACAAATGGCCATCCTTTCCGATGCGGTTGATATCCTGAAAACGAGGATACCAGTACCTTTTTCAGAGATACCACTAGATTCAGTTGTCGTGGGAGTATTTTTTACCAGCGTAAAACTCATATCCGGATATGAAGGGATTTGTTTTACCCCTGTTGCTCTCATTCCTGATGCTGTCTGTTGTTCAACTGCTACAAGTACAATGCCAAATTGTGGAAAGATACAAGGGGTTATGGTTGAGGATATGCTGACCCACTTGTCAATTCTCCGACACCCCTGGTCAGGGCTCTCATCGTCAGTGTGGTGAATGCCCTGTCTGTATTAAAATCCCATGGATAATCAATGAACGAGTCAAGGCAGGGTCAGAAATACGAGCCACTTATTATTTACCCACAGTATTATGATCGGATCTGCCAGGCAGAAAAATATGCCTCGTCTCTTCTCCCCTTTATTCCCCGAGGGTTACCGGTTTTTCAATCACATGGCATCTGTCACTCTGAAGCCCTTATTCGGTTTATTCATCAAATGCTTAGAACTTTGCCGATATCTTTAGGCAATGAGGAGATTTTTCTTTTATTCCTGGGAGCATGGTTCCATGATATAGGATACATCCATCCCATTTCTATACATGACAGGAGCAGACATGCCGAACTCTCTTCTGTAATAATCCGGACTGATCCATTTCTATCAGAACTACTTACAGAAAATGAACGCAGTGATCTGGCATTTCTGGTTGAGTGTCATGACAGCAGGATAGATCTTATGACGAAGAGGAGTACATCTCTCCTTCGATTGCATCTTGTCACAGCACTCTTCCGTCTTATAGATGCTCTTGATCTTGGCACTGATCGGTGTCCATCTGAGGTTTTTTCATTGATAGAGGATGGGCTTGATGAACACAGCAGACGACACTGGAAAGCCCACCAGAATGTTCAATCATGTTTTTTCAAGTATCCATCCCTGATCATACGGGTGTACGATCCTGAAGATCCATTTTTCAGGTTGCGGATAGTCCCTCACCTGGAAGATGATTGCACATCCTGCAGTCCGATATTCGGAAAAAGCGGATTAGAACCATGTTACCTGGCAATAGAAACCAGTGATGGGAAAATGCCAGATATTTCTCCATGAAGAAGAGAAAAAAAGGTATCGCTAGCTCCAGCCTCTTCCCATGGGCAATGACCACAATTTGGAATAATGATACTCGTAAACCTGGAAAGATTCCGGGATAGTGGTTCAATGATTCCCTGAACCGGATGAGGATCATAATCACCATGAATCGCCGTTACTGGACAGGATATCTGCTGAAAGCAAGATAGAAGTTCTCCTGTTTGTCGCATTTTTGCTGCTTCAGCCCATACTCGTGAAAATATTTCAGGATCACTGGAGAAAGTATCGTTTTCTTCTTTATTTTTCTGAATTGGACAAAATGTATCTGCTTTATGCATCAATCTTCCGAATGTTTCCAATATCTGATCCTTGCCAGGACAGATAGGATTCTGAATCTGTACTATGAGATCATGCACTTTTTCACGTTCATCCGGAGTGAGCCGTTGCATCCTGTTCTCCCATACCGTGGCATATCGTTCCTCTAATGGGCCTGCAGAGATGAGAATGAGATGGTATACAAGTTCGGGATATCTGCCTGCAACCATCCCTGAAAGCCAAGCACCCCAAGAATATCCAACCAGGATAACTGGAAATTCTGCAGATGAACGAAGGATCTCTGCCAGTTCTTCGACCTGATCTTGGACTGATAGTCCTGTCTGAAATGGCTCGATAATTGAAAAATAATCTGACAGATATCGTGCAACCGGACCCATTTCTCCAGGTGCACCTGGACCCCCGTGTATAAGAGCAATTCTCTTTGGATCTGAACCATACGATCGAAATTTCATTCTTTTTTCCTATAATATGAAATAATCATGAGTGGGTACAGAACCACCTAGTCAATGGCTATCGCTGAAAAACTTATGTATTCGTCAGAGATGTACTCAACGTGCGATACCCCAGTATGGGCCTGAAGTTCATTTGGTCGTCCGGTCCAGATTACTTTTCCTTCTGCAAGGATGATAACCTGATCACCCATGATTTTGGCATCTTTAAGTGAATGAGTCACAATTATGGAGGGTTTATTACTTTTAACCAGGTCTTCCCTGAGTTCCTGCCGGATTTTTTCTCTCGCCTGCCGATCCAGCGCAGTCAGTGGTTCGTCAAGGAGCAGAAGATCAGGCTGAATAACCATTGCACGTGCCAGAGCTACCCGCTGCCGCTGTCCGCCGGAAAGGTTGGTAACACGTTCATTGGTAAGATGACCAATACCAAGGTCTTTTAATATCTGATTCACGGATTTTTTAATCTCCCCTGATCCGATTTTTCGTCTCCGTAATCCGAATGCTACATTCTCGAAAGCTGACATGTGTGGAAACAGGGCGTAATTTTGAAATACATATCCGATATTCCGATCTTCCGGGGGATGTGCTTCAAAGTCACTACCAGAATACAATATCCTCTTATTTAGCGAGATGGATCCATCATCAGGAATCAGAAGTCCTGCTAGGAGGTTTAATATAGTGGATTTTCCGGATCCATTCTCCCCGAGCAGAACAAGTACTTCACCAGGTCTCACATTGAAAGAAACATCAAGGTCAAAATCCCGTAGTTTCTTTTTCATATGAACTTCAAGCATTAAGCTGACCTCCCTGAGAGGAAGCGGATAATAATCAGAATGACAAAAGATATCGCAATCAGAACGATTGAGAGAGCAATCGATGCGGTCAGATCGCTTTGCATAAATCCATAAATCGCAAGTGGCATTGTCTGTGTTTTGCCAGGTAAATTTCCTGCAACCATGATAGTTGCCCCGAATTCGCCGATTGCCCGTGCAAAACTGAGGATAATCCCTGAAATTAATCCGGTTCGGGCAAGAGGCGCTGTCACTTTCAAGAAGGTCATAAAGGGACTTGCACCAAGGGTTCGAGCTGCTGACTCATATACTGGATCCACCATGGCAAAGGCACTTTTTGCCTGCCTGATATAAAGAGGACCTGCAACAAAAATCTGGGCAATAATGACTGCAAGTGCTGTAAATATAATGGTTATACCCATGTCATTAAGCGAGCTTCCAATTAGGCCACGTCTTCCGAATAAAACCAGAAGAGCAAGACCTGCTACTGAAGGAGGGAGAACTATCGGGACATCTATCAGAGTTTCTACAAATTTTCTGCCAGGATAATCAACTCGTGCATTCATGAAAGCCAAAGGGGTTCCAAGCAAAACAATAACTGCAGTAGCGGTGGTGGCCGTAATAAGTGATAAAAAAATGGCACTTTGGACATTTGAATCAAAAATTGCAACAAAAAACTCGTGAGGAGTTATCCTCAGAAAGAGTGAAAGAAGTGGCAATGTATAGAAAAGGATGGTAATAAAGACTATCAGGCCAAAAAGGAGGAGAATTAATATTTTCCCCCCCTTTCGGAGAGAAGAGATAGAGCCTGATTTCATACCCCTACACTATTATGCGGGAAGGAAGTTGTAGTTTTTCAGGACAGTCTTTCCTTCGTCTGAGCTAAGGAGATCAATATATTCCTTTGCAAGTTCCTTTTCAGTTGATTCTGTGAGAATTCCAGCTTCATACGTTGCTACCACATTGAATTCTTGTGGTATGTCAATAATGGTAATCTTATCTGCAAAGTCTTTGGTAACATCAGAATAATAGGTGATCCCTACATCTACTTCTCCAAGAGCTACCTTTGCAGTTGCAGTCGCAACATTTGTTTCTTCTGAAACAACGTTTGCTCTGAATGCATCAACAAAAGCCTTTCCATACTCAGTACTGTTTAATGTTTTGTTGAGTACTTGTTCGGTATACTTTCGTACCGGGACTTCTGCAGTTTCGCTGACGATCTTGACACCTGGTTTTGCAAGATCTGCAAAGCCAGTAATTCCAGCTGGATTGTCAACCGGGACAATGATTGCAAGTTTGTTGGTTGCATATTTCGTAACGCTGTCTTTGTCAGCCAGTTCTTCCTTGATCAGGTTGTCCATGTTCTTCGTACTTGCCGGTAGAAAGAGATCTGCATATGCTCCTTCCTTGATCTGAGTTTCAAGGGTAGCAGAACTGTCTAAATTAGTAGTTACGTTAACA
Organism: Methanospirillum hungatei; assembly: GCF_019263745.1. Classification (NCBI taxonomy): domain Archaea; kingdom Methanobacteriati; phylum Methanobacteriota; class Methanomicrobia; order Methanomicrobiales; family Methanospirillaceae; genus Methanospirillum; species Methanospirillum purgamenti. The sequence continues at coordinate 2,552,637 of NZ_CP077107.1, forward strand.
CCTGGATGTCCAGCTTCAAAGATCGGATCAAGATCCCCCACTACGCCGGTTAAGGATGCAGCGGCAAAGACGATCAGTTCTTTATCATCAGTTTCAGCAGCAGATACTGCACCAAACAGAACGAAGAGCAGCAAAAATGCCAGCCCGAATGATACATACGAGTGAGTAGTTTTCATGAATACACTCCAAACAAATATGGTTCTATTTTCTATTAAATAAATTATTTTATTTATTCGCAAATAATTTAATTCTATTCATTTACTAAATATATTTATTCTTTCTCCGTTGAATTGAAAAATATATCAAAAACTGAAATAAAAATTAAAGTTGAAAAAAAGGGTTAGATCAATCCACTGCAACCATTACACAGGCAATAGTATTCAAAATAAATGATTTTCGTCAATCAATCGGGATCTTACTGACCACTTTTTTGTAACCGGACAATACAGATGACTGGCTTTTCCAAATCATCATCAGATTCTTCATAAAATCCATTAACAATGTATCCAGCCTGAAAACACAGATTAAAAATATCCTGGAGCGAACGGTGATAATAGTAATTTTTTACCGGTTGTCCGACTATTGCTTCACCTTCATGAGAACACGATGTGAGATATTGTGGTTCCGGTCGGATAAAACAGGGATGAAGCATCGAAAAAACAAATATCCCATCCGGTTTCAACAAATGATATACACTCTTCAATAACGGCCGGATATCTGATATATCCATGAAAGCCATGTTTGCAACGGCTTTATCAAAAAATCGGTTTTGTTTTAGGAGCAGGAGCTGGGTTTCATCTGTTGCATCACATACCTGAAATGAAATTTTATCCCGGAATGAATCATGGCGTTTCATTGCATGGGAAATAAGTTTTTCAGAAAAATCAAACGCAATAACCTTTGCACCTAGTTCTGCAAGACGCTGCGAAAAGTTACCATTACCACATGCAATATCCAGGATAAAATCACCTTTCGTAGGCATGAGGAGTTCTTCGGTTTTGGGCCTAACTATTTTACGATGAAAAAGATTCGAATGATCTCCCATCCTGGAATCCCAGAAATCTGCAATAGCTTCCCAACGGATTTTGCTCTCCAGGGTTGTTTCAGGATAATTACCGTTTCCATGAACCATGATTTCTTATATTACGATGAGAGAAAGAACATATGTTTCCATTCTCCAGAAATAGCCATATAAATAAGAAGAAGCACTCACCTGAACTTCAAATATTCTGAGTGATTCTGTAAAAATCAGGCAATAACATCATCTTCACCAATTCATGGGTTGATAGTGAAATAATCCAAATTCAGGTAAACAGATTAGCGAACCAAACGGTTCAAAATCTCCTGATTCCTATATTGTTATGGATTTTCTGACATACATTCATCAGAATACCGATTGAAATATCTGGAATGAAAATTATGAGAAGGAGTCAACAAGAATATGGTCAATTCAATGTCTAACTGGAAACCACCACGATTCATCATCACCGGTGAACAAGGGGAGGGAAAGACAACACTTCTTCTGAAAATCCTTCCAGAACTCACAAATCAGGGAATCAGAATGCAGGGTATCGCTGCTCCGGGATATTTCAGCGATGGTATCAGATCAGGTTTTGATATTCTGAATGTACATTCCGGGAGAACTGTAGAACTCTGCTCTGCAATTCCAACGGCTAATTCCACACAATATGGCAGGTATTACTTTCGATCAGAAGGCCTTACCTTTGGGAAGGAGATATTAAGCCAGGTACCCCTCCCCGGTCAGGTGGATCTCCTTGTCATCGATGAGGTAGGAAGGTTTGAGATTGCGGGGAAGGTATGGGGAGAGAGTATTGATCATATCATGCAAACACCCCGCCCACCGATGATCTGGACGGTCAGGAGATCCTTTGTTGATGCGGTTACGAAGCGATGGCCGGTCCAGAGACAAAGAATCATTGATGTCGGCTCTGAAAATTACGATGATTTTATTGATGATATGATGAATGAGATCCGGCTTTATCGGTCTGAAACATTTCACCGATGAGGTATACTTTTGTCTGCTGACCAGTCTACACGCATATGTTCAGGAATCCCTCCTCTCATAACAAGGATTACCTCGGAAATAACTGATAAGGCAATCTCCTGAGGGAGATTTTTTCCGATGCGAAGACCGATGGGGCAGTAGACTCGATCATCGATGACTCCACCTCGGCCTTGTATGTTACGAATCAATACTTCAGCCTTTTTTACACTTCCGATCATTCCAATATACGGTATTTTTTTGATTTTGAGGAGTTGTTCCAGGACGATTTCATCATGTTCATGGCCATAGGTCATAATAACACAATAACTTGTCCCTGAAAGATGAATATGTGAGGATATATCCGTAAAAGATTGACATATGAGAGATCTTGCTCCAGGAAACCGTTCAGGATCTGCAAACTCTCTCCGGTCATCATATACCCGGTATGGAACATTCAGGACTTCACATAATTTCCCAAGGGCAAGCCCGACATGACCACCACCAAAAATTACCAGTTCTGATTCCGGAATAAGAGGCTCTATAAAAACGGTGAGAGAACCTCCACAAACTCCGAGTTCAGCATCTTCATCTGATGCGTTCCATTCATCCCCATCTCCTTTCGAGACAAATTTACGGGTAATACAGGTCCCCGTTTTCATTGCCTCTCTGGCAAGGTGAATACATTGTAACTCTACTCCTCCACCGCCTACCGATCCTGCTGTTTCACCGTTCTGGTTGATGACCATATGTGATCCGGTTTTCCGGGGAGTAGATCCTGCAGAATCAATTATTGTTACCAGGGCACATGGAATTCCCTTGTTGTACCATGTTGTTATGTTATTAAGCCACATCCGATTCACCAATTTCTTTGTTTACCGCGCCTAGGGAGAGTAGTTTCTTTTTAAATGCAGAAATGTCCTTTACCATGTTGATTCGTTCAAGAGCACTAAGAGGGGAATGTGAGATACTTCCTCCCCCAAGTTCTGCATAACGAGCCATGAGCTCCATGTTCTGAACAAGAGTTACTCCAATAAGGTCCAGGCCACATTCAAAGAGTGTAGGACTTGGAGGGACGGTTGGTCCCATCATGACCCTGATTTTCGCATCTGGTGTCCGGCGAATCACTGCCTGGAGGGTCTCATTCACAATAGTCAGACCACTCATCAGAACGATCTGTGCCCTGCTGAGCACTTCATCTGCATCATTCCAATGGATATCACCTGGACGGGGAAAAAGTTCGACAATATGAACCGGCCAGCCCATTTCCCGCCATTCTGCCCCCTCCTTGAAATATCCTACAAAGCAGGTGGGAACATGTGCTGCGGCATTCTTCACCATATCGATGGCATTCCCATGAATTATGGTTTGAGGTTCCGGAAGAAGCGACTTTAAACATGCCATTCCTACTGCACGCCGGAGTGTCTCGGTACTGGAGAGAAGCTCTATTGATGATTCTAATCCGGGTTTGTGAAGCCAGTCTCCCATCCACGAGTCCATGCCTGCAGGATCAGTCAGGCCCGGCATTCCACGGAAGATTGTGGAAAGTGACCATTTCCCGGTTTTAACCAGTACCCAGTTTGTATAGATACGGAGATCTTCGATTACCTGGTCCGGAGCTGCTGCCTTGGCAATCTCTCGGATGAGCATTTCATAATGAGGAATTTCCATTTTAATATTGCTTAGTTTTACTTTGTTGTAAATTAATTTGATTAATTAGATCGCCTCCAGGCTCTGAAAGAATTATGTCCTTATTCGAAAAATAGGTGCATAAAAATTCATTCAAGGAACATCGGGCATATATTCAGGGATTCGGTTTTTCACATTATTCTTATCAGAAAGAAAATATCCGGGGTTTACTATTTTAAGTTAATTTTTATAATATCATAAATAATTTACATTATTGGCGTCCTTTATTTAAGCGTATATGTACTCATGAAACAAAGGATTTTCACATATTGTTGATTTCATGGGAGATATGTTCGCGTGTGGAGAACCCGAAATGGATGTGCTCTCTCTAGCCAATCCAGAAGAACAGGTTCTAAAAAAAATCAGGAATGATCCGACAAATGTTCCCCTGTCCGAAGCATTTCAGATAGTCCGGACAATTGCTCATAAGACAGGGTCGGAGACGGTCCTCATTGATGAATCTGAAGGTCGCATACTCAGTGAACCGATCCATGCATCGTCAGATCTGCCATGTTTTACTTGTCCAATCGAACCAGGAAAACATATTTCCCGAAATAATGACGATTTCAAGAAGAATGAACTGATATTTCCTGATGGATGGATGATACGGACCCAGGACATTCCGATTCTGGCATCTTTGGGGAAGATCCGCATAAAGGTCAGGAAAAAACCTGTCATTGGCATCATCTCAACTGGAAAGGAACTTGTTCCGGCAGAATCAATACCAAAACCCGGGGAGGTCAGAGAGGTAAATTCCCATCTTATTGCAACATTTTGCAGACGCCAAGGAGCAATTCCAATGAAATATGGAATTGTACGCGATGATCTTCAGGAACTTGAAAATCTTCTTATGGAAGCATCAGAGGAATGCGATGCCATCATTGTAAGCGGTGGAAGTAACCGGGATCAGAATGACATCACCGCTCAAGTCGTCCGCTCCCTGGGTAAGGTTTACACCGAGGGAATCTCTTTTGCCCCAGATAAACGGACAACAATCGGAAAGATAGGGACGGTCCTGGTAATTGGACTTCCAGGCCATCCCTCGGCCACATTTATGGTGTTAACGCTCGTGGTCGTTCATCTGTTACGTGCCATGAAAGGAGCACCATGTCAGCGTTTTTATAAAAAAGAAGCACGATTGAGCGATCACCTCTGTTCCAACCCCCAATCTGATCGATATATCCGGGTACGTCTGATCGGAGACATGGCCAGTCCTGTGTTTGGAAAGTCAGGCCTTATTCACATGCTATATCATAGTGACGGGATGGTACGAGTACCAGCTGGTCATCAAGGGTATCGCGAAGGTGAATGGATTGAGGTCATGACCTGGTAATATGGCACTCGTTTCTTTTCATATCATTCTATCTATGTTCCTCATTATTTTCCTTCAACCAATCATATTCCTGAATGATCTAAATATGCCTGAATGAGTGTTGTGTATTGAAAAAAGTTATTGAAAAAATCCTAATGGGCGGATTTCATTGGTCGTTTACATTCCACCAGATCTTTGCCCGGTGTGTCATTTCACGAAGAACAACCTTTCCATTCTCCCGAATCAGTTTATTATCCAGGTATTCCCGAAGGATTTCTTCCTGTTCTGGTGTCGTGAGATGTAGTCCATCTTTTTGATCAGATACTGCTTCCTCAACACTTGAATACCGGTGAATACTCTCCTCTTTGCTGATATCAATATTGGCATATATTCCCATCTGGTGAAGAAGATTGTAGATTATGTTTGGCTTATTCCCTGAAGGACGTGGAATACCATATAATTTCTCCCAGATTTCTCCATAATTTCTCTGCCAGGGAGAGAGCATATCTGCAAACCAGAAAATATAGACATATTTGGATGAAGCATTCACCATTTTCAGGATTCCTTCCCGGAGATCCGGAAAACCCAGCGAGTATGACGCAACAACCACATCATATGGTGGATTCAAATCATGTGTGACATCCACATCTTCCCATTTTTTGGGGACAATGTCAATATTGGGCAAACCTGCAAGAGCAATATTTTCACGAAGACAGGAAAGCATCCCCTCAGAAGGCTCAACAGCTGTGACATGTGCAGCAATGGATGCAAGAGGAATAGCCAGAGTTCCTGGTCCCGCACCGACATCAAGAATCCGAGAGCCCTCATCTATGTCCATAACACTGATCCGTGCCCTGGATCCTGCCCAGTTATCTTCTTTCATAGCATCGCTGAACCGTTTACACCGATCAGGATCTGACCATCGTCTCCCACAACTGATAAATCCCTTCTTTTTTCCTTCCTCACCTTCAGGCTTCTTCCAGGCCTCATTCCAATCAATTGTATTAACATCAATCATGAGTTAATATTTTCATGCGAATTATAAAAATTATTCATTTTTTTCAGGAAAAAATGATGAGATCCAGTTACCTCCCACACTCCCGAAAAAACATACGACAATATCAACGCGATTTTGACAAAATAGAACGAAATTTTAAGGTTTATGCTCATGTAAATATAATTAATTTAACATCTCACTTCAAATAACAATCTTTTTTGCATTTGTATACCTATCCTTCTTAACAAGCCGGCAATCTGGTTATGATAGGTTTACTATGAATTCATCAGAGCATGTATCTCTCAATACCCGTTCCCTTCCACCCCATGACATTCACATCCCTCCGCCACAATATAACCTTCAGGCTATTAAAGCAACATTGCACATTGCAACACCAATCCGGATTTTTTTATTCCTTCTTCCATTCGGGGTGATCTTCTGGTCGTTATTCATCGGGAGATATGAAGTAGAACCACTTACTGTCGTAAAAATGCTTATCTCGCAGGTGTATCCTATAGAACACACCTGGACCAATGCAGATGAAACCATCCTTTTCCAGGTTCGTCTCCCCCGTGTTATCGCAGCGGTTATAGTCGGGGCAGCTCTTTCCATGGCAGGAGCAGCATACCAGGGATTGTTTAAAAATCCTCTCGTTTCTCCAGATATACTCGGTGTTTCTTCCGGGGCGGGGTTTGGTGCAGCACTTGCAATTCTCTTCTCAACCGCAGCATGGATGATTCAGATATCAGCGTTTATTGGGGGGATACTCGCTGTTTTAGCATCGTATTTTCTTTCACGGTTATATAAAAACGGGCAAATACTCGTGCTGGTTCTTTCAGGAGTTATCGTATCAGCATTCTTTGGAGCACTACTCTCAATCACCAAATATGTTGCAGATCCATACGAGAAACTTCCAACCATCATATTCTGGCTTATGGGAAGTCTTTCATCGGTCAGATACAATGACATCCTTGCGATCCTACCGGCAATCATTTTCGGAGGGGGAGTTCTCATCCTCATCAGGTGGAGAATTAACCTCCTTTCATTAAGTCAGGATGAAGCAAAAACCCTTGGTATTGATTTAAAGAAAATTACTCGGATCATCATCATCTGTGCAACACTTTTAACGGCTGCATCGGTATGTATCAGTGGCATCATCGGGTGGGTAGGCCTTGTTGTTCCCCATCTTGGAAGGATGATAACCGGTCCTGACTATAAAAAACTCCTGCCACTCACTATTGTGATGGGTGCATCCTACCTTCTCATCATGGACGATTTGTCCAGGACAATTATTGCAACAGAGATTCCTCTTGGTATTCTGACCGCTTTACTCGGTGCTCCATTCTTTGCCTACCTGCTCTGGCGGAGGAAGACCGGATGGGTATAACGTACACAGCTCATAATCTTCAGTTCAGCTGGGATGGAAAACGGGATGTGTTTAAGGATATCAGTTTCTCTCTTCATTCAGGGGATATTTTTTGTATTATTGGACCAAATGGAACCGGAAAATCAACTCTTATGAAATGTATGATTGATATTCTTGAATATCAGAATGGAGTTGCCATGATTGATGGGACTGATATCAGAAAGATTGACCGGAAAACCCTGGCAAAAAGAATTGCATATGTTCCCCAGGGTTATCAGGTAGCATTTCCCTATTCTGTCCTTGAATATGTTTTGATGGGTCGGGCTCCCTATATCTCTGCTTTTTCTTCTCCGGATGAGAATGATCTCAAAATTGCTCTTCATGCAATCCAGGAGGCAGGAATAATGCATATTATGCATAAATCAGTAAATGAAGTCAGCGGTGGAGAGCATCAAATGGCACTAATTGCCCGGGCACTTGCCCAGGAGCCAGAACTCTTACTCCTAGATGAACCAACATCACATCTGGATTTTGGAAACCAGATGCAGGTTCTCTCTCTTGTTGAGCGACTTAAAGAAAAGGGAATTACCATCGTCATGACATCGCATTTTCCGGATCATGCATTTATGGTATCAGACCTTGTCGGAATTATGAAAAATGGATCATTTATCAACATCGGCCCGGCAGAAGAAGTGATCACGAATATGACGTTAAAAGAGACCTACATGGTTGATATTCACGTGGAATTCGTTGAAATAGCGGGAAGAAAAGTATGTATTCCGGTAAAGAACATTCCGGGATGCACCTGCCCAATACACCCTGCATCATCTTTCCAGCAGAATTAATCACCGTATCCGGGAAAAACAATTGGCTTGACTTAAAAATTCGGTTCAGGGGAATAAAATCCTCTGACCACCGGTATAAATGGTCATATTTGGTGGCCGGACAAAACCTGCAAGGGTCATGTTTGCTTTTTTTGCAAAGTCAATTCCTCCCGCAAATGCTGCATTATTGCTGACCATCACCGGGATTCCTGCTCGGTATGCCTTCGCAACCATGTCAACCGGAAGTCTTCCTGAACATACCAGATAACACCGGGAGAGATCAGTCCCTTTTATCAAGGCCATTCCTACTGCTTTATCCACTGTCGTATGTCGACCCATGTCTTCTACACCAGAAATTACCGAGCCATGTTCATCAATGATAAGGCTGCAATGCATTCCACCGGTTCGTTTCCAGATGACAGAATAGTCGTTTACCTTATCCATAGAATTCAGAATGGTCTCTGCATAGAGCACAAATCCGTCCTGAAGAGGATTCGGAGTGCTACCCGGCAGGAGTTCTCGACATGAACCTCCAGAACTATTTTTAGAAAACTGTCCTGAAGGAACTGCCCCAGTATTGGTCTTTACAGAAATATCCGGGAGATTAATAGTAATTTCCTTAATCTCTTCCCTGGAACAGATGTATCCTTCACAGATGAGATAGCCGATTGCAAAAGCTTCAAGATCAAGTGGTGTTATCGAAAGATCCCCTACAATACTACCGTTCAGAGAAAAAATAATCCTGGATTCAGTACACACCTCAACGGTTGCATCCCTGCATTCAGTCCCGTGAGCCTTAATCACCGGGTATTCTTTTGTAATTCCCAGGGTTAAACTATCTATCTGCGTCATATCTGGCCACCTGTCGGAAAAAGAAGGGAGAGTAAATGCTCAAACCTCTGTGAAATACTGGAAGTTAAAAGAAAAAAAGGTTCGGATTATTCATCCGAAAAGATATTGGTATATATTGAATCGGTGCCGGTTGCATCGAGACGTGCACGTTCAGCCTTCTCTTCTACAAATGCATGGATTGGCGGAGTCATGTCCTGACCTGGAACATGGTCGAACATCTTCTGAATCTCAACCTGCTGGGAGTGCATGAAGAGGGCATTCGGGATTTCCATTGGACAGAGTTCCTCACACTGACCACAGTTGATACAGGAGTCTGAAACGTGTGCAAACCGGATCAGGTGGAACATGAAGCTGGTTGGCAGAACACCCGGAGCAACGTACCAGGGCTTCTTGGTAGAACACTCAACACAGTAACAGATTGGACATGCTTCAACACAAGCATAACACTTGACACATTTAGAAGACTCTGACATCATGAGTTTCAGGCGGTCCTTGCCCTGTCCCAGACCTTCAAAGTCACGGTGTCTCCACTCGTCACCAAGCTTGAGCATTGCCCGCTCGACCTTTCCACGGATTTCGATACCCTTCGGGTCTGCTGCACTGGTCTCAAGAGCACCCTTTGACTGGGCACTGTTTACGAGGTTTGCACCCTTCTCTGAGCAGATTTCAAGGAATGTTGCCTTACCTGCCTTGTCTCCGATGACTCCCCAGTTACCGGCGGCGATATCTGCCTGGCGTGGGACTTTCATCTTACAGCGGCGACAGTTGGAACGACGTCCATATCCTTCCTCTTCAAGTTCATCAATCTTGATGCCCTTGTGTCCACCCTCGTACTCGATGATGAACTGACCCTTGTCGATCTCTTCCTTGTGAACCTTGTCAGGATCAACTTCGAACTTGTTTGCAATCATCCTCCGGGCTGCAACCGGGCTTACTGAACCTCCACAGTTGACACCGATCATGATGATGTTATCAAGGTTTATTTGATTCCGCTTTGCCAGCTCATAGAATGCCATGGCATCACAGCCCTTACAGGTGACTGCGAGCTTCATGTCCTTTGCCCCGTTCAGGTATTTCTTGATCAGTTTGGGGATAAGGAGGGTACCACAATGCAGAGAACCGGCGGTCTGGATGATGTCTTCCGGATTGGTAATGACGGTTGGAACTGCATCATAGAGGTCTTTGCCCTTCTTGATAGCAACAACTGCGTCAACCATTTTTGTTTCCAGTGCATGCTTGAGAAGGGCGGTAACTGCTCCACCACACTCTCCTTTCTTCTGGATTTCTGCATCCTTTGCCCAAGCATATATCATATCGCCTTTTGCTGCCATCTTAGTTACCTCCAAACTTTTCGATAGATATGGCACAGTGCTTGAGCTCCGGCATCTTGGACATCGGGTCAAGTGCAGTGTTGGTCAGGTTGTTGACACCCTCAGGGAAGTGCATGGTCATGTAGACAACACCTGGTGCAACTTCATCGGTGACACGTGCAAGTGTTTTAGTCTCTCCACGGCGGCTTTTCAGCTTGATGTATTCGCCATTCTTGATACCAAGGCGCTTTGCATCTTCAACGTTGATCTGTGCATAGGACTCTGGCACTTCACGGTGCATGTCTGCTGCACGACCGGTCTGGCTCCGGGAGTGGTAATGGAAGATAAGACGTCCGGTCATCAGGGTGAATGGATACTCAGCGTCAGCAACTTCTGCCGGTGGGCGGTATTCAATACCAAAGAGGTTACCCTTTCCGTCAGCGGTTCCGAACTTTTCACGGTGCAGGATCGGAGTTCCGGGGTGTTCCTCGGTTGGACATGGCCAGCAGATGGATTCTGGTTTCTCCAGTTTCTCGTATGTTGCTCCGAACATGGACGGGGTTACAGCCCGCATATCGTCCCAGACATCCTTTGCAGTCGGGAGTTCAAAGCCCTTGAGGCCCATCTTGGCTGCAAGTTCTGATATGATGTGAATATCCTCTTTTGCCTGACCTGGTGGATTTACTGCCTTGCGTACCCGGTTAATACGGCGTTCTCCACTGGTGAACGTTCCATCCTTCTCTGCGAAACAGGCACCTGGCAGGATAACATCTGCATACTGACAGCTTTCGGTAAAGAAGATATCCTGGATAACAAGGAAATCAAGTTTCTGGAATTGTGCCTTGACCAGATTTGAATCTGGATAGGTGACTGCAGGGTTCAGACCGAGGATATACATTCCCTTGATCTCTTCACCACACTGCTTGATCTGCTCAACCAGGGTAGCACCATACCAGTCTGGAAGATCAGTAACTCCCCATGCCTTCTCCATCTTGGCACGGTTGTCTGCAACTTCACACTTCTGGTACCCGGAGTATACGTTCGGGTATGCACCCATATCACAGGCACCCTGTACATTGTTCTGACCACGGAGCGGATTGACACCGACACCTTCACGGCCTACGTTTCCGGTCAGGAGAGCAAGGTTACCCATGGATCTGACGTTGTCAGTACCGGTGGTCAGTTCGGTGATACCAAGACAGTAAATGATGACTGCATTTTTTGCCTTTGCATATCTGAATGCCATGTCCTTGACAACATCAAGGGGAACACCGTGGATTGCTTCTGCATCTGCGTAGTTCTCAACCGTCTTCTTGAGATCCTCTAAGCCGTTTACCCGGTCCTGAATGAATTTTTTGTCTTCCAGGCCTTCCTTGATGATCCAGTACATCATGGAGTTTGCTAAGGCAATGTGAGTAGATGGATTAAATCGGACGTAGGTATCAGCCAGACGGGCGGTCATGGTATACCGTGGGTCAACGGCAATAATCGGGATACCTTTCTTCTTTGCCTGTGCAATACGGCGACCTGCAAGGGGGTGAGCTTCTACAGCGTTTGATCCCCAGATAAGAATTAAATCAGAGTTCAGTGCATCTTCAAAGCCGTTTGTGGCAGCACCTGAACCAAACGAGAGTGACAGACCTGCAACAGAAGGTCCGTGACAGATACGGGCACAGTTATCAACGTTATTGGTTTTGAATCCGATCCGGGCGAACTTCTGGAATATATAACAGTCTTCATTGACTGTTCTGCATGACGTCTGGAATCCAAGTCCTTTTGGGCCATGTTTGTCGTAGATTGCCTTAAGATTCTTTGCAACGAGGTCAAGGGCCTCATCCCAGGATGCTTCTACGAATTTTCCGTCCTTTTTGACCAGGGGAGTTGTCAGACGGTCAGGGCTGTGAATGTGCTCCCAGCAGGTTACTCCTTTTGGACAGAGTTTTCCTTCATTGATAGGAGATCTCTGGTTCGGCTCAACACCGACAACCTTGCCATTGTTCACTACCAGGTTTAATGTACAACCAACACCACAGTAGGGGCAGGTGGTTGCCACATATTTCATTAGTTCTGTATTTTCACTCATATTTCACCCGAGTTTAGCTGGTGAAAGATACCATTCATTATCGGTAGAGCATACGCTCATCAGCTAATCCATGCTTTTTTGCAACCAGGCCTTAGGAATGGACAACCCGAATATGCCCATGGGTGTAATCGGACACCCCCTGATCACATTGCAGAGAAATATTGTAATGAGTACTAATATAAAGCTGGCGAATTAATCCGGAAATATGGTGTTTAGTGGTGGAGGTCTTGAATGATCACTTTGAATACACGATTACCGGATGAAAAGAAGAGTATGGAAAAAAGAGGATGGTTAGTTTTTGTATGGAGCTGCCCCAAGTTTTGGAACGTAGGCATTGTCTCCTTCAACCCTGATGGCATGTGAGATGAGAGCCAGTGGGATCTCAACCGGACAGAGTTCTTCACACTGACCACAGTTCACACAACTGTCAGAGATGGAAGCAAACCGGCGAAGGTGGAACATCGGATCTGACGGGATGTACCCAGGTCTGACCATATATGATTCTGGTCTTCCCTCAAATGGAGTAGAGATACATACCGGACATTTCTCAATACAGGAGTAACACTTGATACACCGGGACGTTTCCTTGTTGATGAAGTCCCATAGATTGTCACGAAGTGCGGTAAACTCCTTCTTGCGCCACTTTTCACCGAGTTTGAGCATGGCTCCTTCGGTCTTGCCTCTGATCTCAATTCCCTTTGGATCAGCAGCACTCGTCTCCAGTTTCTTTGCTGAGACGGCCTTGGATATGAGGTCAGCACCCTTGTCACTGCAAATCTCTACAAAGGTTGCCTTTCCTGCCTTTTCACCGATAACTCCCCAGTTTCCACAGGCGAGGTCTGCCTGGCGGGGGATTTTATACTTGCACCGGCGACAGTTGGAACGGCGTCCGAATCCTTCTTCTTCAAGTTCATCGATCTTGATGCCCTTGTGTCCACCTTCATATTCGATGATGAACTGGCCTTTGTCAATCTCTTCCTTGGTAACCTTGTCTGGATCAACACCGAACTTCTCCTTGATCATCTTCCGGCCCTGAATTGGATTTACAGAACCACCACAATTGACACCAATGGTAAGGACATTGTTCATGTTGATTTCATTACGCTTTCCAAGTTCGATAAGGCTCATGAGGTCGCAACCCTTGACTACGACACCCACTTTCATGTTCTTTGCTCCGTCCAGATATTTCTGGATGAAGGTGGACATGAGGAGGGTACCACAGTGCAGGGATCCTGCTGTCTGGTCAAGATCCTTTGCATCGGTTATGGCAACCGGTACGGCGTCATACAGGTCAAATCCCTTCTTCACTGCGACAACGACATCAACGATCTTGTTTTCCAGAGCGTATTTCAGCAGGGTAGTGACTGCTCCACCGCACTCTGCTTTTTTAGCAACACCGCTGTCAGTTGTCCAGGCATAGATCATATCGCCTTTTGCTGCCATCTTAGTTCCCTCCCATCTTTTCAACTTTCACAGCACAGTGTTTGAGTTCCGGCATCTTGGACATCGGATCGAGTGCAGTGTTGGTGAGGTTATTGACACCTTCGTTAAAGTGCATGGTCATGTACAGGACACCTGGTCCGATCTCATCGGTTACATGAGCAACGGTTTCTGTTTTTCCACGGCGGCTGGAGATAAGGATCTTCTCATGCTGTCCGATACCGAGGCGTTTTGCATCCTCGTGGTTGATCTGGACATAAGAGGCAGGCACTTCGTAGTGAAGGGCTGCACTTCTGTCAGTCTGTGAACGTGAGTGGTAATGGAAGATGAGACGACCAGTCATCATGGTGAACGGATATTCTGCATCTGCAACTTCTGCCGGTGGGCGGTATTCAATACCAAAGAGATTACCCTTGCCGTCAGCAGTTGAAAACTTGCCTATGTGCAGAATTGGAGTTCCGGGATGGTCTTCAGTCGGGCATGGCCAGACAATGGACTCGGGCTTTTCGAGTTTCTCATACGTTGCACCAAACATGTTCGGGGTGCAGTTCCGCATGTCATCCCAGACCGATTTTGCAGTCGGAAGTTCAAAGCCCTTAAGGCCCATCTTCTTTGCAAGTTCGGCAATGATCCAGATGTCTTCCTTTGCTTTTCCCGGCGGGTTGACTGCTTTTCTGACCCGGTTGATACGGCGTTCACCGCTCGTAAAGGTTCCATCCTTCTCTGCAAAACAGGCTCCCGGAAGAATAACATCCGCATACTGACAGCTTTCGGTAAAGAATATATCCTGAATAACAAGGAAGTCAAGTTTCTGGAATTGTGCTTTGACCAGGTTTGAGTCCGGATACGTAACGACCGGGTTCAGACCAAGAACGTACATGGCTTTGATTTCATTTCCGCATTGCTTGATCTGTTCAACCAGAGTAGCACCATACCAGTCTGGAAGTCCGGATGTTCCCCAGGCCTTCTCCATCTTTGCACGGTTGTCTGCAACTTCACACTTCTGGTAACCTGAATAGACGTTTGGATATGCACCCATGTCACAGGCACCCTGCACATTGTTCTGACCACGGAGTGGATTGACACCAACACCTGGACGTCCGACATTCCCGGTGAGCAGGGCAAGGTTACCCATGGACCGTACATTGTCAGTACCGGTGGTCAGCTCGGTGATTCCAAGACAGTAGATGATGACTGCATTCTTGGCTGATGCATACTTGTATGCCAGATCTTTTACTGTTTCAAGTGGCACACCATGGATGTCTTCAGCATCTGCATATTTTTCAACCATTGCCTTGAGTTCTTCAAAGCCGTTGACACGCTCTTCGATGAACTTCTTGTCATGTTTTCCTGCCTTGATGATCCAGTACATCATAGAGTTTGCAAGAGCAATGTGAGTTGACGGATTAAACTGGATCCACTTGTCAGCAATCTTGGCAGTAGTCGAGAGACGTGGATCTACTGCATAAATCGGAATGCCTTTCAGTTTTGCCTGGACCATCCGGCGACCTGCAAGGGGGTGAGCTTCAAGGGCATTTGAACCCCATACCAGAATAAAATCAGAGTTTAATGCATCTTCAAAACCGTTGGTTGCCGCACCGGAACCAAATGACAGAGAGAGACCAGCAACAGAGGGACCGTGACAGATACGGGCACAGTTATCCACGTTGTTTGTTTTGAATCCAACCCGGGCGAATTTCTGGAAAATATAACAGTCTTCGTTTACCGTTCTACAGGATGTCTGGAACCCAAGTCCCTTTGGCCCGTATTTATCGCTTGTTTCTTTCAGCTTCTTGGCAACAAGATCAAGTGCCTCATCCCATGATGCCTCGACAAACTTCCCATCTTTTTTAATGAGTGGTGTAGTAAGCCGGTCAGGACTGTGAACATGTTCCCAGCAGGTAAGACCCTTGGGACAGAGTTTCCCATCGTTAATAGGGCTTCTCTTATACGGTTCTACGCCAACGACCTTTTCGTTTTTTACAACAAGGTTCAGTGTACACCCGACACCACAATAGGGGCAGGTGGTTTGTACATACTTAATTAAATTGCTATCGCTCATTCTTTCACCCGAGTTCTCAGGGTGGAATAACCCAAAGAGGTCCATTAGAACTGGACCTGTACAGAGGGGTGAGCACAAGGAAACCACACAAACCCAGTGCTGAAAATTCCTTCCTCTCTACCTGAATAACAGACTTTGTCTATTCCAACCGGTTTATGGCGAATTTAGTGTGCTCTTATCCGATGATAAGATGGCACTGGCAATTCTCATGCGAAGATAATCAGGAAATAATTCTTAAAATCCCGGATTATCCTTATTCAGATACGGTTCGAATCATGATAACGTGATTCATATACTGTGAGGCATTTTGAATCTGCCTAAATACCTGTCCCTTCAGGTATGTGCATCCTGATTCATGCGTGTACACAGTATATTTCAACTGTTCCTAATCTCATGGCATAAATTTTACGAATTGCAGTTGTTTATAATGTGAAATCAATTAAGAGAAAAATAGGGTGTTTTTAAGTGAAATATTGTCATATTTGTCTTTTTAGAAATCTATCCCATATATTATTTTTCGGAGGTATGGACGTATGATTAATATTTTTCGTTCAACAATATCTGATATTAATAATAATCGTTAATTCTTTTTACCGATATGTCGGGCGCGATAGAAAAAGATATTCGCTCAGTTCGAATCCCGTATCTGGACTGATTCTGTTGTATGGTGTTATATGATGACCCTCAAAGAGGAAAGGTTTGTGATCGAAACCGATCTATTGTGTGTGGTTGTAGCCTTTCCCGGTTAACCCTGAGAGATCCCGAACCTTTGAGGGTCATTACTCATCCTACCTCACCAGTTGTTTGGTATACATGAGTACAACTTCGTTGCTCTTGTTTGAATTTAATTGTTCAACTTCAGGTGTCCCATTACAATATCTATATATATTAATTGCAATCTCTCTCAAAAATACAGTTTTAATTGCAAAATGTCAAATATTAGCCATATTATTTAAAAAAAGCTGAAACCCTGGTTCTGTCGTATTCTCGAAAATTAGGGAAGGGAATCTTTGATTTCAGGCTCTTTTGGTGTAATTAGGATTTTATCGATCCTATGACCGTCCATGTCAACAATTTCAAATGAATAATTGTCCCAGACGATAGTTTCTCCTTCTTTTGGTATTGAGCCAGTCTGGTACAGCATAAATCCCGCCATTGTTTTAAAAAAACCTCGTGCTGAGTCTTCAATGCAAGATATACCTGTCAGTTCGTAGAGTTCTTCAGGAGTGGTTCGCCCATCGACGAGCCATGATCCATCATGTCTTCTGGTTACCAGTTCAATCTCTTCTTCATTATCAACCTTAGAAAGATCTCCGACCAGAGCTTCCAGGAGATCATGCAGGGTAATGAGTCCCACGACAGATCCATACTCATCAACAACTATTGCGAGTGGTGATGTTGCATTTCGAAATCGGTGAATAAGGTCTAGAGCAGTAATCTGGTTCGGGACGACTAATATCTCTTGAATAACCTTGGATAAGTCAATGGTCTGATGTGATTGTGAATATGTCCAAAGGTCCCTGATAGATATAATGCCTATGATTGAATCCAGAGTGTCTCTATATACCGGATATCTGGTATGTTTGGAATTTCTCATTATGTCGAGATTTTTTGAAGGTTCATCATCAATATCAATGGCAATGATATCAGGTCTTGGTATCATCAGATCATCAATCGGCCGGTCACCAAATTCAAAAACACTTTCCATCATGTTGTGTTCGGTTTCGTCAATTACTCCTGATTCAGCTCCTTCCTCCAAGAGAAGATGAATTTCATCTTCAATGATATCAGGGGTTTTTTGATCGGAAATACCAAATATTTTGACAAGGAGATGAGTCAGTCCTGATGTAAGGTATGAAAATGGTGCAAATATCCTGGTAATCAATACAAATACCGGAGCTATTGTACAGGCAATTCCTTCCGGGTTCGCTAGACCAATGCGTTTTGGAACGAGTTCTCCTATTACAATTGAAAAGTAGGTAATAACCAATATAACACCAGTTATACTGATAGCCTGGCTGTAGGTACCAATAAATGGGATATTCTCAATGAATGGTTCAAGGACATGCGAAAAGGTTGCGCCACCATATGCACCGGTACAAATACCCACAAGAGTAATTCCTATCTGGATTGATGAAAGAAAGGATGTCTGATCTTCCATTAGTCCCAATGCTGCGTGTGCTCCGGTTTTTCCCTCTGATGCCAGTTGTTTCAGTTTTATTTTACGTGACGAGACCAGAGCAAATTCTGCCATGGAAAAAAAACCGTTTACGATTATAAGGAGAAATAAGATGATAATATCAATACTTGTTGTCATAGAAGAGTGCTGAAAAGCTAAGGATATATTGTATCTTTGCTGATAACTCTTTTTTGGTGTTTTTATTATTTCATAAGATCTGTATTTCTTTTCTCAAACGGGTCATTATTCATAAATAATTCTCATGGATGTAATGCATCGGAGAGGATGTCTGCGAAACACCAAAAAGGAATTAAAACCGCAACCATGAAACAGCATACGTTTTTAGTCAAACATATTGATTAATCTCATCAATAACCTGATTAGAGAATCATTTAGGTAATTCAATGGATTTTTTCATCCATATTGTCACATGCGTTCCTTTATCCAAGCCCTCACTGCATATGGTAATTCTCCCTCCGATTGCCTGTAATAATTGTTTCGAAACAGATAATCCCAGACCCGATGAGGATCGGTCATGTCTCGAAGGATCAGCTTTAAAGAACGGTTCGAAAACATGTGATAATTCATGGTTGGTAAGTCCGATACCGTTATCCAACACTTGAATCCGAACTTTTTCTGCTCTTTCACATACCAAAACCCATATCTTTCCATCTTGTTTTGAATATTTAACTGCATTTGAGATGACGTTATCTAATACTGAAGTGAGATGGGGTAGAGAGGTCTTGATAACAATGTTCGTTGGAATTTTTGTGATAATCGTAATCTTTTTCTTTTCTGCTGCAATTGAATGAACATTGAGTAAATTCTCAATTAATCCATGAACATTCACGTCAGAGATATCTTCAATCGAGTTTATTGATCCGAGTTTATTTAAAAAAAGGAGGTTTTCTACAATAGATGCAATTCTTATAGTATTTTTCTCTAGAATTCTGATAATCTGCGTCTGTTTGGAACTATCATCTTCATGTTCCAGTACCGGGAGAAGAGCGATAAGTGGGGTGAGGGGAGTTCTGAGATCATGAGCGATGGCGGTTATTAAAGAATTTTTCAGTTCTAATAAATAAGAAATTTCACGAGTCCGTGTTTCAACTACTTTTTCAAGAGCCTCATTCTGAATAATGCTCTCATTCAACTGGCTAATTAATATCTTTTGCTCGGTAATATCCAGCCCGATGAATCCAATATAGGTTTTATCCTCCTCCTGGATTGGGAAAAACGCAGCCGACAGTATTTTGTCTCCGCCTTTACCAACAATCGGGCACTCATGAACACATGGTTTTTCCAGTTGAATAACATCTTCGAGAATTGCAGAACATTCTATCTCCCATTCTGCTTTAAAAAAGTCCTGAATACGAAATCTTGTTTTTTCGTTATCATAATTGAAGGTGGGTAGTGAAAATGCCTGGTTTGCAAGAACAATAAATCCCTCTTCATCTAAAAGTGCGATAAAAACAGGTGAATTTTCCGAAATTTTTTGAAACAATCTTGTGATTCGAGATAATTCCTGTTCTGTTCTTTTTCTCGTCGTAATATCCCGTGCAGTGATCAGAATTCCTTTTATTGCGGGATTATCTATACAATTTACTCCTACCCCTTCCAGAAGAATGTATGATCCATCACGTTTTAATGTTCGAAATTCAGCTGTTTCAATGGATGATATATTGTTTGCAAGGTTATCAATATGAAAAATAACTTCTCTGTAGTCATCAGGGTGAATAAAGCGTTCTATTGTTCCGGTTGCTTCTTCAGTCAGAAAACCAGTCAGATTGGAATGATTCGGGCTGATATACGTTATTTCATAGGTGGGTGAGATGATTACAAAGATGTCAGAAGACTGAGTTACAATCATCCGGAACAATTCCTCCCGCCTTTTCAGGTTCTGGAGTAATAAATTATAATCAGTGATATCCTGGATTGATCCAACAATTCCTGCAATTTTTCCAGAATGGTCAAAAAAGAGGTTTTTTGATACAATAACGTCGTGAGTTTTTCCAACCCAATCAGTAAGTTTTCTCTGGGAAGAATGATTCTTCTCATTTTTTATTAATTCCTGGTCGTGGAGCATCGTCTCAATGGCATCTTTACTATCCGGCCATATCTCATGGATGGCTTTTCCTAACAATTGTTCACTTGATATACCAAGGAGTCTGCAATAAGCCTGGTTACATCCTAAAATCCTGAAATTTGTATCTTTCCAGAAAACTGGGAGAGGAATCGCGTCGAGAAGAGTTTCTGTAAATTTTTGTTGGGATATTAATGATTGAAGAAAAGTATCTCTCTCTTCTTCAATTTGTTTTCTTCGGGTAATGTCCCGCAATGTTACGAATATGGCATGTGAATCATGGAATGGAATTTTTCTACCATGGCTCTCAACCCAGATCTCATGGTTTTTTGTGGTGATTAATTTATACTGAGAAATATTTGCGTCATTTCCCTGTTTAAACAGTTCAATATCCTTTAGTACATCTTCACAAGAGTCAGGATGGACATATTCCATTATATTTTTCCTGGCAAAGGTGTCATCTAAAGATTCCTCTTCTAGTAACAGTGTTCCAGAGGTGTTATTAAAATAGATAGTACCGTCAAACCCAATGATAATAATTGCGTCACGTGAGAATTCTATAAGGTTTCTGTATTTTTTTTCACTGTTCTGCAATTTTTTAGCATAATTTTTCAGTTCTGTTATCTCACGTAAAGATTCTATTGATCCGGTTATTTCTCCATTGGTTGAGTAAAGGGGGCAGGCTTTTCCGTACAAACTAATTTTCCTGCCTTTTTCATTCACATACTCCACTTCCGCCTGGACAGCATCTCCTGATCGTGATATATGGGTATAATACCGGGATAATGTTTCATCAGTTTCATTGATGAGATCAATGAGTATTGGGCGTCGATGACCATAAAGAGGAATTGCATATTCATAATTCCCCTTTCCAAGCATTTTCCGTGCAGAATGTCCGGTCATCTTTTCAATAGCATGATTCCAGGAGATGATGGTACCCGATTTATCAATAACAAAGGTTGGATCAGGCAGAAAATCTATGATGTCACCAAGTTCTTTCTGAGAGTCCTGAAATGATCTCTCAGCCCGTTTTCTTCTGACTGCCTGCTTTATTTTGTGGGAAAGTTCAGCAAACTGGGATTTAGGATCACCCCCTTTTTGGAGGTAGAAATCTGCCCCGTTATTAATTGCTTCGATGACGACCTCTTCACGACCTTTTCCAGTAAAAAGTATGAATGGGATGTCTTTATCCTGATCTCTGACTGCCTTGAGAAATTCGATGCCATTCATCCCTGGCATTTGGTAATCAGAAATGATTGCATCATATGATTGTAAAGATCCAGATTGCAAAACTTCTTGTGCTGATTTGGCAATATCAACTCTAAATTCGCCGGTTCGCTCCAAGAAGAGTTTTGCTATAGTAAGGAGTTCCTCTTCATCATCAACATACAAAAATGAGATCTGATTTGTATGCTTTAATGGGTTCGAATCAACCATCTTTGCGAGGAAAAATTTTCTTTATGTATACTTTCAGGGTAATAGTTTGTAATGTTTTGATATAATAGTTATGAAATATTCTTGCTTTTTGCTCATTATTCCCTAGAACAACCTGATGTACTGCCGGGAATAATGGGTAATAATAGGTAATACCAGTATGCTTGGCCCAATAAAAAAATGATGAGTAATACATGATTTTTTGAATTATCACTCATCCGGACCGATTCAAAAATTTACATTACTGGTACGATTTCTGCCTTGATATCTGCCGGTGGAGCAAAATACATCCATGAGGTAACCAGCACATCAGCACCGGCTTTTGCGTATATCGCTGCATTGGTGTCATTAATCGCCCCGGCAGCAATCATACAGATATTTGGGTTTATAGCACGACACTTTCCAGCACAATCGGAAAAAATTTCCTGCTGACTTTTATCCATCTGAATAACATCAGCTCCGGAATTGGCAGCAATCAATGCTTCTTCCATACTATGGGCTTCTACAACTATCTTTCGCTCTTTCATCTTTTCCTTGACTGAACGGATCACATCAGGTAGTTGTTCATACCCTCCGGTAAATAACAGGTGTTCTCGGAAAATGAGTATGGTGTCAGATAGCCCGGTTCGGTGTGGTACTCCTCCACCAGCCATCAACGCTTTCAATGCCATTTTTTTAACAAAAGGCGGGTGTTTTCGTGTGCCTGCTACTGATATTGATGGGTTTTCTTTTCTTGCAGCAGTCAGGAGTTGATGTGTCCTGCCTGCAATACCTGACGCAAATTCGATCATCGCACTCCCAGTCCGCCAGATAATGTGGATGGCGGCTGCATCTCCATGTGCCTCGATCAGTTTTTCACCAGGTTGCATTCTGGTCCCAGAAGGAACAAAAAATCCAATTTCAAGCCCGACTTTTTTATATAGACGAACTGCTTCCTCAGTACAACAGGCGATCATCTCATTTCTGGCAATCAATGAGATTGAACCCTTCTTTCCAGCGAGATCTAACAGGAATGTAGTCATATCACCTGCCGGAAGATCATCTTCTATCAATCGATCGATATCATTATCGGTGAAATAAATCATCGCAAATGTGTTAACTTTTGGTTACTATTAAGATTTTTCTTTGTTTTTTTCATTCCATCTGAATATCAAATGGTTTTTAATATAACTGGTGGTTATTTACTAACTGATAGTTATATAATAAATGAGGATCAAATAATTACGTATACCTCTCCGTCAGTAAAAAAGAGAATCCTTCCCTCATCTTGGAGGATTTTCTGACCCCCCTTGTGTTTATGAAACAAAAACGATCTGTATTATTTGTTTCATTCACAGTCACGAAAGGAGTAAAGGAACATGGAAGCGAAATCAGTAAAATTGGTATATTTCTCTCCAACTGGAACAACAAAAAAAGTACTTTTGAGTATTGCGAATGGTATCACTTCAGATCGTGTTGAATGTATTGATATCACCAGACCTGAAACAAGAAAAACACCAATGAAGACGTCTGAAGACGAGTTGCTTATTGTTGGAGTTCCTGTGTACATGGGGAGAGTCCCAGCACTTATCATTGATTGGTTGAATGCAATCCAGGCTCATCACACCCCGACGGTCTGTGTTGTCGTGTATGGCAACCGGGTGTATGAGGATGCGTTGCTTGAACTTAAAAAAATAATTCAGCAATGTGGGGGTATTCCTATCGCAGGTGGTGCATATATCGGGGAGCACTCATTCTCAACAGATGCAACACCAACCGCAGCAGGTCGTCCGGATATAGATGATATTCGTCATGCAGAAGAATTCGGCCGAAAAGTCAAAGAAAAACTGCAATCTGTCACGTCGATATCTGAATTATCTGAAATAGAGATTCCAGGCATGTACCCATATCGGGGTGATTCGACATTATGGACCGTTGATTTCATTTCTGTGAGTGATAAGTGTACACAATGTGGTATATGTGCAGAACTCTGCCCGACCGGTGCAATTGATCCACAAAACAGTTCAAAAATTCAGGTAGAAAAATGTATTACCTGTTGTGCATGTATCAAAAACTGTCCGGAACATGCCAGAACAATGAAACCCGGTCTTGTCCAGGATGCTTCAATACGGCTTCATACTCTCTATAGTGAACCAAAAAAGCCGGAATATTATGTATAAATATATCGCTCGGGAACAGGGATATCTTTGAGGCAATCTAAGCAAATGATAGCTTCCCGTCCATTCTATGGAATCTCCCCCCTCTTTCCTGTATATCCGAAACCTGAGGATATTTCCCCTGCACAGAAGTACTGGATTCTGATCCAGGGCACACAGGTACTCTTTCGTTATCAATTAGAATCCAAAATCATCATTTTGCAGAATTCACTCCCCACTGATCTGGTATGTAATGATCCTGTCTATGTTGGTATAAAGGGGGATTGTATGTATCATGTATGTGAGGTTCCTGTTTCTGCAAGGTTACCGGAGGGATTTGAATCATCATCTGTCAGGGAACTCTATGAAAAGGCACAAGAAAGTGATATGGCGATTGCGTCG
This sequence comes from Methanospirillum hungatei, assembly GCF_019263745.1. Classification (NCBI taxonomy): domain Archaea; kingdom Methanobacteriati; phylum Methanobacteriota; class Methanomicrobia; order Methanomicrobiales; family Methanospirillaceae; genus Methanospirillum; species Methanospirillum purgamenti. Next base: position 2,576,807 of record NZ_CP077107.1, read on the forward strand.
TATGCAGTTAGAATCCTAGAATTCCATCGGTTACATGCATTCTGTGGCAGATGTGGAACAAAAACCCTTCCACTCACAACTGAGCGGGCACAGACCTGTCCGGTTTGCAATACTACCGTTTATCCCCGGATCTCCCCTGCTATCATTGTACTGATCAAAAAAGGAGAGGAAATTCTGCTTGCCCGTTCACCTCGCTCTCCATCCGGATTTTATTCGGTCATTGCCGGATTTAATGAGCCAGGAGAGAATCTCGAACAGACGGTTCACCGTGAAGTAAAAGAAGAGGTGGGCATCTCTGTCCAAAATCTCCGGTACTTCTGGAGTGAGCCCTGGCCGTTCCCTGATTCACTTATGGTTGGTTTTGTTGCAGATTATGGCGGAGGAGAAATTCAGGTTGATAACCAGGAGATTGAAGATGCCGGTTGGTTTACCCGAGAAAATCTGCCGCCTTATCCCTCAAAAGCGAGCATATCACGGGAGCTTATAGAAGCGTGGATCAGTCGTGAGATCTAATAACATACTAAATTACTGTCATTATTAAACAACCATGTATTGGTAGAGAGGCCATATGGGAATATCTGAAAGAAGACAAAGAGAAAAGGAACAAAGAAGGACTGAAATACTTGATGCAGCTGAACGTCTGTTTTTTTCCCGGAGCTATGAACAAGTCTCCATGGATGAGATTGCTCGTGAAGTTGAACTCAACAAAGCCACCATCTATCTTTATTTTAAAAACAAGGAGGCACTCTACGCTTCCATAGTCCTTCGTGGTGTTGAGATCCTGAAAGAAAAATATTCTGAATGCATGAATAAACAGGTTTCGGGTATCGTTAAAGTAATACTGATGGGCCAGGCATATTACACATTTTCACAGGAATACCCGGATTATCTTCGAATGATTCATTTTTATGGCTCGGAGCGTTTTTCAAAAGAGAATCCATGTACAGCAGATATAGGAAAAGGGTATGGTGCATGTCGTATGATTCTTCGGGATGCTATTCAGGAAGGAATCGATGATGGGACCATCCGTGGAGATATCGATCCATTCCTGACATCAATGTACCTCATGATCTCCTTCATGAACATTCTTTCAATGGAACAAAAATGGAAACAGGTAATAGTTGGAGAGGGATTCAGTTTTGAGCAGTTTTGCCAAGATTTTTTTCGATTTATCCTGCCGTCCATTGCTTCCGGTGAAAGTGCCCACATAATGAATCTTAAAGACTTTGAACAATTTGGTTTCAATCTACCTGGGATAATGTAATCCTGGCACTTTTTATATTTTTATTTTCCTGAATAGGAATGCACCAATTATGGTCATGACACAGGCAAATCCACCAATTACCATGAAACTTATCACCGGACTAATCTGGCTCGTTCCGGTCAGACCATACCTGATTCCTTCCACACCATAAGTCAGGGGATCGATCATTGTTATCGGTGCAAGCCATTCGGGAAGCGAACTAATCGGAAATAATGCTCCTGATAGGCCGAATATTGGGAATATGACGAAATTCATGATCAGTTGAAATCCGGTCATATCTTCCATTCTGGAAGCAATTGCAATGCCGAATGCTGTAAACGAGATACCGATCAACACCATGAATCCGAGAGCAATCAAAAATCCGGTCACACTCTCTACGTGAAGTCCCACAAAGAGTGAGATTACCATAATAATAATCCCCTGAATGAGTGCTGTTGTTGCTCCTCCGAACGTCTGTCCAAGCATGATCTCCATTCTAGTTACCGGAGCGACCAGGGTTTCTTTTAAAAACCCGAACTGTTTATCCCATATTATCTGAATCCCTGAAAAGACTGAGGTAAAGAGTACACTCATGGCAACCATGCCCGGGATAAGGAACTGAATATAATTCTCCCCAAAACCGGGTATTCTGACTACTGAATTTAAGCCAAATCCGAGAAAGAGCAGGAAGAACAGGGGCATGCTGATGCTACCGATGATCCTACTTTTTGATCTGACATAGCGAATCATACTCCGGAGCCAGATGGTATAGATAATATCCATATTAATGCCTCATCATTTTGCGGTGCATCCGCATCATTTCTTTTCCGTCTATCTCCTGCTCCCGGATTGTTTTGCCCGTAAATGAAAGGAACACATCCTCAAGTGTTGGTTTATGAATCGAGACTGAATGAATCGGGATACTGTGCTGATTGAGGAGACTGATAATTTCACTGATATGCTGCTCTGCATTCTCCAGGTTTATCCGTATCTTATCATGATGCTGCTCGATCCGGTGTATCCATGGTTTGGTGAGTATCTGCACAACGGTAGCAGGATCCGATGTTGTAATGGTAATAATATCACCACCGATTCCGTTTTTGAGGTTTTGAGGCGTATCAAGCGCAATTATGGTTCCATGATCGATGATCGCTATCCGATCGCAAAGCCGGTCAGCCTCTTCCATGTAATGGGTAGTAAGAATAATCGTGATATGCTTCTCTTTGCTCAATGATGCAATATACTGCCAGAGATGATTTCGTGTCTGGGGATCAAGGCCCAGGGTTGGTTCATCAAGGAACAGGACCGAAGGGTGATGAAGAAGTCCACGGGCAATCTCCAGCCTTCGTCTCATTCCACCGGAAAAAGTCTTTACGATGTCATGTTTCCGGTCATACAGTTCGACCAGGCGGAGAAGTTCATCTGTCCGTTGTGCTCGAACATCTGGTGGAATACGGTATAATCTGCCATGAAAATCCATGTTTTCCATAGCCGTGAGTTCTTCATCCAGGCTTTGATCCTGAAAGACTATACCGATTGCCTTCCTGACATCATCTTCGTTTTTTTCGACATCTTTACCCTGAACTATTGCGGTTCCCTGTGTCGGTTTTTGCATGGTTGATAACATGGAGAGCGTTGTGGTTTTACCGGCTCCATTTGGACCGAGAAGACCAAATATCTCACCTTGCTCAATCTCGAAGGATATGTGGTTTACTGCAACAAGATCATTGAACTTTTTTGTCAGATCTTGTACCTGAATTGCAGGTGTCATCGTATTGTTGTCCTCATAATATTGGATAATCTGGTGTGTTTTCAGTGTTCTATAGTATGTGCTGGTCTTATTTCATGAAAGAGAGTATCTTTATCTTCTGACTTTTTTGCTCATTTTGAATACATTTCGATATTATGTCTCTGGTCCGGAGGAATGAAGTGTTTCATGGAGCCGGATTACTTTCTCCCTGATCTCTTCAAGGATAGGAATATGGGGTGTCAGTTTTTCTTTTGTCAAATCTTCAAGATATGAAAGATTGCTGTCTATTTCAGTTAGGATATCTTCAACTGTTTCTGCTTTACCAAACGTTCCGGTTTTAAACATATTTATCTCCTCTATACCTGCCTTGGTCAGTTCGTATCTGCGGTCTTCTCTTTTTATGATAAAATTTTCTTCGACAGCTTTGCTAAGTAGTGGATACATGGATCCAGGGGATGGTTTCCAGTGTCCATGGCTCATCACATCAATAGCATCCATAAGTTCAGCTCCATTCTTTGGCCCTTCTCTGAGTATATAGAGGACAAGCACTTTCAGGCCCCCATATCCCCTGAAATGTCGAATCCGGTGGAACCGTCTCATGAATGATCTCATGTCTTCTCGATTGTCTTGCATAGTATCACCTGGAAAATTCGATATCGGTTAATCGATATCGACAATACGATATTAGGATCACAGAGTATACAAAGCTTTTCATTATCAGCATTCAGAGCCCCTTTTTCGGGTGGGTTTATCTGTGAAAAATTGAGCAAAAATTATGTGATTCAGGTATATCTGATAATTCGGCTGATGTAAAACCTAACCCAGACATACCCGGTAATTCCACCAAGAATATCACCGATAATGAGTCCCCACCAGATGCCGTGTTCGCCATATCCAAGAACAACGCCGAGCAGATATGCTGCAGATGCCATGAATACTATCTCTCTGAGCACATTGAGAAGGAGTGATGATAATCCCCGCCCGGTTCCCTGAAAGACAGAGGATGACATAATTCCTGGAGATACAAATGGATAAAATATGCACATCGTTGCAAGGAATGCTGCTATTGATGGCGCTAGATGTGCTCCTTCAGCTGAGTACGAGAATATATACGAAATCTGATCTGCAAAAAGCCAGGTCAGAATTGCAATGATGGTAGCGATGACAATACCTAAGAAGACAGAAAAGTTATGGATAACCGGAAACTTTTCAAAATGTCGTCCTCCGAATGCTGCACCGGTAACTGCAACAACAGATGTGGATATTGCAACAAGAGGAATGATCGCGAACATAATTACCCGCCATCCTGCTGTATATACCGCGACAGCATCAGTATTTGCAACCATGACCAGCAGTATATTGATGAAAACGGCGAGGATTGCCATCAGGAAAAATTCACAACTGGCTGGAAGTCCGATTGCCAGAACATCTTTGATGTGCCTGGTTTCACGAATATCCACATGTTTTGAAAGGGTAATATAGGTGTCCTTTTTAATACAGAACCAGTATATCTGGACAGATGCGATGAGAACCAGTGATACTATCATACCCCAGGCAGCACCAGCAATACCCCAGTTCATATAGTAGATAAAGATCGGATCAAGAACGATATTGATGATGGATGCTGCTCCCATGACGTACATCGTCCGTTTGGTATCTCCTTCTCCTCTGAGAATCCCGTATCCGACATTGGTGAAAAGAATCAGGATAGTCCCTGCAAATACGATGTTTCCATACTCTACTGCAAGATCTACTGTATTTCCTGCACCAAACAGTATCATCAGTGGTCTGCTGAATGTAATAAGCAAAAGGGATATAAGAATCGAGATTGCGATGCTCAGGAGAACTGCCTGAACTGCAGTTGCATGTGCTCCATTTCTGTCTCCTGCGCCGATTCTTCGGGAAATTACAGACGTAGCTCCGGCTCCAAGTCCATTTGCCAGTCCGATTAGAATCATAAACAGGGGAGTGATAAAACCAACAGCTGCCAAGGCATCTGCCCCGAGTCCAGCTACCCAGATGGCATTCACCAGGTTATAGGTGGACATGAGCAGCATGGCTACTATCATCGGAATAGAGAGTTTTATAATGGCGATTTTCGGATCACCTTTCAGAAGGGTGACTCCGGTTGTATCAGATTCATGATCCATGAAAGTACTCCACTATGAAGATGTGATTAGGCTTTATTCTGTCTATTTTAAATCCGTACTGTGTTTTCTTGGGTTTTCTTTTCCCTGACAATGACCGATAATATGAGTGCCAGAACCGATAGGATAAACCCAGCAGTCATTGAAAGGTGAAATCCTCGTAAAAATTTCTCCGGGTCAAGATCAGAGAATGCTGCAATGCCTGTTTCTACACTTCCCAAGGTGAAAAATGTTGCAAACAGAGCGGTACCAAGGACACTCCCAAGGTACACTGCAGTGACCATGAGTGATGTTCCCGTACCCTCTTCACCAGAAGGAGCATTTTCTACAACCCTGCTGGCAACCGGTCCGCCAAAACAACCCATAAAGAGACCCATAAACAGAAGACCAAGAACTAGCGGAATAAAGCCGTTTTCAGGGACGATTGTCATAAAAATCCCACAAACTGCAATGGAGAATATTGCTGCAGCTATTGCAAATGGTCTTCTGCCTATAAGGTCTGACCATCTTCCCATCGGAACGCCGATTATTGCCGTAATAACCGGTGGAATTAGGAGAAACAGTCCAGCCATTGCCGGGTTATATGTCATCCCTGCCTGAAGGAAGAATGGGAGAAGATAGAAAATGCCCATAGATACACACCCATATATAAGAAATGCCACCAGTGTTGCGGTAAAGTTCCAGACTGAAAACACGCTGATATGAATAAGGGGTAGATTGCACATCCGCTCACGAATATAAAAGGCAATCAGACAGGCAATACTGACACTCCCACAGAGTAAGATCTGCGGGTCAGATATCCCCAGGTGAGAAATGCGTTCAAGACAATACACTCCTGCTGCCATCAGCCCAAAGAGGAGAATTGCTCCGTACAGGTCAAATGGTTGCTTTTCACGTGGTATGTCCGGAGGAATGATATGCATGGCAAAAGCCAGAATGAGGATACCAACAGGGACATTCATGAGAAATGCCCAGTGCCAGGAGAAATATTGGGCTATAAATCCCCCGATGGCCGGTCCGGTTGCTACCCCGACAGAAACAGACATGGAAATTGCTCCAAAGGCCAACCCGTACATATCCTTTGGAAGGTAGGTGACACAGAGCAATGAGGCGGTTGATGCAAGCATTGCTGCTCCGATTCCCTGAAAAATCCGGGCAGTCAGAAGAATTTCCAGGTCTGGAGCGATTCCACACGCAGCAGATCCAGCAGTAAAGACACACAAACCCCAGAGAAAAATCTTCCTGATTTGTCCTCGTTCGGCAACTTTTCCAACAATGAGGATTAATCCTGCCATCATCAGAAGATACGTGATAATGACCCAGGAAGCTGTCCCGGTGTCGGTGCTGAATGACTCTGAAATCTGTGGGAGAATTATTGTTACAATCGAGCCGTCAAGCCCGTCTAAAAACATTCCGACAGCAGCAGCCGTAAGAAGAAGTCTTTGGTGGAGTTGATTGGAGATGATTGGGGACATGGGGTAACAGATTGTGTCAGAGTTCGTGATAATAGTTTTGAATTTAATCATTTCTTTATCCAGGAATAAGACAGAAAAAATCAAACTCATTTCCCTCAAATGTTCGATAATTCCTTTATTCTCACAATTAATAGGAGTAATTATCATGCAGATAATCAATGGTTATATCGTGTTTGATTACCTGGAACGCACCGTATTCATACTATTCTGAGATATACTTTTAAAAACTCCAGAACATTGATCTCTGTAGTCCTGGGTATCAAAATCAGAAGGTTAAAAAGGAATGACTTTTTATTTTTATTCAATAGTGTTATGGTAATGTGTTTATTCACATATCATGAACGAAGATAGGTTAGATGAATTGAAACCTGTATATCTTGCATTCAATGGTTATGATACCTTCAAAGACGGGGTTTTGATTACAAACCCTGATTTATCAATACTCTACTGCAATCCATCGTTTAAGACTCTCTTTTCATTATCAAATCATGATGAATTTTTTAATGGTGATGAGATGCTTCGCTTTTTTGTTGACCGGGATCTGCAACATGAAGATATATTATATGTTCTGAACCTGGTTAGATCCAATCCTGAATGGACTGGTTCACATACTATCCCAGTCCGGGAAGGGGGTTCTTTACTCCTCTATTCAACACCGTTTCCGGAACCTGATTCTGGTTTGATGGGCAGAATATGGATATTTAAACATTCATCACAAGCTTCGTTACCTGATAATCTGCTTGTTCAACCGGATTCGTTATTCAGAACGATATTTGATCTTATCCCCGAGGGAATAGCGATATCTGACCTTACAACCGGCAGATTTTATGAAGTGAATGAACATTTTTCAAAATGGTGGGGATTTTCCCGGGAAGAAGTCATAGGAAAAACCGCAATTGACCTGGACTTCTGGGTAGATATCAACCAGAGAAATGATGTTATCGACAGGTTACGGCAATATGGTTATTTTCATCTCATACCTGTAAAGATGAGGGGAAAAGATAAAAAAATAAAAGATATTCTCTTTTCTGGAAGAACCATTACCATTGATGACAAGCCGTACATGATCTCAATTCCTGTTGATGTAACAAATTTGAGGCAATACGAAGAAAAAATACTCTCATTAGCTTCCTTCATTGAATTAAATCCGAATCCTGTCTTAGAAATTGATGTTTTTGGAAACATCATAATGAATAACGAAGCCGCCGGAAGTACCTTATTCAATCTGACAGGGAATTATGATCTCTCTCAGTATTTACCAGAGCAACTGGACGAAATTTTGGATGCCATTGATAACGAGGTTGAAAAGTCATTTGTTCTTGAGATTGCGATTCAGGATCGGATCTTTCTGGAGTATGTATATGTAACAAATCAATCTCATACGGCACGTATCTATCTCACTGATATCACCGATAGAAAAAAAAATTGAGATTGAATTATTGCGAAAAAATGAAGAATTAGGATCTGCATATGAGGAGATCATCTCTACAGAAGAAGAGCTCAGGCAGAATTATGATAAACTGATTGAACAAGAGAGAAAACTGAACGAAAATGAAAGAAAACTGCGAATGATTGTAGATCACATTCCTGGTATTGTATTGACCACTGATACCACTATGCGATTAAAAAGCATTTTTGGTGCAGGTCTTGAAAAAATCGGCCTGTTACCCAATGAGGGTATTGGAAAGAGCATTGAAGAAATTATCCCTCATGCTGATAAAGAAATGGTTCATGCTCATCATCTTGCCCTTAAAGGCATGGACTCCTCTATCGAAGCGGTATATGGAGACAGAAATACGTTATTATATACTTCGCCGATTTATGATGCCCAAAACACGATTACCGGAACAATCGGTATTGCAATTGATATCACCGAACAAAAAACTTTAGAAAGGGAACGAAAAAACCTCCTGATTCAATTGGAACAAAATCTTATTGAACTCGCAGTTTTAAATGATAAAATCCGAAATCCCCTGACAGTGATAGCAACTCTCGTTGATATGTATGCCCCTGATATTGAAGTTCCGATAAGCCAATGTATTCGGGAAATTGATGATATTATCTCAAATTTGGATAAAAGATGGATGGAATCAGAAAAAACCATTAATTTTCTGCAAAAACATTATGGTATCGGGAATCTCTAATTAATACACATCAGGATTTCCAACGATTCTTGTCTGAACTATCCTCTATTGTGAATTCTGATTTAGTCTTAAAGTATCACTCATGATACATTATTCAGAATTATTCCTGAACATGCCTGAGCATACGATATACTGTTTTCCGTCACTCCCTACGGCGAGTTGATACCTGGTTGTCTTCCAGAAAAGGCCGCTTTCAACCGGATTACTGTAAATATAATCCTCCCATCCAGAGCCATTCGTAAGAGCTCCCTGTACAATATTATCTCTGAAGGGTTTTCCGGCAACGTCTGTTTTATTGTGATAATTTGCTCCGACCATTCTGATGTTATCTGCATGGGCAACCATGTTGACTGCTGTATCATACATGAACACGTAGAGATCCGGACGTTCTGCATTCCGATATGGTGCAAGACCTGCGTTTATGTTTTTTATAGTTCCTGGAGCATCACGGGCAAGATCTGTCGCAGTCTGGTTTACCAGGTCAGTCACATCCTGTGGAGTTATAGATGATTCAGAATAGACTGGATCAACATACCGGTACATGATATAATCATATGTGCTCACTCCGGTCTGGTCCTTTTCTGTTCGGATAATGTCCAACATATCCTGGAATGCCTGCACAACCTGTGGTGTCGTATTTTTGTTAAAAGCGATGTAATAGTCATAGGTCTGTAATGAATGAACTGGTACAATAGAATCCGGATCAGAGGCATATTTGTTTATTAACTGATATCCGGGCATAGAGGCATATGCCCACCCGTCTATCTCACCGCTCTCGAGTTTTTTAATAAGTTCCTTTGGATCAGTAGAATAGATAATGTCTTTTCCTCCGGAGTTGATGAGGGCAATTGTAGCAATATCATCAGTTATCGCCCCTATCTTCATCTCCTCCAGTGTTTTGTTTTTGAACTCATCTGCAGAATCTTGACGAGAAAATACGACATTTGATGTCTTATCAATTGGGCCGGCCCATTGGAACAAGTCTTCTCGTTCCGGAGACCGGGCAATGATGCACAAAGCAGTGTTATTCTGTGTCAGGGTTTTCTGATATACCTCCTCCCATGTACCAAAGGTAAACCGTTCGGATGGAATCGTGATACCATACCGTGAAAATACTTCATGTAAAATATCAATTGATATTCCCTTAGGAATTCCATCTTCCATGAACGTGTACGGGTAGTACCCTTCGGTAAGATATTCCAGGTGTTTGAGGTTTTCATCCAGTAACCATGAAGAAAGTATTCTTTCTGTTTCACTTATCTCTCCGTTATCTGGTGTTTTGTTTAATGTTTCAAATGCATTCTGGAATTTTTTTACTAGGTTCTCCGGGGTTCCTGCACTGAATCCGATATATATAGGGAATGTCCCTATTTTGGCCGATATTTTATAAAATCCGGGATTTCCAGTTGCATTTTTAATATGGTATTCTGCGGCAATATTTCCGTAGGCAAAGAGATCAATTGTGCCATCATCAAGATAATGTATGAGTTCATAGGGGTCAGAGCGTGTGACAATTGAATCCTTACGAACACCAGCATCAACCAGGAAGTCAATGGTTACATCGTCCGTAATCGTCCCAATAGTATAGTTTGCCAGTTCTTTCCTATCATGGAGGGTGATGTTCCTGTCCCTGGAGGAATACAAGGCAATATCAGATGAAACCACTGGCCCCACCCATGAAAAGAGGTTCTCTCGTTCCGGTGTCCGGGCAATGGAAAAAATCACGGTCCCAGGTTTGGTAAGGGCCTTTTGATATGCTTCATTCCAGGGGAGAAAATGATTTGACTGTTTGGGAAGTTCATACCCTGCCTTTCTGGATATAGCAGTAACCATATCAACCATCAATCCTGAAGGTGTCCCGTTGTCTATGAATGTATAGGGAGGATATTCTTCAGTCACCCAGGCAAGGCCTTGAAATTCATCATTCGATTCATCCGCTACTATGGGTATAATAAGTAGAGATACAGTAAAAATCACTAAAATTGAAATATGCAGATATTTACGATGCATACTCAATATGAGAAAATTTATTATTTATGATTACCGAAATTTCCCATCAGAAACTATGTTAGATCACAATTCGAATTGTTATTTCCATTGATAATTGGTCTTTGTGAGAAGAATTACGCTATTTTCAGATGGATAAGAGAGACGAGTTCTTTACAAACCCGTAATAAATCTGTTTGTTTCTGAATGAATATAAGCGAATCTGGTATTTGATGACAAAGAGAAATTTCTTCCCGACTTTTACTTGAGAAAATAATAAATGGGGTGAAATTTTCTTCTAATCGTAAAATTTTATAAAAATCGATGCCGTTTAATTCAGGCATATCATAGTCTGATACTATTACGTCATATGAATCTGAGTTTATTTTTTCTAATGCCTCTTTTACTGTTGAAACAGTATTAACCTCGAATCCTTCATATCGCTCAATGAACATCTGATTTATATATAGCAGATCTTCATCATCATCGACTAAAAGAATACGATACCTGCGTTTCTGTTTTTTTTCAGAGTTACAAAATTGAATATTTTGTGATTGAGGTAAGGGGGAATGAATAGAACTACTCATAAAAAATAAATCCTGGAAATTATTGGTAATCTTGTTGGACAGAATATGCAACTACAAATTATACAACAAAATGTGCAACCGCTTTTGATACCTGATCAGTTCCGGAATTCACCTGCTGTATTATTGATTTTAATTCGTCAATAGATGCCGCTGACTCTTCTGCAATTCCTGCAATATCCACGGCCTCCTTAGAGTTACCTTCAAGAAGGTTGGATATCTCATTTACACTCGCGGTAACCTCTTCTACCCCGGAAGCCTGTTCTTCAGTCATCGCAGCAACCTGCTCAACATGCATGGAGATACCACTAACCGATTCGGCTAGTTTCCCAAAGACTTTCAATGTGTCACTCAATGCTACATTACCATCTTTTATTGCTTCCGCAGCAGTCTCTGCAGAATTTCCTGCATCCTCGGTTTTTTTCTGGAGTGAAGTAATCATTTCAGCAATATTTTCTGCGGATATTCTTGATTCAGTTGCTAAGGCTTTTACTTCTGCAGCAACTACTGCAAATCCCCGTCCTGCTTCACCAGCCCTTGCAGCTTCAATAGCAGCATTTAGTGCAAGAAGGTTAGTCTGGCTCGCGATATCTGATATCAGGCGGACAATTTTACCAATCTGGCCCATATCCTGCTGAATTTCTCTAATTAACCGGTTCATATCCTCCGCACTCGTTGTAATAACCTGCATTCCATCTTCAGATTTCTTGGCAAGAGATGCTCCTTCTTTTGCAAGGTCATTGGCATTCCGGGAATATTCTGATACTTCTTCAGTCTTTTTGGAAACCTCAGCGACGGTAATAGTCAAATCTTCCATTGCCTTGAGGATCTGCTGAACACCAGAATTCCCTTGTTCTGCATTTGTAGAAACCTGACTGGCACTATGTGCCATTTGTCCTGCTCCCTGTGCTATCTCACCTACGTTGACATTGGCCTGATCTGCATTTAAAGAAAGATTTTTGACTTGAGTGTTTATTGTTGAGATCGCTTCTGCTACTTTATCTCCTATTTCGTCAAGTGCTCCTCTGAATGATATCCAGTCTCCCTTGATATCCAGTTTTTTATCAAACCGGGCAGAAAAATTATATCCTGCATATTCTTTCGCAATTCGCATAGCTTCCATAACTGGCATTTCTATTGATGCCTGGGTCTGGTTCATCCCTTCGATAACTTTCCGATAATCTCCCTCGTGAACTGTCTGATCTACACGGAATGAGAGATTACCTGCAAGAGCTGCATCTGCAATATGAGTTGAATCTCTGACAAGGCGGGCTATTGCATCACGTGCAATATTTACTGCCTGACTAATTTTAACAAATTGTTCTTGTGCTCCTGTAATCTCACGATCTGCATCAAGCACAGTCGAGGTAAAACTCGTATTTCCATGAGAAAGAGAGGATATATTCTCATACAGGTTGCTGATAGATTTTTCAAGATACACAACCATCTTTTTGATGGTCGTAATATCGATATACATCATGACAATTTTGATTACATTGTTATTGACATCCAGGATGGGGATGTAGGTATAATTCAATATTTTTGTAAAAGATCCGAGATCAACGGTTATAGTGCCCGTCCCATCTTTCTTTGAAGAAATGACTTCATTAAATGTTGTCCCTTCCCGTTCAATGACATTTATTTCTTTAAGACTCATCGTAGTCAATTTTGACTCAGATAATTGAATGATATCCTGAAATGCCTTATTGGATGAGAGAATTTTTCCGTTTAGGTCTGTAGTAATTATTCCGGCAGGACTTTCATGTACTAGTGTCTCTGATTCATGCAACTGCTCAACAAGATTGGTCTGATCCAAAAATATCTCTATTAACTTGTGAACTTTTCCTCGTGGATCTTTAATCGGTATGTAGAAATAATCTACATGTCTGATACCCGCTGGGAATTGTACGATCATATTCCCGCCCTCGAGTTTACCTGAATTTATGGCATCAACTGCACTCGGTCCTTCTTTTTTTATAACTGTAAAATCCTGAATTTTCATTTTCAAAAGTTGTTCCGTAGAATACCCGCTTAATTTAGAAAATGCCGGATTCACATCTGTTATTTGTAAATCCAGATTTAAAGTAAATATGGCATAGGGATTTTCTGAAACAAACGATTTATTTTCTTCAATGAATGTTTTCAGGTCTGTTAAATCATTATATATGCATAATACCTTCTGTATTGTATTGTTTACATCCAGAACCGGGAGGTAGGTATATTCCAGAACTTTTATCCGGTCACCAAAATCTACCACCATCGAACCATTTTCTGGGCTTTTCGAAGAAAGAACATCCGAAAACATTGCACCCTCTCTGGATATGAGTTTAAAATCGGCAAGGTTCATCGTCCGTAACCTTTCCTCTGGAATCATGGTAAGATTCATAAATGCCTTATTGAATTGGAGGAAATTTCCTTTGAGATCGGTGGTAATGATACTGGTGGGATTTTCTGAAATAAGGGTGTCTGATTCATGCAATTGTTCAACAAGATTGGTCCGATCCAAAAAAATTTCAATAATTTTGTGAATATTTCCTCGTGGATCCTTAATTGGTATGTAGAAATAATCTACATGTCTGATACCAATTGGGAACTGTACGACCATACTTCCTCCTTCGAGTTTCCCGGATTTTATTGCATCAGAAACACTCGGCCCTTCTCTTTGGATGACATTGAAATCCTGGAGTCTCATTTTCAGAAGTTGTTCTGTAGGATACCCGCTTAATTTAGAAAATGCCGGATTTGCATCTGTTATCTGTAAATCAAGATTTAATGTAAAAATTGCATATGGGTTTTCTGATACAAAAGTTTTATTCTCTTCTATGTATATTTTCAGATCAGTTAAATCATTATATATGCACAATACCTTTTGTATTGTATTATTTACATCCAGAACTGGGAGGTATGTATATTCCAGAACTTTGATCCGGTCACCAAAATCCACCACCATTGTACCTTTTTCCGGATTTTTTGAAGTAAGGGCATCAGAAAACGTCGCTCCTTCCCGTGATAAAAGTTTAAAATCGCCAAGGTTCATTGTTCGCAACAGTTCCCCAGACATCATGGTAAGTTCTAAAAAAGCTTTATTAAATTGGAGGAAATTGCCTTTCATATCAGTCGTGATAATACTCGTCGGATTTTCAGAAATCAGAGTTTCCGATTCATGAAGTTTTTCGATGATATCTGTTTGATCTGCAAAAATATCATATACCTTTATTAATTCTCCATTGGCATCAAAAACCGGAATATAGGAATATTCCATATGCCGGATACCGGTTGGAAATTGGACGATAATTTTCCCTGAAACGGTTTTTTTATCTTTCATAGCTTCATCAACCGCTGGTCCTTCCCGCTTGAGGATAGTAAAATCGGAAAGATTTTTAGAGATCCATTCTTGACGAACATATCCGGAAATATTAGAAAATGCCGGATTGACATCGGCGATGGTCAAATCAGGATTGAGAACTATGAGGGCATAGGGGTTCCCATTTATCAATGCCTCGGTTTCCTCTAGTAAAACATTTCCGGTATTATCAACAACGGTGGCAAGTATGCAGGTTTCTCCTTCATATATTGATGTTGATAATGTCACTTTTGCTGGAAATATCTCGCCGTTCAACCGTTTATGATCCCAGTAAAATGAAACACTCCCTTTCTGACTTGCGAAAAGGATCCATTTCTTTATTTCTTCGTTGCTATTTTTTCCATTTCTTTGAAATGGAGGAGAAATAATCTCCGGATTTTTTCCAATTATCTGATCCGGGGTATCAATTTGAAAGAGAGTTAGAGCAGTTTTACTACACTCGATAAAGATCCCGTTTGAATTTATGTAACTATTCAGTCGGCTTAGGCTAATGCAAGATTTTGAGAGAGTAACGACTCTCCACTAATATCTTTGGTTCTATTTGGTGACCATGGAAAATTATGAAATGCTGAAACAATTCCTTCAATAACATTAATTCCATTTTTTCTTATAGTTGAGATGTAACTTCTGATCAGAGCAATCGCACTGGCTGTATCGAAGCTTCTAAATCCACCTGATATTTTCATTTTTACCTTCATCATACGAATATCTCTCTCGGCCTGATTATTGTCGAATGGAACGAGAGGATCATTTATAAATCTCAACACACTCTCTCTCCACTCTTTTAGCCTTTCGAGTAAGTTTCGTACAAATCCCTTTTTCTTCCTGCCCCTTTTTACTTCATCTACAACCGGTGGAGGATTTTCATCCAGTCCTATCTGTATCAATTCATCGTATGACTCCATCAGACTGGTACGAATGATTGGAGGAATAGGAACCCCAACTCCATGAAATATCTCTTTGTTTTCTTTTGCCCCTAATAATAACTCAATAAGATCATAAGGCCATTTTTGAGAGGTTTCTTCTTCAACCCGGATGAGTTCTCGGATAATATGAGCACAACAAAAACTGTGTTCGCAGGAATAGGAAAGATAAGGACCCCAGAAATCATGAACACTAATCCCATGAAATTCAGGAAGGATTCCAATATTATCCATTCCTTCTTTACCTCTTTTTCTCTGAAGGGAATAATGAGTTAGGTTAGGAGTACAGGTCACATGAAGCCAATGAAGTTTTCCTTCTACTCTGACTCCAGTTTCATCATTATGGATTACGGGCTCATTTTGAAGAACGTTTACAATATCATCCTTAAATGATTGTAATTTCTTCGCTAGATTGTGAGTTAAATTTACGATTGTTCCAGGACTAACAGAAAAACCGAAAAGAACTGAGCAGATTTCAGTTACTCGTTCATAAGGGATTAATTGATGATGAGAAAAATAGGTCAGATAAGATTTGACTCTGGATCCATATTGAACTGGATGTGTAACATCTTCGGGAAAATCCCCTGATGTTTTTAAACCACAATGAGGACAGCAGATAGTGAAAGACTGATGTTCTGTTATCTCGATTGTGGGAGGAGGGGGAAGATCAAAAACCTGTCTTTTTTCAATGCCGAGTATTTTTCCAGAAACAAGGCTATGTCCACATTTGGAGCATTCATGAGGTTTATGATATTCGATATGATCTGGATGAGGACTCTGCCTTAAGGTTGTCCCTTTATGGCCGGGTTGACCTCCCGGATATTTCTTTCGAGAATCTGATTTATTTCGATTCTTTTTAGCATACCCATCAGAAGATGGTGGTTTTCCGCTATTTCGACTATTGAGGTTTAGCCTGGATTCGAGTTCTTTGACTCTGGATTCTAATTGATCAATTCTTTCATGTAGGTGAACAATATATGCAATTACTTCAGGAGGACATTCAAGTATTTTGGCTTTGAGTTCTTCTGGAAAGTCCATTTGATAATTTAACGTTAATAGTCATTATAAAAAGATCTTTCGGTAAAAATGAATTTTTAGAAGAAGAGGACTAATATTAGAGTAGGTTTTCAGATGGACGGGATAAGGGCGCTGAGACCGGCTGAATAGTTACGAATTTATAATGAATATTGCACAAGGGATCTCGTCAATAATTCTCTGAAGTGTGGAGACATCTTGTGATTGGATCATTGAATGAGTAGTTACTGTCATTTTTTCAACCCTTTTTTCTCTGAATCTGGATATTGGTCAGTTGAGAGAATTATGTACTCAAATATCTTATTTATATCATCACCTGGTGGCGCCAGGATACATAGATTTATATGCCCATCTATTTTGTTATTATCTATGGATATGGAACAGAAAAAAATTCTATCCACCCTGTCTCATACAAAAAAACCATTAAATATCAAAGACATTGCTGAATTTTGTGGCATTAATAGGCATACTGTTGCAAGAAAACTGGATACGTTAGAGATTCTCGGCAGAGTTAGAAAGATAGAGATAGGGAGTGCAAAAAAATATACTCTTGTAGAAGCTGTGCCTGTTTCTAGTTTAATTGATATCAGCAATGATTTAATTATTATTTTGAATGAAAAATGGGAAGTGCAGTATATGAATAAATCTGCATTAAACTTTTTTCACCTGTCAGATCAACCAGTGATTGGGAAAAGGATTGACTTTCTGCGTTTGGAGATTTTTTCATCGTTTGAAGTCATCCAAGGGTTAAAAGAGTTTTCTTTCCAGAAGGTCACAAAAATAGAACTTGAAATACAAAAAAATGGGCTTGATCACTGGTATGAAATAACCATTATGAATATATCATTAAGACCTGGTTCCCTTTACATCGCTGTAATCGCTTCAAATATTACTGAAAAGGTAATAACTAGAAGAAAATTAATTGAAAATGAGGCAATGTACCGATCACTTTTTGAAAATGCCCCGATACCTATTAATGAAGCAGATTATTCTCAGGTAAAACAGTTTATTGACATACTAAAAGAATCAGGAATTGATGATATCAGGGCTTATTTTGATAAGAATCCTGATGAGATCAAAAAATGCAATCTTCTTGTAAAGGTTCGTAATATAAATAAAAAAAGTCAGGAAGATTATCGGGTCATAGATGGTGAGTATACGAAAATAATGGAATATCTGAATCCTCATCTCACAAAAGAAACGATGGAAAATTTTAAGGATCTGTATATTGCTCTCTATGAAGGTTCAAATTTTTATCATTTCCCATCATCAATTATTACTTCAAAAGGGAAAATCAGACATTTCTCTAATTATGTTTCAGATGCATCACCACAGAATGATCTGTCAAGAATATATATCTCATATCTGGATGTCACCGAACAAAAAGAGCAACAATTACAGTTACTTCAAAATAATAAAGATCTTATCGGGGTAACCGAAGAAGTAATTGCCCATGATGCTGAAATTAAGGTTCAGATAGATGAGTTGAATAATCAACGTATTGATGCTGAAAAACGTTCCATCCTGTTCACGCACCTTTTAAATGTCACCCATATCCCTATCATCATATTTGATTCATCAATGATAATCACCTGGGTAAGTACTGAAATGATTGATTTTTGTGGTTATTCAGATATTGGCCTTCATGGAAAAAACATCCGGATATTATTTTCCGACAATCATGGATTTGAACAATTCTGCCAGTTCATTTCACATAGTGAATTGGTTGGAAGACATACCAAAACATCTCTCTTACATGTGTCAGGGAAAACCCTATCTGTTCTGTGGCATCATGTGGGAAATATTGACTTATCAGATGGAAAAAGGATCTATGCAACGATGGTTCAAAAAATTGATTCATAACATGATACAACTATACTCGAACAAGATAACTCTGGAGGTCTGATTCTGGCTTTTGAATGTATGCAATGTGGGGAGTGCTGTGGTCATCTTGGGCTGATGTGGGCTATTGAAAAAGAGATATCCGAATATACCTTTCAGGTCCGGAATGAATACACCGGAGAACGGTACCTGGTTGAAGTCACCGAAGGTCATCGCTCTCTTTATGATGACAAGAGTATATTTACTGACCTTCCTGAAGCTTGTCCGTTCTTTCGCAAAGGAAGGGATACGAATCTCTGGTATTGTACGGTCCATCTGACCCGCCCGGATGTATGTAGAGAATATGGATGCTGGAGATTTTTAATTCTTGATCCACAGGGGAATCGGGCAGGAAGAGTTATGGGATCCCGTCACCTGCATGCAGAAAATCCCGGCCTTCAACAGATCTGGGATGAAAAGGTGCGAAATTTTTCTGAAACTGATGATGTTCTCTGGGACAAAAAGATGTGTGAGATTATTCGGGCTGCTGGATTTATTGTCCGGGATTAATCTCATACTCAGAAAATTCGAATAGTTTTCATAAGATAGAAGTACTATTTGGATCCGGGAAATATTCGATACCCTCCCCATGGCACCATAATTTCGAATCGTGCTCCTTTTCCTGGCTCTCCGGTTTCATGGATTGTAATACTGGTCTGAGCAAGAATTTCACGAACTAAAAATAACCCGAGTCCGGTATTTTCTCCAAATCCACGGATGAAAATTTTTTCTTTTTTATCCAAAGAAATACCAATGCCATCATCTTCCCAGAGAATGGTGAGTGCATTTTCTGATTCTATTGAAGATACCGTGATGGTTCGTACATGAGTACCATGCCTGAGAGAATTATCAAGGAGATTGAAAAAAACCTTTTCAAGCATCGGATCTGCAAATAGTTCAATATTGGGGGTGGTGATGTGTATTGTGACATATGGTGGAATCATCGAATATGGCAATACATCTACCAGTTTTTGCCATTGTGGCATCTGACTTCCTACATCCTGGAAGACTTTGGTAAATGTTATTTGTTCTTTCATTGTATCTGCTGCAAATCTGATCTTTTGTAAGAACTCATGCAATGATGGACTTTCTGTGTGTAATTCTGCAAGTTCAAGGTTTCCATATATGAGGGCCAGTTGATTATTCAGATCATGACGGGTGATATCTGTCATCAGGGTAAGCATTTTATTTGCTTTGTAAAGGAGATCTTCAACTTTTTTTCGTTCAGTAATATCTAATACAAATCCGACACCATGGGTTCGTTTCTCATCCAACATGGTACCTGCCAGGAAAACCGGAATCCGTGTCCCGTCTTTTCTGATGTATTCCTTCTCATATGGTTTTTTATGAATCCCAGTCTCAAGAAGTTCTTCTATGGCTGATTTATCAACCGAGGCATATTCCGGAGGTGTCAGATTAAATCCATTAATACGACCTTCTTTCAGATCTTCCTGTGAATATCCTAACATATTTAGAAATGTATCATTTGCATCGGTTATTTGTCCGTCAAGATTCCAGAACATCACCCCTAATAATCCGGAATCATATACCCACTTGAGTCTTTTTTCACTCTCCTGGAGTGCAATTTCTGCTTCTTTCCTAGCTGTAATATCCTGACAGATTCCCTCTACAACAACTGTACCATCTTCTTTTCTGGTGATTTTTGCATTAATTAAACCCCAAATAATCCTGCCGTCCTTTCGGTAAAATCGTGTTTCAAAATTATTGATATATCCTTGTGATGTAAGCATTTGAAGGACTTTATCCCGATCTCTGGTATCAACATATCTTGAGCCAATGTCTGTGATTGAATTGATAAAATCCTCCTCTGAATCATATCCAAGATACTTAACAGCATATGGATTTGCACCAAGGAACCTGCCATCAAGTGAGGATGTAAAGAGGCCTATGCTTGCATTATTGTAGATCGTGCGGTATTTTGCTTCACTCTTTTCCAACGCAGATTCCTGTTCCCGTTCTTTTGCTACGTTATGCAAAGTTCCGATAACTGCAGGACGATCCTGATATGTTCCGATCCCAACTGACATTCTGACCGGGATGCGGGTAGTTCTGTCCTTATGAAGCAGGTTGAATTCATACGTCTCTGGGAGAATCTCTCCGGCAAGCCGGTCAAAATGCCTTTTTATGACCCTTTCCTGATCTTCAGGGGCAATCAGTTCAGAAATGGGCATTCCCATTACCTCATTCTTCTGATACCCAAGCATGGTTGCCTGTACTTCATTGGACAAAAGAAGAATCCCATCCTGGGCCAGGAATGCTCCATCCTGGATGTGGTCAATGAGAACCTGAGCCTGTTCTTCAGAATGTTTCAGGGCGATTTTTGCCTGTTTTTTCTCAACGGCATGCATTATTTTATGTGACAATTCAGCAAAGAGTGGTACAGGATCCCCGTCTTTTTGAAGATAGTAATCCGCTCCTTCATTGAGAGCCTGGATGACCACGTCTTCCCTCCCTCGTCCTGTAAAAAGAATGAATGGAATTTCATTTCCCATTTGCCGGAGGTTTTTGAGTAATTCAATCCCGTTCATTCCGGGCATTTCATAATCTGATACAATTACTTCATATGGATGGGACTGTGCCATTTCAAGGGCTGATTTAGCAGAAATTGCAGTGTCTACGGTAAAAACACCCTTCATTTCCAAAAATCCTTTCACGAGGTGCAAAAAGGATGTTTCATCATCGACATAGAGGATAGATATCATGATAGAAGGCCGGGTAGTATTCAGTGATTCACTATTGGATGTACCAGGGATAATCTTTTTGTAATATATTCTCCATGTAAAAAATTGAACGATTATTTAACCTGAACTCGGCATTTTAACCCATAGGTATTTGGTCGGTGAAGAGGCTGAGTATTTTTGTTGCTCTCTTAGGAATCTGTGCAAAACTTTTTGTTCCACGTGCATCATGAATTATCTCAATTTTTGAAAGTTCAAAAAAGACTTCTTCTACAGAGATAATCTGATTTAAGTTTAATATGCGAAGTTTTCTTAAAACTGAAAAGTATATCCTCAGTGCCAATAATGATATGAAAAAATAACCTCTAACACTTTCTTCCGACTGCAAATACGATTTATCTGAATCTATTGGGTTTTTTAATGCATCAAATGCAAGTTCCACATCTTCCCTCTCTTTATATAAAAGAAAAATTTCTGCTGGAGGTTTAGCAATGTCAGATAATATTGGAATTATTCCCGAAAATTCGCATTTATTTTGATATTCACCTACATTCAGGCCTCTTTTAAGTGAATTTTTTAGTAAAGTAGATTCTTTTTCCCCCTTCAATAAGGGATCCATATAAAGGTAGAGGTAACCATATTGATTATTAACACACGTACACAAAATCCCTCTATTACGATATAAAAACCCTCCATCCCATACTATTTTAGATTTTTGTAAGAATTTTGAATTCTTTTTTAATGGGACAAGGTAGTGAATACCTCTTTTTTTTAGTTCATTCAACAATGAATACGAAGAGAAGCCCCGATCCAAAATTAATCCAATATCGTTGTCTTTAAATCGATTTAAGAAATTTTTTATTGTTTTTATATCTCTCATAGATCCATATGAGACATCGCATCCGATTGGAAGACCGGTATTCGATGAGAATGCCATTGAAACCCCAATTTGTTCGTTTTTATCATGGTCTGCATTATATCCCTTTTCAGCTAACTTTATTGATTCAGAATAAGTAATAATCGCAGTTAAGTCGTAAAATATCAAATCGTCGTCTGAAGCTAATTCTGCAAATAAGTCATACCACCAGCCAACTTCAGAACCGATTTGGTGAAGTACCTCTCCTAAATGTTTAGGCAACAATTTGACATTGATTTGATTGGATAAATCTAACTTTTCCCATCGTGATTCAATTAATCTGAGAGGTTTAGGATCTAAGGCTTTTACGATAGCCATAGTGACTAATTCCTTGAAATATGGAGTATATTTTTCTAATAATGATTCAAGATCCTTGATGTATGAATAGGCTAGCATCCCATTAGCATATTCAAATATTTCTCTGTTTGAAACTATTTTTGAGGCTGAATTTTTTTTGGGTTTAAACGTACCATCACGAGTTATGGATCCAATATAGTGTGTCGTTTTTTTCGATTTTTTTGTTTGTGGATCATACACACTTGAAGCGCGATAAACATAAAAACCACCTTTGATTTGATGAATTTCTACGTTATGTTGAAGATTTTTTTTCAAGTTTTGAAGGGTGTGCCGCACCTTATCAGGGATCATATTCATATCCTACTACTGGGTTAAAATACACTGTGTTAATTTATTAGTAGAATTATAAATATTTTGCCCTGTTCTAGAAGTTCATTTTTTAAACTCCTTAAAAATTGAATATTTTTCAAAACAAAGGGTAAAAATATTTGAAGGAAACTTACAATACTGGGTTAACTAAGAAAAGTTAGGGTTATTTAAGAAGAACATTCGTCGTAACTATACCCGGTAATCCAAAGTCAACGAAGAAATTCAGGGTTTGTTACATCTCCAAAAAAGGAGGATTTATGCAAGACCACCAATGGTATCGGCCCATGTCTCAATTTTCTTGATATGAGGTTTGAGTTAAAGATCTTCACCGCTTCAGCAAATTTGCCGGATTATTGTACTATCCTGAGATGATTCCCTCCTTCATAATGACCCTGTCCTGAGCAACCTGACCTTGCCGGGGGGTGTCAGAAAAAAGAAGAGGATCGTGTCTGTTCTGGTTATGAGTCACACGGACAAGGCACGAAACTCACCAGCCTTTCTACCCATCAATCTTATACTTCCCTTCCGGAATATTGATCTCAAACCGAACACCCTCTCCGGGAATTCCACATTCTCTGATAGAAAGGCCGGTGATATCCAGGATCTCCCTGATAAAGAATAACCCAAGACCGGTATTCATCCCAAAACCCCGGGTAAATATCTTCTCTTTCTCCTCGTTGGGAACACCACAGCCGTCATCCTCATAAATCAGTAAGAATTCATCATTCTTCCTCTCAAAGGAGACAGAGATGGATTGAACGGTCTTCCCATGCCGAATAGAATTCTCTACCAGGTTGAAAAAAACCTTTTTCAGTAAGGGATCAGCAAAAATAAGGATTTGAACATCTGGAACACGATAGGAAATACCCGATATCATCCGAATAATCAGAGGATCGGCACATATCTCTGAAATATCCTGCCATCCAGGTTTTGTCTGTCCAAGTGACTGGTACTCGGCAGTAAACTCAATCAATTCCTGAACACCCTTTCCAGCTTCCAGAATCATGGCCATATTCTGTTTAATCTCTTCCTCTGACAACGGATAAGACATATCTGTTAAGAATAAAATAATCTGCACCTGATTGAGAATGTCGTGCCTCGTAATGCTTGAGAGCAGATTCAATTTTTTATTCGTCGTTTCAAGAGAATGGGATATCATCTCAAGATCAGCATTCTTCTGCATGAGTGTATCTTCAAGCATCTTTCTCTGGGTAATATCAGCAAATGACACAAAATATGCATCATTCCCCAGGTAGGTTATCATCCTGACCGAAGCATATACCCAAAGCATTCTCCCGTCATGAGTTTTCATCTCCATCAGAACATCATCGACATGACTCTTCGTCTTCAGTTGCTCAGTTATCATGTTCCGGATAGAAATATCCCCATAAAAACGGTCAGAAGGACTCCCAATCAATTCCTCCGCAGGAATCTGAAACTGTTCAACGGTCCGGTAATTTACAAGCAGAATAATATTGTCAGAAGAACGGATGATAACAATCGGAAACGGAGCACCATCAATAAGACTTTTCCACCGGCGTTCACTCTCCCTTAGTTCTTCTTCCAGATTCTTCTGCAGGGTTATATCGGTTAAAAGGATAACTTTGCCTTCTGCCTCACTGGAATCAGAGTATATGGTATCCATTCTGGCTTCGTAAAAGAAATCCTGTTCCTCACCTTTTCGAATGATCTCCTGTCTGCCACGGAATTGACTGGATGCAAAACTCACAAGTTCAGGCCAGGTGGAAGCACAGGTTTTCAGTGATTTTCCTAGGGTTGATTTTGATATATCAAGCAGGCTGGCAGCTGCGGGATTAATATCCACTATCTTCTCTTCATTATTCAGAACAATCATGGGCATTCCCATCCCATCAATAACTGTGCTCCGGGCAATTGGAATAATGTCAAATAATTTGTATCTGAATAATGCAATGCTGTAGAGAATACCCATAACCCAGAAGAATGCCGGGGCAGGATTGACACCGGGAATGAACCTCAACCCCACATCATATGAAAATGCAATTATAACCGGCAAAAATAATGCAAGGGCTAACATAATCCGTTGTTTCAGATAGATCCTGTGAGTTTCATCCCTGATAAACACCAGCAGAAAAAACGCCAGGAAAATGAGAATGTAGGAATAAATCAGGTATATCTGAAGAAACGGACCTGGAGCGTACTTCAGGACAGAAAATTCTCCAGCCTGAATGAGTTCAAAGTTATACCGAAAAAACGAATGAAGCGGACTTGAAAGAGCCAGAAGGGTGGCAAGAGATGGAATAATACAGAGAAGACCAAACCTCCATCCTGAAACCCAGTTTTCACGCCGAAGAAACGTAAGAACCAGCCACAATTCAAAAACTGAAAGAAATGGAAGGAAAATAAATTTGACATTGTGCAAGAAGATCTTTACCGGAAGAGTAGGAGAAGAGAGTTCCAGGGCATATGTCAAGGACCATCCGGCTGCAAAATACATAAGCAGCTGGTAGGGTACGGTTGCAGGATTGGTTGTGTAACGTCTGCTATACAACCCAAATCCCAGCATGATCACCGCTGATGTGACAAGCAGGAGAAATAATATCTGGCTCACCATGATCGATGATTCGGAAATTTCCTGACCCGATAATATATACCAGAGATCCATCCGGACAGGAACGGAGTATCTGAAGGATCTTTATTCAGTCATACTATAAAAAGAGGTACGGCGTCATGTAAATAGAAGAGGTGTCATGTGACTGACGAATACTCTGAAAAATTTTAATTTATCCGGTAGAACCGGTCAATTGCAACACTGATTGGATCATTATCTGAAAGATAGGTAAGTTCGAATTCATCAGCACTGATTATCTTCCCGGTTGAATACCCGTTATTCTGTTCTGCGAGAGAGATTCCAGTCCCATCTGCACTCACTACTCCTGCAAGGTCCACCCGTTCCTCTGTACCATCACTTTTGGAATACGAAGAATATCCGACAATTATCCGATCCTGCTGCTCAGTAATGTTTATGAAGTAAACTCCCTCTTCCTGTTCAGAAAATCCCTGACCAGCATTGTATTCCACATATGGTCCGGTCCAGTTCCCAACAAGATCTGGAATATCTGCAGTAGAAATACCAACCATACCCACAAATACACATACAAGCAAGAAAGCCAGAAATCCTTTCATACGATATAATCACATCACAAAACCTGATAATAATTTCCATATATTACGAAGAATTTGGTATGGATTTTGATATCGTGAATCCAAAAAGAGTGGAAGAATGGTAGTTTTTCACGGAGAATAATCAACGACAATCGGAGATCTGTTTGGATTAATTTTTTCCCAGACTCCAGAAATTTTCCATACAATGGAGTTTTTTAACTATGGTTTCAAGTGTTCCTTATCTGATGGGCAAAAATTCTCAGGTAAGTACATTAATCAGCATATATTTCTTTCAGGTATGCCAGTAAGTCCCTCAGCTCATCTTCCCGAATCTTCATCTCTTCAAGTTCCTTCTGAATCAGAGCCATTACTTCTGAATGATTGGCATGCCATAAGGGAGTCCCTCTCCGGGGAGATTCTTTGGTTACAAGATCCTTTGATTCTAATGCTTTCAGATGTGTCTCGACAGAACCATGAAATGAATATTTGAACACATCTTTCATGAAGGTCTTTATTGCCTGTTCTCTGACTCCATCCGGTGAACCTGATACGTAATACAATATCTCGCGATCAGTCAGGCTTTGAGACAACTCCCGCCATCGGGTTCTATGGGCGTTTTCCTCGTTCTTATCATTCATAGTATTCTCAAGGATTAGGATGTATCACTGATTTAAGGGCTCGGTCAGATCCTTCAATCACCAATAATAATGATGGATTGATATAATGGTTTTAGGTTACCTGAGTAATAACACCTGCACCATCTCTCCCTTTCGAAATCCATTACTCCACTGGGGGAGATGAAGAATCCCATCTGCTGCCATTCCGGTCATGTGGCCGAACTCCCATGGAATTGGTATAATACGTATTTTTCCATCGGTATACCGGGTTGTTATCAGATGAAACAGGTCAAACTGGTTACAGGGTAGAATATCCTCAGTTATCTCCCCAAAAACATGTTTCTTCCCTGGTATTGGAACATCCCAAGATTTTAGCAGGGGAAGCACCAGGTTAAAAAAGGCGATTAAACTGGCTATCGCCTGCCCTGGCATACCAAAAACTGGTTTTTCACTGACAATACCACAAGAGACCGTTGTTCCGGGATGCATTGCTACTCCGTGAAAAAGCACCGAACCGCTCTTTTTTATGGCATCAAATGTACAATCCTTCGATCCTTTTGATGATCCACCAAAAACCAACACCATATCGCTATTGTCACATGCAGTACTGATCTGTGTGGCAATCAGATCTGGATCATCAGGAATGATCGGATACAGATCGGTCAATACCTGAAAGTCCCGAAGATATTCAGAGATCATAATAGTATTTGTATCTGCAATTTGTCCCGGAAGCGGATCTTTTTTCAGGGGAACAATCTCATCTCCGGTTGCGATAAGACCTATTTTCCACTTTTTAACCTTAACATTCCGAATCCCAAAATGTGAGAGTGTTGCGATATCATAGGGGATGAGTCGCTGATCTGATTGAATGACTACCTGTCCTTTTGTTACTTCAGCCCCTTTTTTAATAACCTGATGATGTAGTGTAACCGGGGTCAGGATATACCCACGATCCGGGCCGCTCATCCGGACAACATCTTCCGTGACCACAGCATCAAATCCTTCGGGCATGGGAAGACCAACATTCACCCTGACATATTCAATTTCTCGTGGATCTTCAGGTGATGCCCCCTTTGTCTGTTTACTCCTGACTGCAATTCCATCGATCCCGGCAAGAGGTACGGGCGGTATTGTTCGTTGTGAAAGCACTGATTCAGCCAGGACATGCCCCTTGGCATCCTTTACGGGGATAATTTTCGTCTGGGATACATGGTGAAAAGATGATAATATGGTCTTTTGAGCTTCTTTCATGGAAATAAGCGAACCATAGTGGAAAGATAATGGTGGAATCATTTCTGGAGGTTCTACTTTATCGGTTGACAAGCATAAAAAAGTAACTATTACTTTACCAAGTATCGGTCGTGAAAGGATCATTTATTATCTGTTTCATCCCTATGGTGAACAAAGATATCAAGGAACAGATACATCAGAGACGTCAGAATCAATAGAGTGATTGTATGCAGGAGAATGATACCATATTCAAACAATTGTATGAAAAATGCGAACTCGCGACGATTATTTATAATGACCATGATCACATCCTTGACATAAATCCTGCTGCTCTTGCCTTGTTCAATATTGCATCAGTTACAAAATCCACTGAGCAGTTCATATCAGGTCTCCTGAATATACCAGATGATATAGTAAACCGGGTGAAATCAGGTGAGACCATTACCTATTCGAAAAAAATCGTCCTTGATGAATCTGATTCTCATGCCTTTTCTCAAAATATTACTAATCCGGTTCTTTTTGTTGACATATCCTGCATTCCATTTATCCAAACCGGCGGACAGATTTCAGCATATTATGTTCAGGTGACAGATCACACCGCCCGTCATCTGGCTCAGGAAGAACTGAGAAAAACCCATGAGCAATTTATTCTTGCAATAGATAGTTCCAGAATAGGAATTTGGGAATGGGATATTCAAACTGGCGCGACCATTTTCAATGACCGATGGGCTGAAATCGTCGGATATACCCTTGAAGAACTGACCCCTACGACCATTCACACCTGGGAGATGCTGACTCATCCTGATGACCTAACGGTTGCTCAGGAGGCAATTCAAAAGCATTTTTCAGGAAAAACTGACTACTATGAGACTGTTTTCAGAATGAAACACAAAGATGGATCAATTGTTCATGTCCATGACCGGGGAAAAGTTACTGAATGGGATGCGAATGGTAATCCAATTAAAATGGCCGGGACTCATAGCGATATCACTTATCAAAAGAATTTGTTATATGAGTTAAAAGAAAAAACCGAAGAACTCGAGCAGTTCTTTCATGTGACCGTTGAGATGCTCTGTATTGCGAACACCGACGGATATTTCCTCCGGCTTAATCCTGCCTGGGAACATGTTCTTGGATGGAGCAAGGATGAACTGTTGGCTAAAAAATTTCTGGATTATGTTCATCCGGAGGATCTTGAATCCACGTATCAGGCGATATCCCAGTTAGCACAGCAAAATACCGTCATAAATTTTGTTAACCGGTATCAATGCAGGGATGGAACCTATCGCTGGATTGAATGGCGGTCAGCACCTGTAGGAAATCTGATTTATGGTGCTGCCCAGGATATTACTGACCGGAAAATTACCGAAACACGGTTGGTCAGAAAGAAAAATATTCTTGATGCCATAAGTTATGCAGCAATGAACCTCATGTCGTCTCTTCGTGATGACACTATTGAGAATGTGCTTTCAAAAATCGGGCAGGCTGTGGAGGTTTCACGGTCATATATTTTTACTCATTCATATGGACCGGATGGAGCATCCTTGATTCATTACCAATATGAATGGACCGATGAGGGAATCACTACCCAAAAGAATAATTCAGCTCTCCAGAATCTTGACTGGAGAAATCAGGGATATGAACGATGGGCTATGGCTCTCATGAACGGGGAAACCATCTCAGGAACGGTTATGGATTTTCCACCAGAAGAACAGCAGCTTCTCGTTGAACAGGAGATAAAATCCCTTGCTGTTGTTCCCATCTTCTCCCACGATGATTTCCATGGATTTATCGGATTTGATGATTGTGTCCATGATCATGAATGGAGCCAGGTTGAACTTGAGACACTTGAAGCAGCTGCAGGACTTCTCGGAGCTTCTTTTGGGAGAAAAAAAGCAGATGAAGAGGTTGAGATCCGAGATAACAATCTCCAGACCTTTTTTAATACCATAGATGACTTTCTGTTTGTTTTAACCCCGGAAGGACTGATAGCCCAGGTGAATGATACCGTTATCCGCCGTCTGAAATATACCCAGGAAGAATTGATTGGACAGTCGATTCTTATGGTTCATCCTTCATCCAGGCACCATGATGCCAGGCACCTTATTGAGGAGATGTTAGCCGGAACATGTGACTTCTGCCCAATTCCTCTGATAACCAAGGATGGGATGTTAATTCCGGTTGAAACACGGGTTGTCTCGGGAATCTGGAATGGTCATCCGGCTTTATTTGGCGTCTCAAAAGATATCTCTGAATTAACGCTGTCTGAAGAGAAGTTTTCAAAGGCCTTTGAGGCAAGTGGATCCCTGATGGCAATATCAACCGTTGAAGGGAGGTATATTGACGTAAATAAAACATTTCTGGATACTCTTGGATATACACGGGAGGAGACGATTGGGAAGTTGTCATCGGATCTTGATATATTTGTTCGTTCTGATGAAAGAAGCAATATCTGGGATGAAATCAGAGAAATGGGAAGTATTCGAAACAAACATGTCATGATAAAAACCAAAACAAATATGCTTTTAACCGGAATATTAGCCGCAGATATCATTTATATCCAGGAAACAGAAGCACTTTTAACCGTTGTAAATGATGTTACTGAAATTATCAGGTTAAGTGATGCCCTGCTTCAGGCAAATAAAAAATTAAACCTCTTATCCTCAGTAACCCGGCATGATCTCCTCAACCAGGTTCAGGCCCTCTTTTTTGTTGAAGAGTTTCTTGATAAGGAAATGGCCCAGGATTCTCCTGCACGTGAAAGGCTTGAATTGCTCAGAAAAGTGGTTGATACCATACACCGGCAGATTCTCTTCACAAAGGACTACCAGGATCTGGGTATTGCTGCCCCAACATGGAGCCATGTTGAATCGGTTATCAAAAAGGAAAAAGAGAACAAAATCTTTTCAAATGTCCTGATTGAAGTCAGCACGGGAACACTGGAAATATTTACCGATCCGATGTTTTCAAAAGTATGTTATAATCTCTTGGAAAATGCTCTGAGACATGGTGGAACTGTCACAAAGATCACGATTTCATTTACAGAAACCGAATACGGCGGGTGTTTGGTGTTTGAAGATGATGGGTGTGGTGTTCCGGTTGCAGATAAGAAAAAGATATTCAATCGTGGATTTGGTAAAAATACCGGACTCGGGCTGTTTCTCACCGCAGAAATTTTATCAATTACCGGAATGACTATACAAGAGACTGGAGAAGAGGGCAAAGGGGCACGGTTTGAGATCTCGGTACCACAAAACGGATATCGGATGGATTCTTAAAAGAGGGCGATTTATTCTGACCTTTTTCAAAAAGAATCGTAATCCATGTGATTATAAGCAAAAAATGAAATGATATTTATCTCACGATCTTTGTGATCGGTATCTCCAGAATATCCTCTGCTCCAGCTGCTTTCAGCTGAGGTATCAGGGTGTTTACCTTACTTTTCAACACCACTGTTTCCAGGCTGAAATAGTCGATACCATGGAGTTTTGCAACCGTCGGTTTCTTTAATGCCGGTAGGGCTGCAACGATGGTCTCAAGTGAAGCTGCAGGGACATTCATCGAGATAAGAACCTTGTTTCGTGCGTCTATGACCCCCATGAGGAGCGTTACAATCTCTTCTATCTCCTTTCTCTTGACCGGATCTTCAAAACTGCTATGATTTGCGATAATAGTCGTATATGATTCCATAATCTGCCCGATTATCTTCAGTCCATTCTTTCGAAGGGTTGTCCCTGTTTCGGTCAGATCCACCACAACATCCATAAGATCAGGAACCTTGGCTTCACTTGCACCATAGGACGGGAAGAGCCGGACGGGGATTTTGAGTTCTTCAAAAAATTCTTTTGTTAATTTCGGGTATTCGGTGGTAATCCGGCTGTCAGGGCGAATTTCGCTGACCATGGAGATGGGCTCACTCTGGTGGACTGCCACGACAATTTTGACAATACCCGGCCCTGTTTTGCTGTAATTGAGCTTTGCTACCTCTTTTACCTGTGCTCCTGACTCATGAATCCAGTCCAGGCCAGAAATACCCATATCGAAGTATCCCATCTCAATATAGGTCGGTATCTCCTGGGGCCGTAATATCTTTACTTTTCCTATCCGTGCATCATTGATCTGGGGATTATAATCACGGTCAGTTCTCCTGACCTCAAGATCGGCTTCTTTAAAAAGTTGCAGGGTCTGTTCTTCAAGACTGCCTTTTGGGAGTGCAATGTTAATCATAGAACAATAGAAGGAGAGGTATCAATTAAACCCTGACGGTTTGATTCTGCATTGTCTATTCTCTGAAGAAACAGCTGAGAGGCGATGAGAAATATTTTTGCATCGACAGTAAATTTGTCAATGCCATTTCGTTCTCTTCTCTCCGGATATCGGTCGGATATGAAAAATAATGAGATGTTATCCGGGAATGGTCGGTGATGATAGATCTTTAATCAATAGGCACTTATTATATCATTGAATGCATAATTATTCTACATTGAAGTGGTGTTTATATGAACATTAATATCGGGAGACCATATGAAGAGGCGATCCGGAGGATCATTGATAAGGGGTATGCGGGGAATCAGACCGAGGTAATTCGACAGGCAATTCTGGCATATGAAAAGATGCTCGAGGAAGAAGAGATGATGCTTGTTCACAGGGGCGTCTCTATTGAGATGGAGGAGATATTGGCTGGCAGCACCCCTCTCTCCTCT
This sequence comes from Methanospirillum hungatei, assembly GCF_019263745.1. Lineage (NCBI taxonomy): Archaea > Methanobacteriati > Methanobacteriota > Methanomicrobia > Methanomicrobiales > Methanospirillaceae > Methanospirillum > Methanospirillum purgamenti. The sequence goes on from NZ_CP077107.1 coordinate 2,609,314, forward strand.
CTTGAGGATATGAAGAAGCTTCTGAAGAAGTGATCATAATGGAGATTGTATTTGCAGCATCTGCATCCAGGGAGTTTGAACGACTCCCACGCGATCTCCAAATCCTCTTCCTATCACATTTTGAGAAGATCCAGTCTCTGCCACCCCGCCGTCACTTGAAATATGGCATCCCATTCCATGTAGAGAAGGTGACACGGCAGGCACGGATAATCTATGAGATCCGGGAAGAAACGCTGTATATCCTCCATTGCTTTGAAGATCATAAGGACTATGAGCATTGGTATAATTCATACCGATGATTGTTCTGAAAATTCGTCTATCGAAGAGGCAGGTGTTTTGTCATCTGATCAAACCCCCAAATATTGGAATGAGAACCGGAATGATTTGGTAAATTGATGTAATATATGGGGGCATTTAAGGTTTTTTCAATTGACGGCGTTTTGGTGAATCTCGGGAGACATAAGGACTTAAATAGGTATTTGTGAGAGTAAACCAGATGTTATCCGGGAATGGTCGGTTAAAGATACGTGGCCTTTTATGCCTTGTATTAAAAAATGAACAGATTTAAACCTCATCTCATCATACTGTACGAGTATACTTCATTTCTTTACAAATGGGAGATGGAAACGATAACATGATTACGATTAATTTTGACGAAAAGGGATTAGTACCGGTAATTGCCCAGGACAATACGACAAAGGATGTACTGATGCTTGCATATGCCAACAAAGAGGCTATTGACCTGACTCAGTCAACCGGATTTGCCCATTATTACAGCAGGAGCAGAAAGAAACTCTGGAAGAAGGGAGAGGAATCAGGACACCTCCAGAAAGTTCATGAAATTCTGGTTGATTGTGATGAAGATGCAGTCATCTACCTGGTGGATCAGCTTACAGCAGCATGTCACACCGGATACCGGTCATGCTTTTACCGAAGGCTTGATGGGACCGTTTCCGGAGAACGGATGTTTGATCCTGATGAGGTTTACAAGAAAAAAGAATAAAACTTCAGAACGATTGGTGAATATAAGGGGTTATCAGCATCGCTCCTCTTTTTTTATGAATTTATGGCCTGCTTCGGCGATACATCTCATCCAATGAGGTAGTATTCCAGATATGGACCTTGTTAGATGCAATCCCGGATTCTTGGGTAAATGTTTTTGCAATGACCAGATAGTGCTTATCACGAAATTCAGGATGGTATGAAAGAAAAACGTTACTTTTTACCAGAAGATTTGCAAATACTTTTTCTGCATTCACCTTTTCCTGCCATTTCACCTCACAAAATAGAACATCTGTATCACTGAAGGCGATAAGATCAATCTCATGCTCTTTCATCCACCACCGTGAGCAGGAATGGAACCTGAAGGGAAGCAGCCCGAATTCATTAAACTTCCATAACAGATCCTCTATGCACCCCTCAAATTTTCTTCCGATATATGCCTGAAGAGTTGGTTTTACCTCCTGAACACAAAGGGATCTTCCATTACCCATTTCAATTGATTTCACATAAGGATAGACGTATCTGAACCAGAATGCAAAATAATTGTCAGATAAGAGATATTGTCCTTTTTTACTCTTTAATGGTTCTCCTGCAGGAATCTCCCTGATTATGAGCTGGAGGTTCATGAGTACCTGGAGATATTTCGAGACGGTAGACCGTTCTAATCCTGTCATCTGGGATATTTTTGATGGCGTTGTATTTCCTTCTGCAATTGAACGAAGGATTGAGAAATAATATCGGGGTTCTGATACCTCTGACATGAGAATAAATTCTGTATCCCGGAATAGTATCGAGTCTTCTGACAGAATTCTGGAGATAATATTCTCATAAATGTCTTTATTCTTTTCCGCTTTGAATATATATGCCGGGGTTCCCCCAAATACTGCATAATGCTTTACTGCTGTGTTAAAGTCTGGAAAATGCTCCAGAATATCCGTGAATCGTAATGGTTTTATGAGATATTGTCCGGTTCTTCTTCCAAACAGAGGACTTTCGTATCTCATGGTCATTTCTTCCATCATACTGATTGAGGAACCACATACTATCAGGAACAGGTGTGAATCCTTAAGCCATGTGTCCCAATGGTACTGAATTACTGACAATAGGGAAGGATCCTCATTCACCAGGTATGGGAACTCATCACATGCAATGATTACCCGTTTGTTTTTATATGACCTGATATAGGAGAAAATGGCATCCCAGTCCGGAAAAACCACAGATGAGAGATGCGTATCCCCAAAAAATGCGGTAAGTTCTGAGGAAAATTCTTTCAGTTGTAACCCTTTTGTCTCTTCTCGTGCGAGAATTCGAACACCGGTGTTTTTTATGATAAACTGGTCGATTAGTTCAGATTTGCCAACACGTCTTCGTCCATATACAATAATGAACTCTGCATTATTGTCATCAAACCGTTGCTGAAGTGATGTGAGTTCAGCCTCACGGTTAAGAAACATATCGTATACTACAGGCTCGAAGATAATAAATATGTTACTTAAAAGTATGTTACTCCGGAGTAACTTACTTTGGAGTATCATGTTTTAAGTAATGGTTTGTTGATGATATGTTTGATAAACGATCTTTAACCCGGCAAAAAACTTGAGGATAGCCAATAGTCTCAATATATTGCTGATATTTATGTTACGGTAACTATTCAGCCATACGAAAAAAACACCTATGAGGCGGAGCCTCATGTGATAATTTTTTGAAGTAAGATAGGTGAAATCAATGTAAAAAAAGTGTGTACCTAAATTTTTTAAAAAGGTATTCCTCCTCTTTCAAGCAGGAAAATTATATTTTCTAGGAAAATCAATAGGATTTTAATTATGACAGCAGATTTTTCCAAAAAGAGGATTGACGAGTTGATCTCTGCTCTGCTTTACATGGACCGTCTTGCTGTCAGGGAAATCCTCTCAAAATCCACAGAAAATGAGGACAAACTTCATGTTATTGATGCAATAATCGTTCCTGCTCTGGAAGAAATCGGAAGAAGATGGGAGGAAGGGACTCTTGCGATTTCTCAAGTATATATGGCAGGAATAATAATTGAAGAAGCAATTGGGGGATTGTTTCCTCATAATGATTTGCCGGGTGGAGCAAAAGGAAAAATTGCAACGGTGGTACTTGAAGATTATCACATGCTGGGAGAGCGAATCGTTTCAGTATTTCTTATTGGTGCCGGTTATTCACCAATTCGATATGGCAGAAGAGATGTTGCTGAGCTCCTGTCTCTCATTAAAAAAGATGAAATAAAATACCTATTTATATCTACCCTGATGCTTCCGTCAGCGTTAAAAATTCGGGAAATATCACCCCAGATATCTTCTGAGGGGGTAAAAATTATCGTAGGGGGAGCACCATTCCGGTTTGATCCGGACCTTGGCAGAGAAGTGGGAGCAGACCGTGTATGTCTGACAGCATCAGACGCAATCACCGCCCTCAGGGAATTGGAGGGTATATCATGACAATGACTTCATTAGAGAGAATTCTGACAACAATCAGTCATACAGAACCGGACAGGGTTCCTCTCATCCTCAACCCTACCATGCATCCGGCAAGGGATATGGGCATATCCCTGAAAAAATATTTTACATCTTCAGAATTGGTAGCTCAGGGGCTTATTTCAATCCATGAAAAATTCGGGACTGATGCATATATCGGATTTCATTATACTCCGGTTGAATACGAAGCATTTGGCGGAGATGTAATATTCAGGGATGACGGACCGCCAAATAGTGGTAGGCCGATAATTAGAGAGGGGAAAGATATCGATTCCCTGACCGCTCCGGTAGTCAAAGAGACAGATTGCCTCCAGATGGTTCTGGATATGATAAAGACCCTGAAAAAAGATTCTCCGGATGATGCTCCCATTTTTGGTGTCGCTATATCCCCTCTTTCACTCCCTGTTATGCAGATGGGATTTGAAAATTATATTAAACTCATATACTCTGATGAAACCCGGTTTAACCAGCTCATTGAAGTAAATAAACAATTTTTCCTGGACTGGGCAACCGCACAAATGGATGCCGGAGCTAATGGAATCATCTATTATGACCCGGTCTCATCTCCGACCATTATTCCCCCGGAATTATACCGGAAAACAGGCCTTTTAATAGCAAAGGAACTGATTCCTAAAGTCCCCGGACCAGTAGTGACAGGGTTTGCTTCAGCCCGGACTCTTGCTATCCTGGATAACGTCATTTCCACGGGAACAGCAGGTGTAGCGGTCTGGGGCGGTGAAAATGAAAACCTTTCAGAGATTAAACAAAAATGTGCCGGGAAGGTGACCGTTATTGGTAACCTCAATGGCATAGAGATGAGACACTGGAGTCGGGAAAAAGCATTTTCAGTTGTAAAAAAGGTAATTTCAGATGCAGCTCCAGGTGGAGGTTTCATCCTGAGTGATAATCACGGAGAAATTCCTTTGCAGGTTCCGGATGAAGTGCTCTATGCCATCCGTGATGCAACATATGAATACGGGAGGTATCCGATTTCTGTCTAGTAAAAAGGAGGGTGAACTCTGTCTCTTTTTCTGTGAGACATTACAAAAAGAGATCACATACATATATGGGAGCCTTTCTGTCCCGAAAGGAACAAAGCTGTTTTTTTATCCACATTTTTGTACTGCAGGAAAAAGTAAAATTGATTATTTAAAGACGTACTTCTCGGCATATGTAAATCCGGAAAATAGCGGATTATTATTCGGCGATGTAGCAATTTCAAAAAGAGACATCCTTCCTTCAAATATCATCCATACCGGTCCGGATACCTGTCATGCCCTGGTTGCCCCTGTTGAACTCATACATGATTTTGCTAAAAAGGGGAGTTATTTTATCTTTCCCGGATGGCTTTTAAATTGGGAGGAATATGTAACCGGGATGGGATTTGATCCATCTATCCCAACTACTTTTTTTTCTTCGAGTTTGAATGGAATTACCCTTTTAGATACTGGTGTTATCCCCATACCTGAAGATATTATCAGATCATTTGAGACCTTTGCCGGATTGCATTTAACGATTCTCAAAACAGGTACTTCATACCTGACAGCGATAATTGAAGCTGCAATCTGCAAATGGAGAATGAAACAAATCAAGGATTCAAGTACCATAGAGGATCAATCTGTCCTCCAATCCTCTGCTACCCAGATGGCAGTAATGGCACTTATCAGTGAGATTGCATCGGTAAGTGAAGAACCGGAGGTAATATCCCGGATTTTTATCATGATTCAATCTCTTTTTGCACCTGAAAAAATTGAATATATTCCCTATTTTTCTACAGGGCCTGGAGAGATCAGTATTTTTCCTTCCGGGGAAAAGATTTCGGAATATAAATCGCTCTTAATCGGATTTGAAAGGGATTATTATCTCCTTGACAATAATGAGGGATTTGTGGTTTCTCTCCATCATAAAAAAACTACACTCGGTATTTTAGGTATATTTGGTGTTTCTGTTCCGGACAGGATACGGGAATATCTTAACCTCACTCTTTCCATGACCTCTTTCCTCGGTCTTGCCATAAATAACTCCCGGTTGTGGGGAGAGATTCAAAAAATCACAAGTGAATTAGAGGCAGCAAATGATAAACTGAGAGATAATAACGAAGAACTTCTATCCTTAACTCATGAGCTTCAAGGCTCAAATCACGAACTTATCAAGAGTCAGAAAGAACTCGCAGATAGTGAAGAGTTTATCAAAACAATTGTAAACTCTGCTAATATCGGAATCATGGTGCTCGATAAAGATGCCCGGGTTTTATTTTATAATCCTGAAATGGAACGCATTTTCGGACTAAAAGGTGAACCGATGAAAGGGAACGTGGTCTTTGAATTTTTCCCTTATTTAGATAAAAACGGACCATTTCCCTATTTTTTTGATGCCATATCCGGAGAAAAGATAGTAGCACCAGACCTTGAATTTCATCTTCCATCCAGAGATTATTGTACCTGGATTTCAAGTATTTTTGTACCGGTTTATGATAAAGAAAATTCCATCATTGGGGTCACGAATTATGTTTTTGATATCACCGAGCGAAAAAAGTCAGAAAAAGAATTAATGAGGGCTTATGAAGCACTCAAAGTATCTCAGAACAAACTGGCAATCCTAAGTAGTGTGACCAGACATGATATCCTCAATAAAGTCATGGTCATCTATGGATATAGTGAGATACTCCTTGCTGCTACTTCAAATGAAATAGAAGAAAAAAGTCTGAAAAATATCCTTACCGCAGGAAATGATATCAAAAATCTGATCTCCTTTACTAAAGAATATCAGGAACTCGGTGTGCAGAACCCTATCTGGATTCAGATCGGGGAAGTGATGAGCAGACCATCGATAAAGTCTGTGCTGAATGGTATTGAACTTTTATTGCTGGATATTCCTATAGAAATTTATGTGGATCCCATGTTTGAGAAAGTAATGTATAATCTCATTGATAATTCACACAGGCATGGTCAGAACGTTTCAAAAATTACAATATCCGCCCGGCAATCAGGCGATGATTATCTAATAGAATATGTTGATAATGGTGTAGGGGTCCCAAATGAGGAAAAAATGGTAATATTTAAACAAGGCCATGGGAAGAATACCGGAATGGGATTATTTTTAATCAGGGAAATACTGGATATTACGAAAATATTAATACGTGAATGTGGCCTTCCCGGGGAGGGAGTCAGGTTTGAAATGGTTGTTCCAAAAGATAGTTGGAGAAAAATATCTCAAGAATAACAGGACTAACTTACGATAAAGTGTCACCTAAAGGGGTCTGAAAAGAGAGTTCTTCAAGATTCTGCGTTAATAAAAACTAATCACATTCACCCTGATAATGTGGGCTGTCTCTTCGTTGTAATAAGACAAAAATAATATCTTTCTCTTCCAATACTGGATATGAACCGGACTATTCCCGGAACTCTGGGTCTTATTTTTGGAACCATAGCCATTCTGATTGGAATATTTGCATTCTTACCTATATCCTATTATCTGGCCGGGGGATATCTCCTCATCTGTCTCATTGCAGGATTGCTTATAGTCAGAGTCTTTTGTGCTTCCTGTCCCATTAAGAGAACATGTGTTCATATCATCCCCGGTTATCTGGCAACGTTCTGGAACCAGTCAACTGGACCATATTCTTCCAGGACCATTATTCTGACCGGGATTTTGTTTGCGATAATCATTCTCATACCCCAGATTGTTCTTATCACATCGCTGTATCTGTTTGTTATATTCTGGATATGTATCGTTACTGCTGCTATGAGCAGTTATCTTGTTCTATGTCCCGGATGTGGCAACCAGTATTGTCCTTTCAGAAGAGAAATTCCTAAACAATAATGAATTCGGTTTTAATGTTTTTACCGGGATGAACAAGATGGTAAGGATCTTTATGTGAATATCGTGTCCCAAAAAGAGATTAAAATAATTAGTATGGAAAATTTACACTGTTACTTTTTCACCAGTAAATGGTCCATCATTCGAACAACTATGCCAAATTCCTTTTGTTCCTGAAAAAGATGACCACCCTTCATGAAATACTACCATAAATTGTCCAAAGGTCGCCTGATTAGGATTCTTATCAAATACGGCATCATCCGGCCCCCACGATCCAGTCCAGACTGGTCCATTCAATGTTCCACCAATGACATATCCATTATCAAATGTCCCGTTTATATACGGGAGTTCATTTGCTTTATCAGAAAAAGACAGGTTGATATCTCCCATACTTGTTTTGTACGTTCCTTCAGGATTTCCCGAACTATATGCAGTACGGTTATAGGTTATTGGTTCATATTCCGCCGAATAGGCCAGATTAAAATCATGAATTGTATCTCCTTTATCAAGAGAATTTTCCAAAATCACGTAATATGGGATATTTGCAGAACTATTAATGAGATATTTCGTTACTATGTTCAGAGGAACACCATTTGAAAAACTCAAACCCTTTACTTCATTTCCAAACTGGTACATATCCTGTCCGACACTCGAAATATCGGCAATCGGTCCGTTTTCATTAACTGGAGAGAATTCAATCCTGATCGGAAGAAGATCATCCTTCGGAGCCCAATATGGCTCTATTATTTCGGTTGATGTGAGAACTCCAATCCCCGCAGGAATATTCATAGTACCGGCACGGGAGATCAGATCATCAGTTGCATACGGGTTTGGTTTAATATTTTGATCAAAGGAGATTAAAGATTCCGCAAAAACTCCATGCATTGTTAATAAAACCAGACCAATAATAATTCCAATAGAGTACAACGTTTTCATATGACATCCTCCAGAAGGAATGTAGGTATCTTAAGTGTATTACTTATAATGTTATCGAAAGAATGTTGAAAAGATTCTGATGCCTGATAAAGTGGAAATTATTCTTCTGTATCCCTCTATTAATCATAACTAAAAGAGGCCCGCAGTTCTCTTCTCGCATAATGAGAAATTTCAGAAATTGTAATGAAAAGTTAAGGTATTAAAATTTTCTCCGCCCCTTATCCAAATCCTGTCTGATAGGTTCCATTCTGTGAGCAATACAGCCAGTACCCGTGATAAGGTTGTATCGGTCTTTCATCACTCTGGTTTCCGGTTCCTCCCCGGATAATTGGCTCTTCGTACTGCTGGACAACAGCGTCATACCCGGTAGCATATGACCAGGTATTCATCAGACTATGAAATGTCTCTTTTGCTGAAATATCAGTCTCCATCCAGCCTCCGACCGATGACCATCCTGCCTGAATCTCTCTGGAAAATGGTTTTATCTGATCTGAAAGCCTGACCGGGACAGCCATGGTACTGGTTGAATAGACCCAGTATCCCTGGAGTGGGACCACCGGATCATTCATTGAGAGCGTTTTGTATCCGGTAGAATTATTCACATACACGAGGACTGAATGTCCGGATGAGTTTACGCTGGCAAAAATCTGTGCCGTATCATATCCTTCTTTGAGTTGCCTGGGTACAGATACATGATTCCATCCTGGATATAGAGGGATGATATCATCTTTTTTCAGGGATTTCAGAGCTGCTGACAGGTTTACCCTCCCTCCGGTGATGGTTCTTTCCTGAAGTGACGGGAGCGGGTCAGTGGTATCCATGATCACCTGCTTTACCTCCTCTGCAGTGAGATCCGGTACTATTCCCTTGATGAGACCGGCCATACCAGAGACCATTGGAGCTGCCATCGATGTACCGCTCATGTACCCATATTCAGGTTTTGTTACTTCTCCCCGATATCCGATCATGATATTCCTGATGGAGAAATCATTTTTTATTACTCCATTGAATGGTTGAAATGAAAATCTGACTTTGTATGAGGGATCAGAATACCATGAATTCCACGGAATGAATAGTTGTCTCCAGTCATCCTCTTCGAAATAAGCAGTATAATCCCATAATGTGGTCCAATTCACAACGCCGTTGGAGTACTCAATCACCAGGCTCCCCCAAAAATCGCCTTTGATATCCCATACCAGATATGGGATTTTTCCTGTATCATCCGGTATAAGAACAGTTTTGTTCATCTCAATACTATAGGTATCATGAAAAAGATCCTCTGGGAGCACTCCCTGTAATGATACGGGCTCTCCTGGCATGGTACCGGGATTCCGGGTCCAGTTCCCGGTGAGCGTGAAATTTCCCTCTGAAAATGTGGGATCTTCAAAGAGTGGCGTATAGGAATATCTGGATGGGATGGTGCTATAAATATCTGAACCCGGAGCTCCGACATGAACCGTCCGGTTCCCATAATTTGAGAAATCTGACAGATGGTCCTGGGCATCAGTAGCTACTACGGCTATGACATTACTGAGGTTGTAACATGCCGGATACTGCGGATATCTATTCAGATCCACTTCATTGTTCCCTGCTGAACACACAAAAAGAGCCGGTGACTGCCGGATGATATCTTCCATAACCCTGCTGTATTCTACTCCAAATGAACAACTGATAACCGAGGCATCATGCATCGTTGCATATGCCATGCCGAATGCCAAGTCAGATAATTTACCGTTTCCAAAATAATTCAGGACTTTTATCGGCATGATGGTGGTATTCCAGGCAACACCTGTTCCTCCTTCTCCATTATTGCCGATCATACCAATAACTCCGGCACAATGAGTCCCATGACCATAATCATCCCACGGTTCAACCGGTTTATCTTCCAGAATATTTATTCCATGCAGAATGGTTCCGGATTCTGATGAACTCCAGAGGTTTTTGGCCAGGTCAGGATGACCGATGTCAACGCCGGTATCAAGAACAGCGATGATTGTTCCATGTGTTGCAGTGGTTTCATTCCATCCATGAAGGGCACTGATATCTGCACCAGACAGCCCTGGGCTGGTATTTTCCTTAAATGGCGTTCCAGTATTGGAAAGTCCCCATTGTCGCCAGAACTGCGGGTCATCAGGTGTTTTTAATGCCCTGACATAATAATCAGGTTCAGCATAAGCAACAGCAGGATTACCAGAATAATACCGGATTGCATCAGGAACTGAAATTGTGTCAGGAAGGGCGATCAGTGATAATCCTGAAATCCCCACGGTACCATAATCTCTGGTAACTTCTGCCCCAATTGCTGCATTGATATCAGACAGGGTTTGAATCGTTCCATCAGAATTTGATTTTGCCTGCACAAGGATACTTCCATTCACGTATGGAGGATCAGGCAGAAAATTCGGTATTCCTATTACATTTGTAGAATACCTGGTATCATCTGCCATACCGAATGAAAAGGAAAGACCTGCCAGGCAGACAAGGACCCAAAAAATTTGTTTTTTCAGTATTATTTTCATGAAATGGTTCTCTGTGAAAAATATGTTAATTTATTAATTCTTATGCTTTTTTATATCCTTATTCGTATTTTAGTTCGTGAGATGAAATGGTACTAGGAATGAGTCAGCTCCTGTTGACAATAAACCGAAGAGAACTTGGAGATGGCGACAGTGAGGATATCCCGGATTAATTCTTTTTCTGGCAGAATCATTCAGAATCACGAGGAGGAATTTTCTGTCATCAACTTGACCCGGTTATCAGATATGCTGACCGGTGCGGAAAAGATGAGGTGTTTCTCCTCATATTTGACCGTGAAAAAAAGAGAACTGGGATGAGAAGATATTTTCTGATACGATTGAGTATCAGGGAAAGCAGATCACGGTATTTGGGATGTAATATGAGACCTGTTCATCTCCTCCAGTATTGTACCTGATTATATCTCACCTGATATTCTCTCTATCATAGTATGAATATCCAGCCAGAGAACCAGGCTATGTCCGTCTTTCCCGCCTTCTTTTCCTTTTCTCCTGATAACACCCAGAATACTTCGGCCACGATGGGCTGTGTCATCAGCATCATGATCAATATCACCCGCTGCATAGGTGGTCACTGATGAAACATCATCGACGAGAATGCCAACCGGTTTTTTTGAGATATCCTGGTCAAGAATAATGATCCTGGCTCGTTTTTTCCCATCTGAGCTGGTCTGTATATTCATCATCTGTTTCAGATCAACAATTGTGGTAATTATCCCGCGAAGATCCATAATCCCGGTGATGTATGCAGGTGCATTGGGAAGTGGAGTAATCTCGGTTGGGGTTATCACCTCACGGGTGTGAAAAAGATTGACGGCAAAGTTCTCATGGCCGAGGATGAACTCAACAAACTGATGTGTTCCGCCATCTCGTGTCCGGCCGGATGCAGTGGATTTGCGGGTATTCTCTATGACTACCGGTTCTTCTTCTTCATAATTCATCGTATAGGTTCCCATCTTCTCCTCCAAAAATTGCCAGGTGGGATCACCCGTTCAGACGATCCATCGAACTGTTTATCCGTGTGGCAATAACCGAGAGGTCTGATATCACGGTTGATATCTGGTTTAAGGCTGCAGAGGCTTCTTCTGATGCCGCAGATGATCCAATTGCCTCCTGGGCTGTCAGTTCAGACAGGTTCTTCACTTCAGAGATGCTTGCAGTGATCTCTTCAACCGCTGCTGCTCCTTCTTCTGAAAGGCTCGCCACCTCAACCATGTTCTGTGAGATATCCTCCACCTGGTCAGCAATGGTATGGAAGAACTGTATAGTATCGGTTATCGCGTCAGATCCCTTTGATACTTCGGTTGTTGCCTGATCCATTGCTTTTGCTGCACGTTCAGATTGTTGTTGAAGCGATGCAATGATCTGACCGATATTTTCTGCCGAACCCTGTGATTCCTGGGCAAGGGTTTTGACTTCGTTCGCAACTACGGCAAAGCCCATTCCTGCATCTCCTGCACGTGCAGCCTCTATTGCGGCATTTAAGGCTAACAGATTTGTCTGGTCTGCAATATCTCCAATTATATCTACTATCTTTCCGATCTCGTTCATCTGGGAGCGTATCTCAACAATTATGGATCCGACATCATTGACCGAATCATTAATTGCCGTGATTCCCTTTTCTGCTACTCCTGCCTGGGTAACTCCATTTGTTGAGAGGGTATTTGCTTCCTGGGAGAGTTTACTCACTGCATCCACTTTTGTTGCAATAGTTGCGACGGATGATGAGAGATCCTCCATGGCATTGAGCACCTGTTCGACGGATCTGACACTGCTTTCTGCATTGGTACTTACAAGGCCAGAACTCTGGGCGAGGGTAGCTGCTCCGGCGGTGACTTCCTCTACACTTGCCGCTGCTTCTTCGGCTGATGCGGTGAGGGCACCTACCTGATCAGACACTTCCCTTATAACCAGTGATAGTTCTCTACCAACGGTGTTAAGACCTTCTTTGAGAGCAATAAGATCTCCTCTCACCTCAACAGATTCGTCAAACCGGGATCCGAATTTTGCATGGGCAAAGAGATCTGCTACCCGGAGTGCTTCATTGAGTGGGGTCGTGATAGCCTCAAGCATGTTATTGATACCTTCGATAATCTCCCGGTATGATCCAACAAACTGTTCTGGTTTCCCTCTGGTCTTTAGGTTTCCTTCCTGTGCATCTGCAATAAGACCATTCACTTCTCCGACGACTGATTCAATGGTGGTAATCATGGTGTTCACTGCAGGAGCAATCTCATCCTGATCATCTGCTGCAGGAATGAGCTGGATATTCTTCTCCCCCTTTGCGACCTTTTGAAGCGTTCCGATGAGATTTTTCTGCAGTATTTCAACATAATTGTCCATGGTTGATGCCATGACTCCAAGTTCGTCCTTCTGATCAAGAGAGAGCCGTATGCTCAGATGCCCTTTTGTGAGTTCATTGAGCATCTCAACAACCCGGTTTAATGGACCGGTAATACTCCTGGTGAGGATTACAGCAAATCCTATAAGGATGGCTGCAACGATGAGCGAGATGAGGATCATGGCGGTAAATGCATTGGCAGCTTGTGTATCACTATTCTTTTTCGCTGTTTCTGCAAGTTCGATGATGAATTTCTGATATTCCTCAATGGTGGCGGTCACGGTATCAAGTCGTGTCAGAGTTTCCTTATCACGATAATCTCGTGCTTCATCCATCTTCCCTTCATTAACCAGTTTTACAAGACCTTGTACAGCTGTCGTATAATCATTCCACTCATTCTCAATCTTAACAACGGTCTCTTTCCCCACATCAGTTCGGACCATTATTCGTTTCAAGGATTCCTGAATGTCTTTATCCTGTTCAGCCATCGTTTTTTCCCAGTTTGCCCGGTACTCAGCATTCCTGGCAGCCAAGTGGTTAACAACCGAACGACTGTACAAGATCATATTCGCTCTCAGATCATCGATGTACACAATATTCTGCAGATTATAATCGTACATATCATTCAGTGTGTCTGTTGTCTGCATCTGGCTGGAAATCCCAATATATCCGACAATACACAGACCTGCAACGGCTATAATGGTAAATATAATTAATTTTTTAGCCATTGACAAATTATTTAAAAATTTCATATTTTTCCTCCTCTCCAGGGTATTCAACATCTATTCATAGAGGGTAGGAACGAAGTGTCAAAATATTCCGAATAGAAGACACGTTCCTGCCACCATCCTGAATGGGTCATTAATCTGGTGGTATATGTGAACATTTGATGAGTTTCTATTTATGCATATCTTCACTGACGTCCCGTAAGATATAATATATAATAAAAAAATAATCGGTAATTCCTGGGAGGATTCCGTGAAGCTATTTAATTAGTCTCCATGAAATGTGCAATGTTCTATAACCTGACAAAGATCCGTGAGAGTAACACCGGAAATGATTTCCTTTTAACTTGCCATGCGATAAAGGAGCTTTATTTTTAGATAATTAAACAAATTTGCGATGAATGAACGAATGCATGATGAAAAAGAGTGGAAAATAAACGGAAGGGTTCATCACCTCTCATTCGGAGATCTCGATGATCTGAGAATCAACACTGTTTTTCTGCACCGAGGCAATACCCTTTTTACATGACATTTCTGAAGCATATGACTGGCTTTGCCCAATGACCTCTCCATTTGCCGCTTTTAATGTAAATCTGAATTTCCCGTTCTTATCCTGATTGACTGCAAACCTGGAATCATTCCCGGCATTCTTTCTCACCGACTCAATTCCTTTTGTGCAGCCTGATTTTGATTTGTACCCCTCTCCGGTAAGGATAACCTGGTTGTTCCCTGCTTTCAATCTGAAACGAAATTCCCCTGCTTTATCCTTGTAAACCTCAAATTTCCCTGTCATATTATCATCCAGAGTTATCAGGTTATTTCACGTACTGCTGAAGAGCTTGTTTCAAATCATCAGGAATTCCAAGATTTCCAAGTATTGGCATAAGGAGTTGACCTGCAACCTTTTTCCCATCCGGACTGCTGATAAACTGTTGAAGCATTGCCATTCCTTCCGGAGACGAGATAAACTTCATAATCTGTTCCTTTCCTTCAGGGGATGAAAGCATTCCTCCCAGAGCGCCGCCAATATTATCAAGAAGCCCCATTTTTGTTCCCTCATATGGTTACTCATCCTCATGAACGATAATCATTTCTCTCCTGGAAATTATATCCCCTCTTAATTTTTGAGGATTTTTCGATTTAATGAAACTGGTGAATCAGCTCTTAAATGACTACCAAACCATTTTTTAGAGGTATACCAATGATCTCCAAAAACATATCCTGTTTCTAAAATCCTCGTCCGAGAAATTGAATGTGTAAAAAAAGCCTCGAAATTGAGGATATTTCCAAGCGTGGTCTATGATACCAGTTACTATCCAATGAGGGTTGTCTGACAAGTTTTCACAGTTGTATGATATCCCAACAGATATATGATGGAACAGGGAATGGTATACTATGGACCTGACAGTAACTGCAGTTTTGATGTTTATTATTGCCCTGATAGTGTCAGCGGTGATTATTTACATCATAACGAAAATTTTCGGCGAGACGGAAGACATAAAAACTGCATTTATCGCAGCAATTGTTGGTACTGTTATCTATACCCTGATTTACTATCTCATCGGTCAGGGTTTAATCGCTGCCTTTATTGCAGGTATTGTATGGCTTATTGCATTACAAAAGTTGTACACAATTGGGTGGGTTAAATCCCTTATAATTGCAGTTGTAATCTGGATTGTAACCTCTATTGTGGGATGGTTCCTCCCACACCTGACTGGTCCTCTGTAATCCCCTTCTCCCCTTCTCTTTATCCTTTTTTTGTGTCCGGTATCTTTAACGGATCTTAAGCACTTCTGAAGTAACCAGATTCTGATACCTTTATTCATAGCTGGTCAGGTCAGTATAAGAATGAATTATTGGGCTCATCAGTATTCTGTCTGGTAAAAAACGGAGATATGAAGATGGATTCTATTGTTTCGGAACTGATGAAAGAGGTAGCATCGGGTGATAATCTCGCTTCAATCAGCCAGTCTGTAGGAGGAGATCCGAGTGCTGTTCAATCTGCCTTAGGAATGGCAATGCCCCTGATCCTTGGTTCCATGTCAAATAACGCATCAAAGTCAGGTGGTATGGATGCTATGATGGGTATGGTCTCCCAGATGAGTGGTGCAAATCCGATGGATAATTTAAGTGGATTTTTAAGCGGTTCCCAGCCTT
Source organism: Methanospirillum hungatei (assembly GCF_019263745.1). Taxonomy (NCBI): domain Archaea; kingdom Methanobacteriati; phylum Methanobacteriota; class Methanomicrobia; order Methanomicrobiales; family Methanospirillaceae; genus Methanospirillum; species Methanospirillum purgamenti. Next base: position 2,625,326 of record NZ_CP077107.1, read on the forward strand.
CTGGAAGCGCAGGACTTGTTTCCAGCCTGCTTGGAAGTCAGCTTGGCCCGATACAGGATGCAATAGCGAAAAAGACTGGACTCCCTCCTGCAATTGTTGGAAAAATTCTTCAGATTGCCGTTCCTATCGTCCTTGGAAAGGTAGGTTCTATGGTTTCAGGAGGAGGTATGGATAAGAACGGGCTTTCAAACCTCCTTGGTGAGCAATCGAAGATGGCCATGCAATCATCACCGGATGTCGCCGATATAGCCCAATTACTCCTTGCCTCCCAGGGGGGAAGCGGGGGTATCATGGGTTCATTGAAAAAGATCTTCAAAGGGTAAAACCTTTGATATCCTTATTCAGGATGATACATACCAGGAAGATGCCATGAGTCTAATCAACCGGATAAATTATCTGGTGATATCTGCCAGACTCTGAACACTTCCAGTTCCATACATATCCACGTTCAGCCCTGCACTGGTTTATGAGCACTTATTTCTGGCTATTTCCAAGTCTATGGTTGCGTTTGGCATTGTAGGCCAGGGAAGTGAGTACTCAGCATTTTCAGCAAGAGATCTTTCAAAGTAAGCTATTGCAGCAGAGCAATTCCCGTTATTCATCTCTACAATTCCAGCGATATGAAGAATGGCAGCATTATCCGGCATGAATAAGAATGCCTGATCGATGTTCTCTGTTGCCGCAGTGTTGTTCCCAAGGAAAGAAAATGCAAGTGCTTTCGTTGCATATGCCGTACCGTAATCTGATTTCAAGGATAGAGCATTCTGTGCATCAGATAACGCTGCTGAATAATTACCCAGGGAAAGATGAGTCATCGCTCTGTTTTCATATCGCACCGGATTTGGTTGGATCTCAATCGCTCTCGAATCTGCAATAAGTGCATTCTGACTATCTCCCAGTTTTCGAAGAGCATATCCTTTCATTGTGTACAATACCGGATCCTCAAGACCCTTTTCTAATCCACTTTGAGAAATTGACAATAATTTATTCCAATCTTGTTCATCTATTGCTAAAAAACCTTCTTTTTCGATTTCTGTTACGTTAGTAACATTTAATCCCTCTATTCCGGGCAATGAAAAATCTACCCCAGTACAGGGAGTTATTATTCCAATAACTGTAATAACCATCAGAACCGGTGCGATACGTCTCATATCTGTCATTTATGTTGTCACCAATTGGTAGTTGCCGAATAATTCCAAAAAATCCAGAAAAATGAAATTTTTCTGAATTTACTGATATATTCCTGAACCAACGACATATAATTTTTCATCGCTTCCGGTTACTTTCTCAGCATACACTGATTTGTAATATATTCCTCCTGTTTCTGGTCTTGTGGAGATATAATCCACCCTGACTGTTCCGTTCGTAATGGCCTCAGAAATCATCTGCTCCCTGAATGGAGTTCCGGCACCATCGGTCTAATCTATCAGGTTCTTTCAATTTAGGCCTGGTTGTCAGCTTGTGCTACTAATTCACCGGTTTCAGAAAAAAAATACGTACAAAACAGAATTCTCTGAACTCATATACGAGGCCTTTCCCGCGTTAATCTCTTTAGTACAGTGAATGTTATGGGGGATTGTGTTGCCGTCGTAAATAAGCAGAACTGAAAGAGAAAAATAAGTGATGATCTCTATTCAGGAATATGATTTGTCTGTGAATCAGGTAAAAAAGATTAATTTTTATCGATTCGTCTTTCTGTAACATTTTTGAAGATTATGGTAAAATGTTATTATGTATCCTCTGATGCAGGCCCGTCTTTCTCTTCTTCATACGAAAAAACATCTTCAAGTCCCACATCAAAGACTCGCGCAATGCGAAATCCAACCTTCATAGAGGGGCAGTACTTGTCTTTTTCAATGGAAATTATCGTGTTTCTAGTGACACCTATTCGTTTTGCCAGTTCTTCCTGAGTCATATTATGCTCAGCCCTCAGTACTTTGATCCGGTTTTTCATATGAATCAAGGTCTTTTAGTATTTACGGGTGTAATAGAGGTTAAACACTCCGAAAATAATCAACAAAGATATGACTCCAAAAGCGAGTGTCAATCCCACAAGTCCTTTTCGTTCATTATCCTGAAAACTCTCCCGTCTAAACTGGGAATATTCCATGGCTTCAAACTCGTTCATTCTGTCAACATCAGGGATAGTCGTTGTACGAATAACCGGATCTGGACTCCCTATAAAACCCGGTTGATACACAGTGATTTCCATGGATCGTACCCCTTTGTCATCGGTTTTGTACGTTCCGGTGATTGTTGGAGAAAGGGGCTCGCTAATCACATATGAATACAAGATGACTGCTGCTATTATCCCTAGGATTATCCCGATTTCCAGAGTTCGAAGCGCTGCACGTGAATGAATTTCCTGGGTCCGGTCATCTATTAGTATTTCATCAACATGCTGTCTACTGGCTAAAATGACTATAATTCCCAAGGGAATTGCAAAAATCGGGATCAAAAGAGAACCAACTGCTACCGCCCATCCAATCAGTGATGCAACCAGGCAGCCTGTCAGGATGGAAAGAATAAGAAAAACCAGATATTTCATAAAGAACCTCCATTGAGGATAAAAGATTGTGAACTGGAAGCGGTTGGTGGTATGAGTTCCATGGATCCATTAACCAGGCCAGTATTGCTGACAGTTATTTCATACTCTCCAGGAGTAAGGAGGTGCGTTTGTATCTCAAACGCCCAGAGGTTAATTCCCTCAGATCCATTTTCAATCTGCACACATCCGGAAAGTCCTGAAATGCTCCCCTGTTGAGAACTATCCCGTGGGTTGATTGTGAAGTTATAGTCCTGTAACCCTTTTGGGGGGATTATCTCGATGAGTAATACCTCTCCTGAAGGGAGGTTTGAGGTTCCGGAAATGTAATAGGTTTCACTGGTATTCATCTCCGGAAGTGCATCAATGGTGATGTATGGGTTTTGAAGTATTTCAGAGATATCTTCTTTTTCGACGGGGAGAATCAAATCTTCTTGGCTTTCTGTGAGATTCAATTCCATCCGGGCTGATATCGTTTTCTTTCCTATTCTCTGTCCTTTTTCATGTAGACTGGCAGTAACCGTGATCTCATAGCGTCCTGAACCCATTTCTGGCTGGGGAGTAACTGACCACCGGTTTATTCCATTAATTCCCGTTTGTATTGTGCAATTTCCCTCGAATACATGTTCTTTTGTTGTTCCGGGTATTTTCTGAATAACCCATTGCATAACAACCCCCGGTTCAAGATTTGTAATACCGGTGATAAGAGGAACCTCCGATCGTTTTGATATCTGATTGATCCTGATAAACGGGAGTTTTTCCTGTGTTTTCTTCCGGATACAATCCCCGATACAGGTTTCGTTTCCTATGGTAAAGGGAATGGATCCTATCGGCCCACTCTCCACTCTGTTAGTAAAATTATCAGTATAATGAGCAGTTGTAAACATGACCGTATATGATCCCGGTTCCAATGAAGAAATATTGAGAGTTCCATTCCATACATTCCACTCTGCTAATTTTCCCATTATTTGGGCATTTCCTCTGACATATGGTTCACAGTTCTCTCTATCAGATAAACACGAACCAGTTGGGAATACATCGGTATAGATTATGGTATTTATGGGGAGGTTGGTTTTTCCAGTCAAGATCAGGATATTATCCTCACCTACATTCAGATCTGTTATTGGGTCAACAGTAATTACGGGTATGAAAAAAAGGAGTGGCGATTTGATAATGAAAATGCTAAAAAAGAGTGCAATGAGAATAATCCCGGATATAACTCCTGCATAGGTACTATATCTCTTCTTCATAATATCATAGTTCTCCCTTTGATAAGCGTTTATTTCAGAGTGAAAATGTCGTAGTCAGTAACGGTTCCGAATACCATATCTGGACTAAATATATCCCCTTTTACCGTCGCGACTGATACATTATACTCGTCAGGATTGAGTTCATAGGTATTCAGGGCGAGTGATACCCGGTTAGTATCAGATCCCCTTGTCACCTGGGAATTAGCCATTATCCCGGAGAGATTTGGATTATTTGTGATCTCAACGTCGGAATCAAGGATGGTTGGCCTGATTTCCCATATGATGTCAGTTCCAACAGAGAGATTTGTCTTTCCCGTGATGAGAAACAGATCGCCAGTTTTTTTATCCGGTATAGAATCAAGAGCAATAAAGGCGTGTTCCTGGCCTCTGGCAGGTACCGATATTTCAGATCCAAGGAACGTTCCGTTTAATATAAACGTCGTATTTCCCTGTGCATTCCCATATAAATAACCAGTTTTGTTCAGATTATATCCTTTTATCTCTGTCGCATTGACAATATATGTTCCTGGTTTGATTCCCCAGGTATCGACAGGGACAAACCACCAGTTAATATTGTTACTCCCTTTGACAACGACTGTGCCAGAGTTATATTCCGCCTCTTCCACCCTGACAGAGAGTTTTGTTCCCTCCGGAAGATTTGTTTCACCGGACAGAATGACCAAATCGCCAATTGTTTTCGTGCCCAACGGATCAACAGAGAGATATGCTTTTTCTGCCAGAACAGCGTTTGCGAAACTGATGGAGATCAGGGTTACCATCACCAGTATGAGTACAAGGACTCTGGATCGAATATTGCAGATGATCATAGGACCACATGATCAAATAGTTGTGCATAATGTAAAAACTTTTTGGCATTGTGTGTTTTTCTGAGATCGTAAATCATGAAACACAACTCTGCCATCTTGGTCCGAAAGTCTAAAAACGCCGATTTGTCAGTATTTCAGTGAAATCATAAGTAATGTGAGCAGGAAATATTTATAGCGCTTGTATCGGAATAAGAATGAAGCGAAAGATATTTGAAAACCGTTTTTCTGGGAAATGCACTCATCGAAATCACCCATTACTCAAATTCTGTTTCATCTGGTACTGGAGTAATTTTAATGAAAAAATAATTATGTTGGTGATAATTACGTATTAACCCAGAAACCATGTTTGTTACAGAATATTCTAGCTTTTACTACCTTATCTAAAGGAACTGAAAATTCTGCTTCCGGGGAGTCTCCTGGTTTAAGCATGGAGATCTGTTGGAAGTTCTCACCGATTATCTCAATCTGCACGATATAATGATCCTCAGCCATCGGATGGGGAACTGATCCTACTTTGACTATTACACCCGTAGAAGTCTTCTCAAGAACCGGAACATGTTTTTCTTTCCCTTCCAACTCTCCACTTTTTTCCTGGACAAATGACATCGGTTGGTTACAACAGACAAGGGTGCCCTTTCCGTCAACTACTATCTGAACAATTTTTCCACAAACACCGCATTGATAGACTTCCTGCATGTTTCTCACTCATTGTTAATAAGGCACCTGTGTTTAATAATTCTTTCTTTACCATAGAGTCTTCTCTATCATCCAGATATGTGCATGGGGGATCACGTAGAACAATAGTAATTGCTATCCCACATCCTCTGGATACCTGCCGAGAAGATATTGATAGCCTCATATATTATTCCTGATCAGGATGGCTGAGATGTATACTCTCTCGACATGTGCTTTTAATGTTCCGGAGGATCAGTCTATTATTTTGATCACATAGGTTTCCTCACTATCTCTGAACTTGATTCTTACTGTCATTACCTTGCTGAGGGGTGATCCGTGAAGCATATCCATATACCCGGTTTCATGTGTATCTTATCTCACCAGTTCATCCAATCATTGTCCGTTAAAATTGGTTCTTTAGTGAAAATGGCTGTAAATCTTGAATTAATGGTTTGATCTGTTTTCAATCCTGAATTTATCGCCATAGGTTGCTAAAAATTGAATTTAAATGGCGATTTCGCTAAAAAGCCTTCACAAAACAGTTATCTATGTTTAGCCCCCATCAATATTCTGATGGGGATAGATATGAATAGGGGGGATGATTATTCCATCTCTGATAAATAATCTGGGTCCTATTATCGAAGTTAGAAATCTGACCAAGATTTTTGGACCAAGACCCCTGAAAACTCTGTCTCATCTCCAAAGAGGATGTTCGGTCAAAGAAATTCGTGAAAAGACCGGTCACATCGTTGCATTACAAAATATTTCTTTTTCAGTTCAAAAAGGGGAGATATTTGTTCTGATGGGCCTTTCAGGTTGTGGAAAATCAACACTTCTCCGATGCCTGAACCGGCTTATTGAACCGACAACCGGGGAGGTTTTTCTTGATGGAGATGATATTGTTTCCGCTTCAGCAGACCAGATGAAATCAATCCGAAGAAAACGGATGAGCATGGTTTTTCAAAGCTTTGCTCTTCTTCCCCATAGAAATATTCTGGAAAACATTGCATTTGGTCTCGAAATTCAGGGTATGCCATATGAGGAACGGGTCCAGGAAGCAAAGAAATCCCTGGATCTTGTAGGTTTATCCGGATATGAGTATTCCTATCCGGATCAGCTCTCTGGAGGAATGCAGCAGCGGGTAGGGCTTGCCCGGGCTCTTGCAAGTTCACCAGATATTTTACTCATGGATGAAGCGTTTTCCGCCCTTGATCCCATTATTCGACGTGATATGCAAAATGAACTGCTTGACATACAGGATCGTCTTGAAAAGACCATCATTTTTGTCTCGCATGATCTTGATGAAGCATTGAAACTGGGATCCAGGATTGCCCTGATGAAAGCAGGCGAAATCATCCAGATCGGTACACCTGAAGAGATCCTCACGAAACCCAAAAACGAATTTGTTGAACGGTTTGTTGAGGATGTGGATCTCTCACGGGTTCTTACGGCAAAGGATGTCATGAAAGCCCCGGATCCCATGATTCATGTTACTTCAGGCCCTCATGTGGCATTACGAATGATGCAGGAAGCCGGGATTTCCACATTATTTGTTGTCGGAAAAAACCGGGAACTCAAAGGTATTATCACGGCAGATGATGCATTACAGGCAGGAAAAGAAGGCTTGCCTCTTTTGGACATTGTTATCCCTGATGTTGTGTCCATCCATCACGATACCCCGGTTTCAGAGATCATCCCGGTGATTGCAGAAAGCCGGTTTCCTTTGGCCGTGATTAATGAAGAGAAGAAATTAAAAGGTGTCATCGTCAGGGGATCAGTTCTTGCTGCTCTTGGCAGGTCAGGAGGAACTGAATGACGGTTTCTCCATTTCCCAGATTACCCCTTGGAACAGCGATTGAGGATCTGGTTACCTGGATCAGTACGAATCTTGGCTGGCTTTTGGATGGGATAACTGATATCCTCACTGAACTGACAAATACAATTCAGAGCTTTCTGAGTAGTATCCCACCGCCGGTTCTGATCCTTATTATTGCCATCATCTCCTTTGCGTTAAAATTCAGGGGAAGATCTCAGAAGAAATCGAATTACAAACGGTTTCTAGAATCAATTGACCTTCCCGTTCTTTGTGTGGCTGGTCTTTTGCTCATCTGGGATCTTGATTTATGGGATTCTTCAATGGAAACCCTCGCTCTTGTTATCGTTTCAACGATTGTATCCCTGGTGATAGGAATTCCTATTGGCATCATTGCGTCTCATTCAGATCGGTTTAACCAGATAATCCGTATTTTTTTGGATTTTATGCAAACAATGCCCTCTTTTGTGTATCTCATTCCTGCGGTCATATTCTTTGGTCTTGGGAATGTTCCTGGTGTCATTGCTACAGTTGTTTTTGCTATGCCACCGACGATCAGGCTGACAAATTTGGGAATCAGACAGATACCAAAGGAATTGATAGAGGTGTCAGATGCGTTTGGTGCAACCATGGCACAAAAACTCATAAAAGTTGAATTGCCTGTTGCACTGCCGACAATCATGGCCGGTGTAAACCAGTGTATAATGCTTGCCCTTTCAATGACCGTCATCGCCTCCATGATTGGTGCAGGGGGGCTTGGGTACCAGGTGTTGTACGGAATTCAGCGTGTGGATATTGGATCCGGGTTTGAAGCCGGTCTTGCGATTGTAATTATTGCAATCATTCTTGACCGACTGAGTCAGAATCTGATTCCGGTACGGGAATCACGACGATCATAGAGAATTTTGGAGTATGAAATGAAATTGACAAAAGTATTTCCAATCGTATTTTTAGGAGTAGTACTAACCGGGTGTATCCTGCTTTGTGGGTGCACCGGAGAACAGTCAGCACAGGTGCAGAAGGGTAAGATCATCGGGATTGAACCCGGTGCAGGTATTATGCAGAAGACTGAAGATGCCATTCAGGACTATGGGCTTGATTACACGCTTGTCTCCAGTAGTAGTGCGGGAATGGCATCAGAGCTTACGAAGGCCATCAATTCAGGAAAATGGATTGTTGTAACCGGTTGGACTCCTCACTGGAAATTTGCACGGTTTAACCTGAAATATCTTGACGATCCCAAGGGGATTTACGGCGGAGAAGAGTATATCGGTGCTCTTGCACGAAAAGGATTTGAAACCGACAATCCTGGTGCGTATGGTATTCTTTCCCGGTTTTCATGGACATCAGATGAGATGGCATCTGTCATGCTGGCAATAGAGGATGGAAAATCACCAGAAAGTGCAGCTGACGAGTATATTGCAGCCCATCCGGATCAGGTCTCTTCGTGGATTGGTTCTGTAAAAGGCAACGGAGAACTTGTGACCGTCGGATATGTTCTGTGGGATTCAGAGATTGCTAGTACGAATGTGCTCAAGAAGGTGCTTGAACAGGCAGGGTATACCGTGAAACTGGTCGCCGTTGATGCTGGTCCTCTGTATCAGGCTGTTTCGACAGGAGATGTGGATTGTACCATTTCAGCATGGCTTCCAACGACCCAGTCGACCTATATGGAAAAGTACAGGGATAACCTTGTTGAGGTCAGAAAGGTTCTCACCGGAGCAAAAGTCGGGCTTGTCGTGCCTGATTATGTGACCATCAGTTCAATTGATGAACTGAACAGTGTGAAGGATAAATTCCAGTAATCTCTTGGATATTCTTTTTTTCAACGGAGAATAGGTGGCCTTTGGACAAGGCTGATAGTTTCCATTGAAATCCTCTTTTTCACCCCGAGAACGGATCATCGATCTTCACCTTCCCGCTCTCTGTTGTCTGGATGGTACATACAATGTTCAGGGGAGATCTCACCAAGAAACTTGTATATCTTTGATACGAATATCTATAAGAAAAAATTCATCGGATGAGTTATGGGAGAAATTATTGAAGAGATAGAAGATAAAAGCCTTTTTTGATTCACATATATTCCTTTATCATCTCACTGGAAATTACCCCTTTGCTTCAGTGTTATAAGGGAGGATTAAAAAAGGGATTTCCCTTTTCGGAACGAATCATCGATCCTCACCTCCCCGTTCTCTGTTTTCCGGATGGTGCACACAACGTTCCGGGCAGATCTCACCATATGCATGTACATACCTGCAACCGCCCCGGCGTTCAAAAATGCGATTCCAAGGGATATACCTGCAGCAATCGTCTCCGTGTTCATTTCTCTCCTCCGAATATGATACGTTCGGTCATATTCAGCCTGCCTGCTGCATCACTGGCATGAAACGTCTCATTAGTCTGATCCTGTGACGATGCACGAGCGAGAATCATCCCGGTTCCGTTGACCATCGTTGTTCCTGATGTCCTGGTGGATTTCAAATCCCGGGATGAGGCATAAACTCCGGTCATCATAAGTCCGGTATACGTGATCTCATCCTGTGTATTTGTCCGGTTTTCAGAAATCTCAAACAAACACCCGGTATGTGCCGGTGTCTGATTCACTGCTTGTCCAGAGTATTCATCAATTCCCATCGGACCTGTTGAATCAGCAACAGTGACGGTCTTCACACTTCCGTCTTTTACCTGTAGATCTCTCATGAGCGATGCAATACTGGTAGTAAAGAAGTGTGCTGCATAGGTCTGTCCCTGTCCGATTACGGAAGAAGAGACCCAGGATGCCCCATCACACATGATGGATGATGATATCGAATCTGCACCTACGAATCCAGCGATGAGCAGCAGAATACATCCGATTACACATCCCCGGTTCATCTCATCACCAAAAAATGATGGGGGGATTATGCCAGATCCGGCACAGTATCTGCCCATGTTTCGATAGTAGTCAGGATGCTGTCTGCCTCAAAACTGGATACCGTGATCTTCTCCCGTTTGAAGGCTACATTATAGAGTTCTCCGGACGCAGCGTGGCATTTGAGGGTGACACTGAACCCGTCATCAGAACTGTCATGGGAAGCGGTTCCTCCAATAGCTGTTTCCAGGGCTTCATTTGCAAGAATATTTGCAATGGTCGTATCAAATGCTCCGGATGTGGGTGCCCGGATACTGATCCGTCCTACCTGTTTTCCGTCATTGTTTTCGTATATAACGGTCCCGGTATAGTTTTCTGCACTCTTCTGAACTGCCGGAAGGTTTTCTCCTCCGGAGATATATGACGTACATCCCCAGGGATTATCGACGAGAATGTTCCCGACGATAGTGTTCATTGCAGCTTTGCTAGCGAACGGAGTGGCAAGAATCCGTTCTGCGGATTTTACGGTTGATTTTGCGACAAAATCTGCCATTTTTTTCTCCTGTCACGGGTGTGACCATACAAGGTCGATGGCAGGATACAGGAGGTTATAAAGATCGGGTGAAATATGGGATTAATTGTGGTTAAATCAGAATTTGTCAGGTTTGTTGAACGATGGGATGAAAAAATCAGAGATTTATGAATCTGCCATATCAGAGTTGGGGGAAGGTACCGCTGTAATTATTTATATCGATACGTATGAATCTCGAATTTTCACCCGATAATCCTGATATTGGCAGCAAAATAGAAACAACAGTTCATCCCAGTTCATGTCATCACCAAAAAATGATAGGGAGGTAATAACAGGAGTGAAACGTAGAGATGATCACTGTTCTTTATGTGGGATATATTCCAAAGCAACAATTATGGCTGTTTTTTCGTATATGTCAAAGATGATCAGTTATTAACCGTTTATTTGAAAACTATCCAGTACGAAATAAAATTGTAGATGGATTTCATATCGCCTGTCCAACAGGTTCATGGGACATGAATTACAATGATGATAGATTAGTACATGTATATAAACAAGATGCTACCTAATTTGATATAGGAATACGAAATCTGGTTCTCGTATTCGAGGAGGGTTACTGAAATGAGTGGAATATCATTGGTACAGATACATCATAAAGGATTGAATGTCCTCGTGGAAAAACTAATGAATTTCGATACATCAAGATTTATCCAGATTTATGACCTGGGATCTGGTGAGTACACGAATGATAAACATACCTCGCTCTCTGATGATCCCGATGAAATATTCTCTTCTATTACAAAGCAAAGAAAAGAATCAGAATGATGCTATCATCACAGTCATACCCGGGAGCCAAATGGTGGAGATGTGATCTTCATATTCATACCAGTGCATCACGAGATACTCTAGAATTACAAGATATTCCACTGGATACCTGGTTATTGAATGTGATGAGTACTGGTGTCGATGTCATTGCAATCACCGATCACAATTCAGGCTCAAGCATTGATCCAATCAAAGCAGTATACCAGAACCTAGCGACAATCCAACCGAGAGGATTCAAAAAAATATGCATCTTCCCTGGTGTAGAGATATCCACCCTTGAAAATGTTCATATTTTAGCACTATTTGATCCCTTAAAAGGGACTGCCGAGGTTGAAGATCTCTTAGTACGATTAGACATCCCCCGTGGAAAATGGGGAGAAACGGAAGGTGTCTTTTCAAAGTACCAATCATCAGATGTAATTAAAATCATAAACCAGTCAGGTGCATTAGCAATACCTGCCCATGCGAATAAGGAAAAAGGGATATTTCAATTATCCGGCAATCAACTTCGCTCTCTTGCTTATAACGAACAGATCATTGCCATCGAACATGAAGGATCAAAATCAGAATGGCCTGATCTGATTAAGGAACAAAAACCCAAATGGATACAGATTCTGGGCTCTGATTGTCATCAGGTTCCGGGGTCAATTCCTCACAAATTCACATGGATAAAAATGAGGTCCCCAACTCTTGAAGGCCTTAAACTTGCTTGTATTGATGGAAATAATTCTGTAAAAATAATGAGGGATATTACGGACGATCTCACTTTATCCTCCCATCCATGGATTCGTTCCGTTACCATAACAGATACAGAATATATCGATTCCGATAGTCCATTTCTCCTATGTAATCCCGGACTCAATACGATTATCGGAGGAAGAGGAACAGGGAAGTCGTCAACAATAGAATTTATCCGATTGTGTACGGGAAGAACTAAAGAAATACCTGATACATTAACTGAAGATTTGAAAAAATATTTCATCCAAAAAACACATGACCCTTCAGGTCTTCTTCATGAAAAATCAAAATTAATGCTGGAATATCAGAAGGACGATGCTCTGTATCGGATTCGGTGGAGGATTGACAATGATGAATATTCAATATACCGGGTGATGGAAGATGGAAGTGAAGAACTAAGTTCTGGAGAGATTAAAAATCGTTTTCCCCTTTCAATATACAGCCAGAAACAGATTTATGAAATGGTCAGGGATCCATCTTCGATCCTACATATGATTGATCAGGATCCTGATACTGGTTTTTCAGATTGGGAACAGAAATTCCAGATCTTAACTTCACGTTATAAATCGTTGCAAGCAAAGATCCGGGAGATTACTGCATCATTACCTGATAAAGAACGTATTCGCGGAGAACTGGAAGATATTTCCAGCAAAATTTCACGGTTTGAAGAATCAGGGCATGCTGATATCCTGAAAAAATATCAACAGACCCGGGGAAAAGAACGGGCTATAGAAATATGGGAAGAGAGTTGGATGTCTGCATCCTATTCAATTATTTCCCTAATAGAACAGATAGGGGCTAATGATCCTGATATATCGGTGATGGATAAAGATGATCCGGATGATCAAAAATGTGCCCGGGATCTTGAAGAACGAACGAAAACGGTCAATACTACAATTCGTGAATTACATAATATTGCAAAAAGATTGGAGTCACAATGGGCAGATTGGAAAAAGATCCGGGAAGAATCAGAATGGAGTAAGAAAAATGCTGAAATTCATGCACAATATTCCTCATTGATGAGAATACTTGCAGAAGGAGGAATTTCTGATATTCAGCAATATGGTCAGTTACTTCAAACCAGAGAAACACTTGAGGAACAGATCAGAAACTACAACTCTCTTATTTTTTCTTTGGAAGATTATTCCAATCAGGAAAAACAACTCCTCAAAGAAATCACAAATCATCGACTGGAACTGACAAGAAAACGGAAGGAGTTTATCCGTAAGAACCTGGCCGGAAATAAACAGATTAGAATGGTATTACTTCCCTTTGGCGATCACATATCAGCCGAAAGAAAGATCCGTTCGATCCTTGGGCTGGATAAAAACATATATGCAAAATATATTCATGATTTTGATAACAAAACAGGGATTATTGACAGATTATACACCGATTATGACTGGACCGGACAACACGTTAATCCTGATGATTTCTTAAACAAATTACATTTAGAAAAGGAATATATCTACGATCTTTGTGATGGAAAGGGTCCATCAGATACAGAACGTCGGTTTATTGAGAAGATGATCCGGTGTCCTCAAGATCAGCGGGATGAACTTGCTTTTTTTTATCCTGAAGATTCTCTCTCTATTGGATATTATGCAGAATCAGAAGGAATATTCAAAGATATTATGCAAGGGTCTCCTGGTCAGAAAAACGCGGTAATATTATCTTTTATTCTTTCCTATGGAACCCAGCCCCTAATCCTCGACCAACCAGAAGATGATCTGGACAACCACCTGATTTATGACATGATCGTTAGACATCTTCGAAATATGAAAGAAAAAAGGCAGATCATAATCGTCACTCATAATGCGAATATTGTGGTGAATGGAAATGCAGATCTGGTTATTCCGCTGATCGCTGAAGGCGGAGAGACAATTATTAGTCATCAGGGCACTCTTCAGGATGAACCAGTCCGAGATGAAATCTGTCGGGTAATGGAAGGAGGGAGGACAGCATTTGAAATGAGATATAAACGGATCCTCAGGGAGTTCTCATGTTAGATAGTTCATATGAATTACTAGAAAAGATTAAACTGGGTGAAGATAACTCTATCGAATTCAAAAGGATAGAATTCAGTGGGGATAGAGTAAAAAGTCCGTCAAGAAATGATCTCGCAGATGAAATTGCAGCTCTTGCTAATACAAATGAAGCAATCTTACTTTTAGGCATTGATGATAAAACTCGTGATATCATAGGGGTTCCATTAGATAGAATTGATCTTGTTGAAACTTATATCCGGGATATCTGTATGGATAGCATAAAACCACCAGTAATTATCCGTGCATACCGGCTTTTTCTCCCTGATCATCTGGGTGTTCAGAAAATTATCCTAAAGGTAGAGATCCCAAAAAGTCTTTTTGTTCACCAGAGCCCCGGAGGATATTTTATGAGGCTGGGAAGTTCTAAGCGACAAATGCCTCCGGAGTATCTGGCAAGATTATTTCAACAACGAAGTCAGGCACGAATCATCTGGTTTGATGAACAGATTGCTCCTGAAACATCTTTTTCTGACTTGGATCCCCGGTATACTGAACGATTTATTACAAAAACTGAAGATTCTCAACTGATTCAATTAGAAAAGAGGGGGCTCCTTAAACGGGATGATTCTGATATTCTACGGGCAACAGTTGCAGGGATTCTTCTCTGTTCACTTCATCCGGAAAATCACCTTCCTGGTGCATTTATAGAAGCCGTCCATTACAAAGGATTAGTTCAGGACTCACATTATCAGATTGATGCACGATCCATCACCGGCCCACTTGATCAACAGATTGATGATGCTGTCTCCTTTGTGATGAAAAACCAACAGGTGACCGCCAGAAAAACCCCCGACCGTGTTGAAAAGTATCAATTCAGCAATCGGGCAGTTTTTGAAGCGATTGTCAATGCAGTAGCGCATCGGGATTATTCGATATATGGATCCAAAATACGCCTTTTTCTCTTTGATGATCGCCTGGAGATTTTCTCACCTGGCTCTCTTCCAAACACAATGAGTTTAGAAACCATTGAACTGAGACAATCCACGAGAAATGAACTCGTAACTTCACTTCTGGCTGAATGCCCAGTTTCATATTCGGAACGGATTGGTGGACGAAAACACTATATGGAAAAACGTGGAGATGGAGTTCCTATAATTATCAGAGAAAGCATGGAATTGTCCGGAAAAAGACCTGAGTATAAACTACTTGATCATAGCGAACTTTTTCTTACGATATTTGCCGCTGATGTATAATTTTAATCATACATCACATCCAATAATGCCGATGAATACCATATCTACAGATACTATGGCGAAAGAGAACAAAAACAAAACCTCATCACCGAGGCAGAAGATCCGGCTGATCCTTCTGATCCTGTCGTTTCTCCTGATTCCTGTTACGATATTCTATATCTCCCCCATAATCCTGATGATGGGTGCTGCAGAAGGAATAGTCACCGGTAGCCTGATCCTCTATATTCTGTTATTCTTCATTGCACTCTTCGCAGGACGGATTTGGTGCGGTTGGCTCTGCCCGATGGGTGCCTGGCAGGAATTCTGGTCTCCGGTTATCAAAAGGCCAGTGACTGCCGGGTGGCGTGACCTGGTCAAATATGGGTTCACCGTGTTGTTGCTATTCGCAATTGTTTCATCCTTCATCGCTGCCGGTAGTATTAAAGGGATTGATATCTTTTACGGGACCATCGGGGGAATTTCCATCTCATCTCTTGATGTTCTGCAGGTCGTCATGATGATCTTCATCACTATCCTGGTGGTTGCGTTCATAACCGGCAAGCGGGGTTTCTGTCATGTCGTCTGCCCGATCGCCGGGATCATGATAGCCGGGCGTTTCCTCGCAAAT
This sequence comes from Methanospirillum hungatei, assembly GCF_019263745.1. NCBI lineage: Archaea > Methanobacteriati > Methanobacteriota > Methanomicrobia > Methanomicrobiales > Methanospirillaceae > Methanospirillum > Methanospirillum purgamenti. Next base: position 2,641,230 of record NZ_CP077107.1, read on the forward strand.
CGTGTTGGATGGTCTGCCCTCAGGTTATCAGTGCAGAATGATGCATGTACGAGCTGCAGAACTTGCCAGAAAGAATGTCCGATGGGCCTTTCGGTCCCGGAGATGGTCCGGAATAATCAGATGGAGAATCCTGATTGTATTCTTTGTGCCCGGTGTGCTGATACCTGCCCTGAAGGGGTTATCGGATACTCGATCAGACGGAAATAGAAAAATCCAACGGCATGATGATATTTTCCTGTTTTGTCAGGATCTTATTCAATCCCCGTTCAACAGAAAAAGACGGGAGAAAAGAGATTGGGCATGATACATGAGGTAACAGCATTACCGTGTATCAGTTACTTCTCCCCTCTGACCTTAACCACATTCTCCTAAACACGCTTTCATATCATCAGCTTTCAGACATGCAATTTCCTGAGCCAGACAGTTATTATTTTCAAGTGCTGTCCCGATGATTTCAAAATAAATGCCCGTATTTTCAAACGTGTCGACCTCAATTGTATCAAGTTCCTTTTTTTCACGAGCAAAGGATTTTAGAGCCTCTCCTTCGTAAAAACCGAGGGGATTTACGCGAAGTGTGAGAACCTTGTTTTCATAAGGCAACGACAGATTAGAAATACTTATGAGTGATACTGATTCACCGCCAGTACCGGAAAAGACAACCGCTGCATGTACCGGACCGGTGATAGACTGTACGAGTGTATCAGGAATCAAAAGATTTTTCTTTCCATCTGAAAAATGGGCATACGGAATGATATCCTTCACAATAATATCCGTTATCCCTTCTGATCCATGAATGATGGAACTTTCACCGCCCTGAACGTATATTACATATCGGGGAGATTCATCAGCAATAGAGACTCCTGCCAGTGAAACCAGGATGAATAAACAAATGAATCCAGATAATAGGTAACGATTCATACTTCTTCTCGCTCTGTATGCGATATGTTTGTTTCGATATGAATTTATGGTTACCGAGGATAATGCATCGATGCAGATAAGGCTCTATGCCCGTGGGCTTGCTGCTATTGGAGAGCAGGTGTGTTCTGGATCGATTGCGTTTATTTTCAAATTTTAAAAATTACCAGAATATCGATTCAGGATCGTTTCCGAATCATGATCATTGTGAGTGCCATCTAAAACGAAATTTCCGAGATAATGAGGAGAAGAAATGAGTAAACCGATGAAAGAGAACGATGAATTATTTGTACGGGACGTGAAATCAGCATATGATGAGGAGTTGCAGGTAAAAGAGAAGGAGGATATCGAAAGCCTGTAGCGGCTTTTACCTCAGCTCTTCCAGATTCAGACCGATGATCAACTGAACTACGGTATCTACCGGATTATGAAAATTTCAGCAATAGTTATCCGATAATTTCTTTATCCGAACAACTTCATACACAATTGAAACTGAAACAAGCCGTAACATTCCCCATTTGTATGGTTTACCAATATTTTCTCTGGGATCACTCTCTCCTGTCATATTTATACAGAAACTTTCGCTCAATTTACACTACGTTGTCTTTTGGGGGATTGTATCGCATAATCATGATCTCACCAGATGGAGAGATTGATGCAAATTTGTTCTTACCCCGTGATTCAACCGTTATCCATTGAAGACCTGAAAGTCTTGAACATTGGCGCGAGATTGTGCTTTCAGAAATTTGCAATCGGGAAGCGATATCTGCAAAAGAAGTGGGTCCATTTTTTTTGATGTCATGTAATAGATAATACTCTTTTTCATCAGGAGAGTTTGCAATGTAAGGAAGAGAGATGATCTGTAGGTCTCGCCCGATATCTGAAAAAGAAGTTACCAGATCAATTTTATCAGAAACTGTGATGGAGGCTGTTGTTAGAGCAATGAGAATCTCTCTTGGTCCACCGGAAAGATTTACATATAATTTATCATTGTTTCCTGGTTTTCCTGCAGATTCACTGAGAGAACGAATGAAAACAAATACCATGCTCATGAAATCGCGGTGATCTACTTTTAAAATGTCAATAGTTATTCCATCACCAATTTTCCTAGTTAACTCTTGGATTTCTTCAATAGCCCGAAATGATCTATCATCGTCATCGATTGGTCTAATGAGAATTATGGAATCGTTCGATTCAATACCAAATCTCACTAATAGGGAAAGGAGGTGAGTGGTATCAAATCCAATGGGAGATATGTATGTTTTCATATTGTCAAAACACTTGCACTTTTTTACATTTGATGCATTTATATGAAATGATTCTCGTCTACACAATAAGTAACATTTATGGTAGGTTAATTCAATTAGAAATTATGCATCTGATCCATCTTACAGTTTCTCCAAAAACTTCATTTCAGATTCCACTTAGTGATGGATATCAGTTATATTCAGCCCTTCTTTCCCTAATCAAGGAAAAGTATCCGGATACAAGTTTAAAAATTCATAATTCGCCTCTCCCCTCCTTATCAACAACGGGATTGATAGGCAGATTTGAAAAGTCGTCACAAAAGGGCCACAAATCCGTAAAAATTGGTGAAGAATATTCCTGGAGGATTGGAATTACTGATCCTCATGATGAAGAACTTTTTAATCACATTATCACTCCTTTTTTATTAGACAGAAAAGAAATTTCTCTTTTTGAAGGTAATTTATGCATTTCTTCGATGGAAACACAATACCAGTCATTTCAGGATATCATTCAGAAAGTGGGGGGATATCGCAGGCCTGCTATTCAGATGGACTTTATGACTCCGACCTGCATTCAATATAGAAACAGCCGGGTAACTGAGATGTTCCCAAATCGGATTGCAGTATTTTTTTCAATACTCTCCAAATACAATCAAGTCTGTCCGGAAAATTTACGTCTTGCACTCAATCGAGATGATTTTGGGAGATATTTACTTGAATCTCCTAACCCACAAACATACCGAACACATTCGGTTTTAACCAATACGATATTTGATTCAAAAAAACAGCATCCTCGTCCGATTTTTAAACAAGGGTTTACCGGAATATGTAGATATATTTTCACCGGGGATTCTCCCATTTCCATCATTAATGCCTCTCTCATTCTTGCCCATTTTGCAGAATATTGTGGTGTTGGATCAAGTGTGTCACGTGGATGTGGCCAGGTATCCGTTTCTTTTTTGGAGGATAATTATGCAAACTAAAAACATTACATCAGTATTTACTCATGAAATGCTGTTTGGAGATGGAATAGGCGACCATGATGAGAAACATGAGGATTTTGATGATCTCCTGTATGATTATTTCAAGATAATTGATCATCCTCTTAGAACGTCAAAATATGCTTACATGCCTGCAAAAAGTGTTGAATTCGGAAAAACCGATCAACCAATGATTAATCACATCCGGAACGGAATTCAGGCACTTATTGAACTAAATAAAACACTTATTCATAGTGGTTCTTCATCTTATCTTCCAGCTTCCCAACTACGTGAAGTTATAGCTCTCTTCTCAATTCACGATTTTCATAAGATTATTGGGAAAGAGTGGAGGGAACAGTTTGATCTGACTGAGGACGAGGTGATGAGTTTTGCCCGTGCTATTCAGGCAGACAAATTTGCCCCAACTCTAAAACCAAGTGATTTTCACTCAATCGCAATTGCGACACATTCAACACAGGGATTTCATGGTGACCTATCACCTATCTTTCTTAAGTATAAAAACTGGCTTTTACTTGCTGACATTTTTGCAAGTCTAGAAAAACCAGCGGTCACAGAGGGAATGAAAAAGCATATTGGCTTTATCGACAAAAGAAAAACTTTCTATTATCACATTTTTTCGGAATCAATCGGTTTGGTGTCCAACCTTGTTCATGCAGCCGTTTCAGAATGGGCAAGGCAATATGATCTCCTTCCATTGTTATTTTTTGAGAAAGGGGTTATTTATCTGGGGGACGTAAATGCTGGCTTTACTCTTAACGATGTAGGACAAATTGAAGAGATATATCAAGAATTAATCAAAAAGATTCATTCATCGCATGAATCACTGTCAAGACCTGAAAAATTGCAGAAATATATTCAGGTACAGGGTTCGAAAGGACTCTTTTCCGTTGAAGAATCATTCTTCTTTTATTCGGGCATTCATACGGTCTCAAAAGCATTTCTTGCTGCAGCGGTCATGGTAGATGAAAAGAATAAGTCCGGAAGCATTGAAATTGATACATCGGCACCTTACCTTACACTCAATAAATCTGATATTGAGATGCAGTTTCCCCCTGCTCGTGAGATTCTAATACCTGCTCACTCTATTCAGGATATTGCTGTTAATGGAAATAAAATCCCAGTTTCTGATGTCAGAATCACATGCAACAACGAAGAGAGAAAAGCAAAGAAATTTACTCTCATTCCTGAATCAGTTTTTATTAATGGAACAGCAGTACCCGGAAAAATAACTATTACTGGTATCGGACTTATGCCAAGCATGGTGGGATACCGTTGTCATATTCTTGATGATTTTAGTGTTGATATCGGTTGGGATGAATCAATTATTCCTCTTGCACGAGCGATATCCGGAATTCGAAAAGATGTGATTGCTGAACTTATAAAATCCGGTTCTCTGCCGTCTGATGATCCTCTTATTGAGACATGCAGGATGTTTCAAACAAATGACGATCTCACTCTAAAAATGGTTTCGTATGCAGGAGAATATAAGGGCCAGGATCATCATTCTGTAGGAGGATTTTGGAATTATTCATATGCCATTGCCCGTGATATTCTTGACCGAGAAATCAATGGAGTGTTATTCTCACAAATAGCTTCGATACAAGAGAAGATTTCTTATCTGAATACCCTGGTTGATGAGTATCTTTCTACTGTTTCGTCAGAGAACCTTGAGAAATTTGAGTCATCCATTCTGTACCCTTATAAGGAAAAATTTCTGGTATGGCTCAGTGAAAACCTGAATATTCATGGATCTATGCTCTATGGTTCGTTTGAAAATAAAACGAATAAATTTAAAGCCTATTGTGAAGGGACTGGTATCTGCAGGCTGACCAATGATACACCTTATGATAAAGAACGAAAGACGACCTCAATGGATGTTAGTATGCTTAAATACAGTTTCTCGAACCGGGTTCCCATCGGTTCAAGTGAACCAAGTCTGTATGTATCAGTTCCTGTTCAGATTGAGCTTGGTCTTCGGTCTATCGGTCATGGTATAAGGAAAGGCTCTGATAAAATTTACTTCAGATTAATTCCTGATTACCATTTTAGTAATACTACAGCAGATATTTTCAGTCAGTTTGCGAATTATTTTGATGGGGATTCCGGAACAAGGATTCTGGATTTAGCCCATGAATTTATTGGAGATGACTTTCCTTCCGAGGATTCAATGGTCAGTCTGTTAATTGCTGAATCCGGAAGGAAAAATCTGTGCCAATTTGCAGGTCTTGGTTTTTCTTACCAGAATTCTACGTTTGATTTTGTTTTTAACAAAAAAAGGAATGGAGATGGAGAATACTGGTTTTTTGGATCTTATCTTGCATTAATTCTGGCATCTGTTACCGGATGCAGGGTTGTTGCGGGAGAAAACCCAATATGTATGACGAGTGGCGATGAGTTCTCAGAATTTGTTGTATTGGAGGCTCCACATGTAGCAGTTAAAAGAATTTTTTCAGACAGGATCAAATTATCGGATTTAAAAAAGACTCTCATAACAGCATCTTTGATCATTTCTATGGGATATGAGATTCGGATGGATGATACAGCTTTTGTCAGGTTTTTGCAGACATTTCGGAATCACCCATTCCCTGGTAGTACATTATTAAAGCAGATCAGGCGGGTATACGAACAGGATAAAAAGAAAGGTGGTATGGGTGGTTTTGTTAATGCTGCCAGAGGCTGGCGTAAAGTGGATGGAGAAATTGTTAAATCAGAGTATCCGGGCTTCATTGATCAGGCAATAAAACTGGACAAGTATGGAGAGAATTCAATGGCAGTAGCATCAATTCATGAACTAGCCCAACTTGGGCTAAATGTTGCGGTTCCAAGTAAATATGAGCCATATAAAGTGGAAAAACTGTTTCGGGAATCAGTAAAAGCAATCCTAGGGAAAAAAGGTTCTCAATACCCTCGTGAGGATTATGTAGATGCAGTAAGTGGCAGGCTTTTCAAAATGATAAAAAGGGCTGGAAAAGAACAGTTTTCCAGTATTCCAGGACTAGATGACTTTAGTCTGGTTGTCACTTTTGCAGAGTATTTCGTAGATCTTATCTTCTATCAGATTGCTTCAGGTGATCCGGGAAAACTGAAACGTGCTGCAAATGATCTTGCTGACGGCTTTTATTCGGCAACACTTCAAATGAGAGAAGAGTAATTTGAATCGAGAAAGGAAACAACAGAATCAGAATCACTTGTGATATCAGAACAGGAGAATTAATCATGGCAGATAAATCAATTCAGTCATTTTGTGATAGCATTAAACCATATACATTAGAAAAACCGGAGCGGAAACCGAAACAGAACTATATCAGCATCCTCATCCTTCGCGAACTGCAAAGTGCCGCACGATTTACTACCGATGGAACTGAAGCTAACTCATCTATCATTCGGATAGGTGAAGAAGAAGTTACGGTGGGAAAACTCTTTGGAAGAAAACAGGTAGCAAGTGACAGAAGAATAGCAAAGGCACTACAAAGAGATCTGATCGCTGAAAAGATGAATACATTCTATAAGAAAGGCGATTGGAGTGGATGCTCAATGGAAGTAACGAAGATGTGCCAGAAGTGCCCTGAATGTGCATTATTTGGTAGTGCTGCATCAGAAGGGGAGATGAGTGTAACTTCACGTGTCATGTATGATGAAGCGTATACAATTCGGTCGATAAATTCAGTAGTTGAAGAATTTTTCCAGAATGCTCCGGGAGATGACTATGCCAAAAAGCCGACATCCGGAATTCGTGAACCTGATTTTTTCAAAGAAGGGACATTATTTCCTTGTGTAGTAACATTACGGGATGTTACATGTGAAGAGGTCTTATTTTTTTTGAATATCACTGATAGAAATACCCGGTATGGTGCTACAGGAACCAGATTTGGGAAGACGAGAAACCATATTCTTGGAATTTTTGCCTCTAACCGTGAAGGTCCTTCAAGTCTGGAAATTTCCAGGGGGGTTGCTCTCAGGCTTGCCGGAGGAGATGAAACGAAACTGCCAGATTCAGGGGAACTCAAGAATATTCTGGGACAAGATAGTCTGCCTCTTCAGGATGTAAAAAAATATGCTCTGGATACATATCAGCAATTGGATAAAACTCATCGAATTGCCGGAATTCATTTGAAAGAATCTGAAGTGTCTGCTCTCCTTGAAACAATGAAAGAAGATACTATTATAAAAGAAACATTACTTGCCCAGATTGATAAAATATCTGAGTTCCTGGCGGTACAATAAAGAGATTGGAGTGGCGTATGAAAAATCAATCTTCAGTCAGAGCGTTTGAAGGCGTTCTTGAGATGATGAGCGAACTCTTCTTCGCCTCTCTTGAACCAGGGAACAATTATACAACCAAGCCATTGATACTGAATACAGCCCTCTATTACGCCCTCGGGTATTGCTCAGGCAAATATGTTAATGTTCCGGTAAAAAAGGGTTCTGCAAAACAGAATCCAACCTATGTTGAAGATACGTCATCATTGTATTCCGATTTATATGTCACTCCGGCAAAACCTGTGAATAAAATCAGGTTTGCTAGTGAGATCACAAACGCTAGAAGTGATGAGTATATTCAATATAACAAGTATGAAAAACAGATGAACTCTCCAACTGGAAAATACGGGGTTCGAAAACAGATCCTGTCAGGAGGGAAGTTTGTATTCTTTGTTCTCTCATTTGATGGAAGTGAACCGGATCTGCCTGCTTATATTCGACTGGGCAAGAAACGGAGTAAGGCCTCTGTTACCTGGTCTGAATATCCTGTTGCTGTAAAAAACGGGTCATTTTTTATGAATCATCCGGTGCTGGTCGATGATCTGACTCATATACCCTCCCGTGATATCTCGTTTAAGCGTATGCAACCGTTTGATGTCATAGAACGGGGAGGTTTTGAAGGTGAGTATTTCCAGATACAAAAAGGTGGGAAAGGGAATAAGGATGATGTTCAATTACCTGCATCCATCAGGTTTTTACAAAGGATTCGCTCATGATAATTGAAGGATTATCTATTCCCCGGTATGATGCAAAACCACTTCGGAAATCGTTTCTTCCCTACGGTCATCAGGTTACAACACGAGCGGTGATAAGGGAGAAGGATCAGTTCTTTCTCTTTATTACCGCTCCAACTGGTGCAGGAAAGACAGAATCATGGGTTATTCCGGCACTCACCGAAGATGATGCTGGTGTAGTATTTGCCTTGTATCCGACTAACGCTCTTGCTTTGGATCAGTACCAGACGATTTCATCATTAAGGGATAAACTGGCTCCTCAACGTCAGGTTGAATTTCTTGATGCTGATCGTTTGGCAATGCTTCGAGATGAGTTTCCGGTCAGAGTATCAAAAGGTGAGGTGTTAACTCACATTCTCCAAAAAATGTCTGGCCAGGGTGGGGGGATAATTGTAACGAACCCGGATATTTTTGTTCTTGCTCTAAAGAATGTGTTTATTGATCCGTATGTTGAAAGTGCAGTCAGAACCAGTGTTAAAACGGTTGTATTTGACGAATTTCATCTCTATGATCTGAAACAGACTGATTTTCTGCTCTTCCTGTTTGATGATCTCATCTCTTCAGATCTCTGTTCTATTCGTAAGTTCATCTTTCTCTCTGCAACTCCCTCACGAGGGATGATTGATAAGATTCAGAACGTGATTGGCGGTGAACTTGTCATTGCAGATGAATTCTGCAATGAAAAAGAAGTAGATCAAAGACTTATTCTTCCTCAGGTTGAGATGTTTTTTGTCAAGGCACGGAAGTTTTCATCTGGGGAGGTTTTTATCTCTCGTTTTTCCGAATTCGAACCTTTACTGGCAGGTGTTCGTACTGCAATAATCTTTGACAGTGCTATAGAGGTTGCTGTTGTAAGTGAGTTTTTACGTGTCAATACTCACTATCGTGTCTGTGAACAGAGTGGATTTCGAAAGGATTCAATGGATGAACCGTTTGACGTTCTTGTAGGCAATAAAGCGGTAGAAGTAGGGATAGATTTCAGAGGAAGTTATTCAATTCAGCAACTAATATTCTCTGCTTTTTCTGTAAGTGAATTTCTACAGCGTTTTGGGAGACTTAGAAATCCTGATCCAGAGATATTGTATCGTGCTGTGTGTTTTGCACCGGAATCGGTCTGTTCTTATTTTTCAAAATTCCTTCAAATCTCACGGAATCAGCTTAAGGAGGGATTGGAACGAACGATGCGGGATTCCAGAGTATATTCGAGTTTCCGATGGAGATGGGGATTTTTAGAGGCATGGGATTATACTTGTCATCGGGCATGTGGTCAATCAGCTACCAAAATCATTCAATCCCGAGAGGAGAAGACGTTCCTTTCGAAAACTGGTGGGATGTCAACTGATAAGCGTGAAAAATATCTGGTCGAGTCTGCAAACCGAATTCTTCGGCATTATTTTTCTGATATCGGGATTGAAGAGGGCTTAGTATCTCTGTTTCGTACACCTTTGGACAAAGCGAAATCACAGGTTCTTGATGTAATGGCAGAACTTGCTCCACTTCGAGGAAATAGTTTTTCTGTAGTTATTTTCTACGAACCTTCTCAAAAAATTCGGGCATATGATCTCTTCTTTTTACTTCGGTGGACTGATATTGCATTTTTCAAACGTGACGAGTTTGCAAAAAAAGTACCTGAAGAGTATCGGGATCAAATAAAAAATCATCAGACTGGAACCCTTGGGTATGCTTATGTTCGTGGTATGCGTTCTAGACCTCGTTCAGTACGACTTGAAGGAAGGATTATTGATCAAGTACGCCTTCCTGAAGAAAAACGGTTTCCCTGTAGAGAAAGGGGTCTGTTTCCGGTTGTAAAGGATGATGAAAATGGTTCTATTCTCGGTCTTTCTCTGATTGAGAAAGAACTCATGAAAAGAGGTATTTTCTGCCGGTATCTTGATCTCTCTGCCTACCAGTCAAGAAAATATTATGAGTTGGGTGATTACGCCTTTTTACTACCATATAAAGATGGAAGCCTGGCTATTGGACAGGATGCATTCATCGCCGATTGTGCGGTTGCTGAAAGCCTCTCCTTTGAGAAAACCCTTCCTTCTCTCTTGTAATTTTTTGAAAACCCATTAGGAATTGTTCAGATCTTCATCCCGGCATTTATTAGCCAGGATATTTTCGAAAACGCTTCGGCGAATGGTGATTGACATGAGAAAATTAATGCATTATATTTGGGTTTTCATTCTCATTGTTGCAGTAGCACTGTGTGGATGTACTGATGTGCCGACTGGAAGTAAATATGAGGGTAAATCATTACAGGAGATTCGTTCTGTTGCAATCACTCCTGGATATGATTCAGTCTTTAAAGGTATTGAACAATATCAGGGAAAAGTCGTTCATATTACTGGTCAGGTGGTTCAGGCACAATCTGATGACAGCCGGTATATTCTTCGTGTCGCTACAATTCCCACTGTATTTGGGATGTATACTGATGGAGTATATTGGGTAAATTATGATGGTTCGCAGGGCCGGGTCAGAGATCCTGATCTGGTCGATTTGTATGGGGAAGTGATTGGACTTCGTACCTATGAAACAGTTCTGGGTAGTTCTATGACGATTCCTGAGCTTCGATCATTGCATCTTTCCTCAAGAGCCAAACCAACTCCGACTCCAACACTAAATCCAGATGATTATCTGGTTTTAAAACTTGAATCCCTTGAGGATGAAGGTGATTATGTGAAACATAATGTTGCACGAGGCACTGTTCAAAACACTGCAACCACTACTCTCGCCTATGGTTCGGTTCAGGTAACTTTTTATTCAAGTGAGAATGGCCCGGTTATCGCAACTTCTTCAGATTATGTCTCAAATCTTGGCCCGGGCGAGGTTTTTGAATATAAAGTGGTGAATTACAAGGATGCTGATCGGGTATCTTTTGCACGGTCGAAGATTACAAATGCGAGATTTGAGTGATCAGGTGGGAGATCACATGACATTGAAATCCAGGTGGATTGACGACATGATCAATGTGTCTGACATCAACCAATTTTTATATTGCCCAAGGAGGCTTTTTTACCTACAATTTTACCAGACGCAGGGTATCAATGAATTTCTTGTTGACGGGAGGAAAAATCATTCAAAACACGGACGAAGGGGTGGATATATCTTTGAATTGTATGTTCATTCTGATCGGTTTGGATTACATGGAAAAATTGATCTTATTGATTGTTCAGACGGTATGAAGCCAGTTGAACGGAAAAGAGGAGATCGGTTTTTTGAGAATGATGTAATCCAATTATGTGCATATGGGTTGCTTTTAGAAGAATATCTTGAAAAGCCAGTAGGTGTTGGGATAATTTATTTATTTGGGACTAATCGCAGACATGAAATCCCTCTGAGTGATTCTTTAAAGGACAAAACTATCCAAATAATTGAAGATATACGGTCAATGAAACCAGAAGTGATTCCTGGGTTTGCAAATAATCCTAATAAATGCACTAAATGTAGTGTAAAACTCTACTGTTTACCGTATGAATCTCACATTCTGGAGGGAGGGGAAAATGAATCAGGATAATGAGATCCCAATGGTTAACACTTCTGAACCGGTCCGAGATCCAAAACCTCCTGAAGGGTTGTTGGAAGATGATACTATCTATATCACGACTCCATACGGAAAAGTATCTCTGGATGGAGGGAGAATTCGTGTTAAGGATTCTGATGGGAAGGATATTGCTTCATTTCCGTTAGAAAAAGTTTGTACAATAAATATCTTTGGTTCTGCAAGTGTATCCACTCCTCTTCTTAAGCATTGTTCTGACAAGGAAGTGACGATTAACTATTTTACTGTCTTTGGTAAGTATTTTGGGTCTTTCGTACCTGCTAGGAATACAATATCTCTCGTCAGAAGGCACCAGGCAAAAATTACTTCGGAAGAATCACTCGTAATCTGTCGTGAGATTATTCATGCAAAATTACAAAACTCCTGTGTTTTTCTTTCAAGAAAGAAGGTTGAAGTTCCATATTTACTGAAAGAATTGCGAGATAAATCAATACATGCAGTTTCGGTTGACTCTCTTCGCGGTGTGGAGGGTGAAGCAGCGAGTTTGTATTTTCAATTATTTTCATCCAGCCTTCCAGAAGAATGGAGGTCAGATAAAAGGACTAGAAGGCCACCAAAGGATGAACTGAATGCCCTTCTTTCTCTCACGTATACTATGGTCACATCGGAGGTAATTAGTGCCCTTCGTCAGTTCAACCTTGATCCTTTCATTGGTATCATGCATGTTGACCGACATGGAAAACCGGCTTTAGCTCTTGATCTAATTGAAGAGTTCAGACCGGTTTTTTGTGATGCATTTGTTGCTCGGCTCATAAATAAGCGAATGATTACGAAAGATGAATTTACCCAGGAATCACACCTGAATGACGTGTCTTTTAAAAAGTATCTGGGATTCTATCATGAATTTATGGAGGAGACCTTAAAGCATCCTCGTTTTAAGTATCCCGTTTCCAGAAAAAAGATAATTCAAATCCAAGCGATCCTGCTACGGAAAGCAATATGTGGAGAGCTGAATGGGTATTACCCGTTTCTCTATACAAGGTGATTTGCATGGTTCGGCTGGTGATTACCTATGACATTAGGAAGGATAAGATTAGAAACAAGTTGTTTCGTCTTTTAGAAAGGTATGGTGCATGGAAACAGTATAGTGTGTTTGAACTGGAGATTACTCCGGTACACAGGATTGAACTTTTTCATAGTATTACTGATCTCATTGAGGATTCTGACCGGGTTAGAATATATGAGTTATGTGAACGGTGCCAGGGAAAGATTACTGAGTTTGGAGAGGTTTCTCCAGATAAGATGCACGTAGTAATTTAATGTGGGTTATTTGTTGCGTTCATCGCTAGATATAAGGTAATGGGATGACAATGATCCATGATCGACACCTCTTTTTTCTGGAGCGATAGTCTGTTATATGATTAATACAGACGATTATTGTGGCGGTTACAGTGAATAAGAAAACCCGATAGGGATTGAAACTCATTCAATGCGAAGTGTTGAGACTGCAGTCAGGACGTTACAGTGAATAAGAAAACCCGATAGGGATTGAAACTAAACAGACCTGGGAGAGAAAACCATAACTTTTCTCGTTACAGTGAATAAGAAAACCCGATAGGGATTGAAACTGTTCCCGGAGCCGGGATAAAGAAGGTTTATCCTGGTGTTACAGTGAATAAGAAAACCCGATAGGGATTGAAACAGCATATACCGGAGTGGCGTTCCCTGCATATTCAAGTTACAGTGAATAAGAAAACCCGATAGGGATTGAAACAGTGTTTGCATCTGGTTTTCAGACGTGATATCAACGGGTTACAGTGAATAAGAAAACCCGATAGGGATTGAAACCTGTAGAACTTTTGCAACAGCGACCTGTGTTGGTTTCGTTACAGTGAATAAGAAAACCCGATAGGGATTGAAACCAACCATTGACGGGCTCAACGAGATCAACACGGATGGTTACAGTGAATAAGAAAACCCGATAGGGATTGAAACCCCCGCTATTCGCAAGTAAGGTAACGCCTGTTGTCCGTTACAGTGAATAAGAAAACCCGATAGGGATTGAAACAAATTGTGCAGATCTACTCTCTGAAAGATGTGGAGTTACAGTGAATAAGAAAACCCGATAGGGATTGAAACTCTCATTACGTGGATGGGCTTTCTGAAGAAGGGGAAGTTACAGTGAATAAGAAAACCCGATAGGGATTGAAACACGTTTGCCTACCCGGATCCGTACCTGGTCGGAGAAGTTACAGTGAATAAGAAAACCCGATAGGGATTGAAACTCACAACCCCTATTTTATTGTTGATGACATCCCGGTTACAGTGAATAAGAAAACCCGATAGGGATTGAAACGTGACTTTTGCAAGCCCTCCGAAGAGCTCAAAGAAGTTACAGTGAATAAGAAAACCCGATAGGGATTGAAACGGGGTTTTTCCCCTGCCAGATTGTACCAATCCAGAGGTTACAGTGAATAAGAAAACCCGATAGGGATTGAAACTGATCTAAAAAACCGGATACGATACGCATGTGATTCGTTACAGTGAATAAGAAAACCCGATAGGGATTGAAACCAAAACAGTCTTCTGCATCCAATACTATCAAAGTTACAGTGAATAAGAAAACCCGATAGGGATTGAAACTGTATACCGCCGTTGATCTCCCCTCGAGAGTTAACGTTACAGTGAATAAGAAAACCCGATAGGGATTGAAACCATGTCAACGTCAACACAAATAGGCGGTTTCAGTGAGTTACAGTGAATAAGAAAACCCGATAGGGATTGAAACAATTGTTTGTGTGGTGCAAGAGGGCCTGTAATGGAGTTACAGTGAATAAGAAAACCCGATAGGGATTGAAACTCTTTTGTCTGGTATTGAAACTCCCCCGGCGCAGTGTTACAGTGAATAAGAAAACCCGATAGGGATTGAAACCAAAACGGATTGCAAAAGCGAGAGATGAACCGGTTGATACAGTGAATAAGAAAACCCGATAGGGATTGAAACTTCAGCAGTTCTCCCCATCTGTTTCATCAATTCGAGATACAGTGAATAAGAAAACCCGATAGGGATTGAAACGCGACATCTGTTAACATCCCAGAAGCAGAAGTGATGAGATACAGTGAATAAGAAAACCCAATAGGGAATAAGGCTTAAATAACGGACATCAGATCAATAAAGAGGGGATTGGGTAGCGAATTTAGATAAAATTCCAGAATCCCACCGATTTTGTTATGAATCGACGGGAATTCAGGAACAACCAAAACACAAATTGCCGGTATGCAGGGAAAATCTCCCGGTTTTGAATAGAATGAGATTACGCGACAAGAATTTGATAATATTCTGCAAATTTTGGATAATCTGCCTTCAGGCACCCAAAATAATTAAGGAAACTTCAGACATTCACCGGATTTTTCCCGATATCTCCAAAGGTGATGTTCAGAGAGAGTGGATATGTGAGTTCTTCTCCTGAAAACAACAACCCTTGATCCCGTTTTCTCTAAAACCGCTGAAGTTTATTCATTCATACCTAAATCCTTCGAAGAAGTATTCAGCCATTTCAGACCAAAAAGAATCGGGATAGCCTGAATATAACTGATGAGACCAGAGTTTGTATCAAATATGTCCCCCAAACGAATATCTGTCAAACCAGTCCCGGATGATATCTGCATGGTCTTCTACCATAAAAGCCCCTCGAATACCATGTTTCAGATTTTCCTGATTAGAATGCTGCTTTTATAGGTGATAGTTTATTTATGGGTGGTTCGTGGATTCTTCGGATACAATGAGGTACATTTTCGAGGAATTGTCATTGAAAACGTATGAAAACCATGGATCATGGCTCACACGTAAGGCACCGGGAGCGATGAACACACATTAAGCCTCCACATGTTTTGCAGGTATACGTTTCGACCTGATGGGTAAGGAAAACATCCATGCCTTTTTCTTTTATCTCGTTTAGGTTTTCGATCATACTCATCCCATATTTCATCCGATACCGCTTATCCAGTTGTTTAAGCCGTTTACAAGGCATATTTTCACATTCATAACAGAAATGAGATGAATTATTCATGATAGTCGGACAATTGCGTATTATACATACCTGACAAGAATGTGGTTTGTTCGGGTCTTCCTCCATGCACCCGGGACATCTCTTCTTTTGGCGTTGAAAAGCGAGGCATAAAGCACAATTCATGCCACATGGAGCGATAAGTCTGGCGGTTTGCTGCAGAGGGATGGATGGAGTCATATTTCTCTCATTGAATATGTTCCGTGAATAAAAATACAATTGTATAGGTAATTATTGACAGATGTAAATTTTCTAGAAAATAGAGATTCTATTCGGATATTGACATCTCATCATCCGAGATCGGACGTATCATCTTAGTAACGGTTATTTCAACTCCGGTTTTTCAGCATTTTTTCTCAAGAAAAATAGACTCTTTCCGGCATTACCATCTGATAGGAGCCGGAGTCTTAATAATTGTGATATCACTTCTCATGGTTCCATTAACCAGCGGAATAGGATATAAGTGTCTTGCAGATTGAGATTTTTATGTTTTTTTCTCATTGGTTTTCTTATCTGATTTCTTTTTCATGTCTGATATTTCATCATCCAGAGGATTAAACAGAAGACGAATTCCATCAAGCCAGAGTTCTTTCATCTCATCCTGACACATCCAGACCAGTTCAAAATTCTGCAGCCCGGAATAAAGAGCCACCATAAGAAGCGCCACTTTATGGGAGTCCATCTGATTACGTTTTGGGTTCTGTTTTTGTTCTTTTTTAACAGCATCCTCGAAGGTAGTAATCAGGCTGGCATAATAGTCACGTGTCGAACGCCGAAGTTCCAGATTCCGTACAGCCATTGCAAACATTTCAAAAAATACCGCTCTTTGCCGGTGATCAGTAAGAGAAAATTTATTAAATATTTGCAAGAACATCTCGTCAATCGGACGATTATAAAAAGAATCAAAATTGATACGTTCAAATTCACTTTGAAATTTTTTCATAACGGCCGTTATCAATTCATCCTTTGTTTTGAAATACCAGTAAACTGCCCCTTTGGTAACCCCGATCTTTTCTGCTACGTAGTCAAAAGTTAATTGATCGCATCCCCGTTCTGCTATCACTTCCATCGCAGCATCAATAATTCGTCTTTTTGCTTCTTCTTTATATTCAGGGACTACTTTAGGCATTCTTTCTATAAGATATGCACCTGACAGAGTGAAAAAACTATAGGGAAGAATAAGATCCATACCGATGGCATTAATACATACCAAATAGTATGTAAAATATATACAGATAATGTTACTATTCAGGATGTAATATTTCTGTACATATTTACTGTAAAAATGAGAAGTGTGAAATGATGACGATAATCAAAGAATCCTTCTCAACTGGAAGAGAAACTGCCTCAGAAAGGTATGTAGATAATCATCATTTACCCATGAACCAGAGGAAATGTCTCCCCGATAGTAACAAAGACCTGGAATTTCTTGAAAAAAGAGTGATATTCACATGATAAAAAAAAGCCCTAGCAAAATGGCAGAAGGAATTGCCATGCATCGCGTTGCTGAATCAATGCTACCGGAAAATGAGCGGATATTTTATGATCCCTATGCTATCCATTTCGTTAATCCAGAGATATTAAAGTATGCAGCTGAACATCCAAAGGAAGCTGAAAAAAAACTTGAAGAAATGGAACAGATGTTTCCCGGTCTTGGAAATTCCATTCGTGCCAGGGTGAGGTATTTTGATGATCTTGTAGAAAACTGTGCTGTCTCTGGATGTACTCAATTTGTCTTTCTTGGAGC
This sequence comes from Methanospirillum hungatei, assembly GCF_019263745.1. Taxonomy (NCBI): domain Archaea; kingdom Methanobacteriati; phylum Methanobacteriota; class Methanomicrobia; order Methanomicrobiales; family Methanospirillaceae; genus Methanospirillum; species Methanospirillum purgamenti. Next base: position 2,658,703 of record NZ_CP077107.1, read on the forward strand.
GGGTTATGACACACGTGCATTGAGAATCAAAGAACTTCAATCAGAGATCACCATATTCGAAGTTGATCATCAGGAAACTCAATGTTATAAAAAGGAAAAAATAATCGAATTTTACGGTAAATTACCTGAAAATGTGAGATATGTCCCTGTTGATCTTGAGACACAAAAACTTAAGGATAGTTTGTTCTCTTCCGGATATTGCGATTATAAAAAGACCCTCTTTGTCCTTGAGGGGCTTTCCATGTACCTGCCTCCGGAAATAATCTATGATATCTTTTCATTTATCTCTTCCAGCACCAGGACAGGGAGCAAAATGATCTTCGATTATTACCCTGAGTCGGTAATTAATGGAACAAATCCTGATGAAATCGCGAAAAATATTACATCATTTACCCGTATGATGGGTGAACCTCTCAAATTCGGGATTCCCGACAATCAGGAGATAGATTTTCTCTGTCAATGGAAATTTGCGAATCCAAGAATCATCACCAGTGAAGAGTACAAAAAAATATACTTCAACGGGAAATGCGGGGACCGGAATGTCTGTAACCTTCTCTCTTTCGTCGAGGTGACAATTCATTGAATTATAATTCTTTTATCAATCCGGATTATATTGCAGGAAGACCTACAGGGACATGTTGTTTTGTCTGTAAAAAAAGGGAGAATTGTCCATTTGAGAATGTGGGGAAAAAGTGTACCCGGAATCATGAGTTCTGTAAGGGTTGTGACTGGTGGGATGAAAGAGGCTGTATTATGTTCCAGTTTGATAAAAAATTCCTCCGGATGTGATCTATCGAATAATAGATAACTTTCTGGGTATTTAAAAATTGTTATGATGTAATTATAAGTGCATTTAGAGTCCAGGATTAAGAATAACCTGTGTTTCACTTCGATTATTCTATAATCTTTGGCAGTTCACCATAATCTATCCAGAAGACCATCTTGATACATAATAAAGCCCCTTATGACCCGTGCAAAGGAATATAAGATATTGACTCAAAGTATTTTTGTGACTTTCAGTCAGCATATGACCAGAAGTCACATACGATGAACTATGGCAACTGCTGACCGAAGACAACGAGAAAGAGAGCAACGCCGTGTAGAAATCATTGATGTAGCAGAGAAACTCTTCTACGAAAAAGGTTTTGACAATGTTAGTATGGATGAGATCGCAGAAGCGGTTGAAATTTCAAAAGGTTCTCTCTACTTACTTTTCAAAAACAAAGATTCCCTATATTTTGAGATAGTCTCTCGGGTACACAGAGAGTATCATCGACAGTTAATGGAAAAAATCGATGCAACTGCAACGGGTGGAGACCAGATAAGGACGATGATTAAATTCCTGGTCGAATTTACGAAAAACCACCGTGATTATAATACCATGTCCTGCACATATGGTCCGGTTATTTACTCACGGCTGGATGAGGCATATGATCAGATTTTGGCTCAAAATGCTGTAGAATTTAACAGATGGCAACATAATGCAATTAGAAAAGGGATGGATGATGGATCCATCAGAAAAGATTTGGATCCAATACTATTAGGGATCTACATCTCGCTCATCAGCATTTCTGTGGTGTCACCTCATCCAATTTGGGAAAAAGGATTTCAAATGGCAGGAATTGGATATGAACAACTGGTTGATAATTTTCTTACATTCATTGAGCCTTCAATCAATCACTGTGGGAAAAATAGCTAATATCACTTTAACCTGACATGGACATGTAAGCAGCCTTTTCGGATTTGAACTAATTCCTGAATTCAAAATTACTGTAGAATGAGCGAATGCTATCAAAAAATTATGAAACGGATGAATAATATGGCCAATTATAAGTACCAAAACAATCCAGTGACGTCATTTACCGGATTTTTAATCCATATTGTAAAGAGAACAAATCAAACCATCAAACCAGAAAGAGGTTATTTATGAATACTTGTTCAAATCCGGATAATATCCCAGGCTGTATACGTAAAATGACCGGTTGTGAACGGGTATTTTTTATGAGTCCTGCATGTACCGTCATGATGGCGGCCCGGATCCGGGGAAAAATCGACATAGATAAATTTAATCAGGCACTCTCAACGGTGACACGGATTCATCCACTTCTTGATGCAAAAGTTATTTTCGACAAGCAGCACGAAGCCTGGTTTTCTTCAGATTCTGTACCTGGAATTTCGCTCAGAATAATTCCCCGGATATCAAAGGATCAGTGGGTTGATGAACTGAAGAATGAAGCACGAATTCCCTTTGATATCGGGAAAGGACCGTTGATAAAGTACGTGCTGCTCCAATCAGAAGAAGAATCCGACTTTCTTGTATTCTGTAACCACAGTATTTGTGATGGGATGGCTCTTGCCGGCCTGATAAAAGAGATATTGTGTAGATATGGAAAACCTGAAGGAAAAATCCAGGTAATAGTACCTCCTGTCTCCCAGGATCTTCTGAAACCAAGACGGAACCTCAAAGGGATGATTACCAATCTTTTTGCATTTCATGCGAACCGGAAGTGGAGGAAAAATCCATATCATTTCGGTCCTGAAGAATATTCAACTCTATACGAAGAATACTGGAAAAACCGCAGCCCAGGTATTGTAATGATGGAATTTGACAAGGATGAATCTGTCAGGCTGCTGGAAAAATGCAGGGAACACCAGGTAACAGTCGGATCAGCAGTATCATCAGCCTTTTTGGGAGCATACCAGGAGATAATCGGTGAATTTTCTTCCCGGCAACAGGCGATCATGGTGCCATTTGATATAAGAAGACGATCCGAACCACCCATTGGTGATGTTTTCTGCTTTTGCGTTGGATCTCTCCGATTACCTTTTTCCTACCAAATAAAAAAAACATTCTGGGAAAACACCGTTATATTAAACAAAGCAATTCATCTGCTTCTTAAAAATCCAGACCCGTCAGGACTCGATATGCCTCCATTTGATCATTCTCTCCTTGATGCAATGGCCGCATTTGCTCCATTTTCTGACCTGGCCCCAAAAGCTTACTCCCAAACCGAAATATTTCGAAGGTTCATACAGGATTCAGGAAATATCGCAATGACATTAAACAGGAATTTTCAGAATATGATTCCGGGATTCATACCATCAAACCTCGGAAAAATAGAAATTCCAGAATCTAACGATGAACTCAACCTTGAACGTCTGGTATTTCTTCCTTCAGCCAGCGAGATTAATCCACTTGTGATGGGTGGAATCGGGACTGATGATCGGATGACGTTTACTCTTACGTATGTCGATCCACCGGCAAAAACAGGGATTTCTCCTGAACCAGAAATGATCCGAATCCGGAACCGTGCGCTAGAGTTCCTGGGATTTCCTGAAAAAGTAAATGAAAAAGTGATAGGAAGGTAAATTATGCCAAAAGTAACTGTAAACGATCTTGACATTTATTATAAAATACCGGATATGTTGTTGGTACCAGATCCTTATCATGTGACCCACAAATACCACCCATTCATGAGACCAGAACCCTTACCCCCATCAGACATTGATCGGATTAGTCTTATTCCTCTCATTGGTGCTGCAAATGCAGCCCTGGCTCTGTTTGACAGGCTTTTCCGGAGCAAAAAAACCCGGATCTCCTCCTCACCCCGCTTATCATGCAGGAAGCCATCATATCATCCCGGATAGATGAATTTACAAATACCTAATATTCTCACCAAATCCCCGGAATAAGGCGATACTTCACTTCCTGAATATACATAGAGTATCCATTCAGTTCTGATACCAGTACATCATCCTCCTTCCTGGTTCTCACAACAAAAAGTGCTGCGGTGACTACTCCGGGGAATAATGCCCATAAAGATCCTAGCATCAGGGGCTGGGCAAGAACAATAAGAATAAAGCCCATATAGCCGGGATGTCTTATAAACCGGTACGGACCGGACATGATGGCATAATGACCCTTCTCCTCCTGGATTCGAACAACGGTTGAAAAAAACCGGTTCGACAACATGGCCCATGAAAATATCAGGTATCCGGATAAAAAGAAACATAACGCCACAATCTGTATAGAGAATACCATTTCTCCGGTCCAGTTAAACCTCATATCCAGTCCTGCAACAAATAGCGTTAAAAAACCCATTACATTCATCACTGTTACCAGATAAGAATCCCATTTCATTACTCCGGGTTTTTTCACCATCCGCTCAGTAATCAGATCAGGGCTGCAAAAAAGTGTTACAAGCGTTGTAGCCAGGAATAACGTACCAAGGATAACCCATGCCATCGGCCAGAACAGCGTACCGGATGAACCAAAAAGTACCCCTCCCATGATGACAACCGGAATAAGGCCAAAGACAATCCCCTTAATACGGATATTCCACTCATTCTCATCCTCCTTTGCCTGGAAATTCGGATTCTCCCCATGATTCATACATTAACCTCATTTTGGTGCTTGAATACCAACCTGCCATCTTTGTAGGTCTCATCAACCACCGGGGGATTTTCGGGATCAAGTGCCCCTTTGAGGATTACGAGATCAGCAACCAGTCCTTTTTTAAGCATTCCTCGTTCGTGTTCCTGCCCTCCGGCATACGCACTTCCGGCAGTATAAAACCACAGCCACCGCTGAAAGGGAAGAACTTGATCCGGAAATACGGTGTTTCCATCACCATTACTCATCGTAGATCCCATCACAGCACCCTTCAACGGATCCCGTGCATCCATGAATCCACCGGGATCATCACTTGATGCGGCAACACACACTCCTGATTTAAAAAGATCGGCATATGGCAGCCACTTCGCATTTTCCACCGGTGCACGGGAGAAATTTGCAGCTCGCATAAGGAATTGAGGCTGAATAGAGACACATCCACCCATTACTGCAAGACGGCGGATCTGTGAATCTGAAATTAACGTCACATGCTCAAGACGAGGTCTTATTTCAAATTCCGGAGGGGCATATTTCTTTGCTTCTTCAAAAGCATCAAGAACCGCATCAGTGGTAGCATTTCCAAAAGAATGGACACAAACACGAAATCCCTTTCTGGTTGCATCATATAATATCCCGCGAAAATCATCTCGGAAGGAACCGCTTTTCATCGTTTGTCCCCGGATAACCATATCATATGCAACAGTTTCCGGTGTTGCTCCATCAGCAAAGATCTTGACCGGACCTATGCGGAGATGTTCATCACCACTTCCGGTTTTCGGACCTTCGAGCCACATACCAGGATCATTATCGAGAATTGTCGCTCCATGAGGCATCATGAGCACTGATACCGGCAAGTTTTCCCGATTATACAGAAAACGATACGCCTCTGCAGCTTTTAATGTGACACCGGGATCATGAATTGCAGTAATTCCAAATGAGAGAAGTTCTAAAGCCCGGGCCCTGATAAGTTCAGCATGCTCCCCGATTTCAGTGTTCATGGTCAGATTGAATACAGAACTCTGAGCGTTCTCTATCAGAACTCCGGTTGGTTTTCCATCACGATCCCGAATAATAGTTCCACACCGGGGATTTGGTGTAGCGGAGTCAATACCAGCCATCTCCAGTCCCAGACTGTTTGTTACACTCATATGAAATGTAGCCTGGATAAGAAGGACAGGACGAACAAAACCAGTTTCATCAAGATCAAACCGGTTTAGATCTATTCCCCCTGATTTTCCATCAAACCATCCAAACCCGACTATCCATCCATTTCCTGGATTCATTTGAGCATGTTTTTTCAATGCACCAAGAATCTCCTCTTTTGTCATAAGACCGAAGAGATTTACCCAGTTCGGAAAGAAACAGGCAAATGAGGATAGATGATTGTGTGAATCTATAAAACCGGGTAAAAGAGTCCGCCCGTCCAAATTGACAATATCAACATCAGGATATTGATTACAGATCTCCGCATCACCGATGTCAATAATTCTGTTCCCCCTGATAACAACCGTTTCTGCATTATTATTTTGAGGATCCATCGTCAGTATCTGTCCGCCTGTAAAGGCAATCAGTCGTTTGTTCTTTGTATCGGATGTCATATTAGCCCTTTTTTTAATTAGACCTACTATCCGGATTATGAAATTACAATCTGGCAGATTTCTCCATTCTGCCGATCTTTATTCGAATAGTCTATTATTCACTATCTTACTAATTATTAAAATAAGTTACCCTTTAGTAACTTCTGTATTTTACAGGTAATCGAGATATACTTAAGACGCATATATTATTAGGAGGTTGATTTTACGTCAAAAATGGTCCCGGAGTACCGGAAGGAAGCAAAAAATAGAATCGTGAACGCAGGTCTGGAGGTAATGTACCAAAAAGGATATTGCAGAACTACCATGGACGATATCGCAAAACACCTGAACGTCACCAAACCTGCCTTATACCGCTATTTCAAAAATAAAAATGAGTTGATTCTTGAGAGTGCAAAAATCCTTCAGGGAGAATACCGCCGGATTCAGTCACCACAGAAATCTAATAAATGCCCCATCGCCACATGGATAACTGTTTTCGATCAGATGATGTCATCTGAAAGCAATGAACATGCATTACTCCTGGAACTCATTGGGATGACCAAATATGAACCTGAAATCGGAAATTATTCCATAGAACGAATGAAAATAGGAATCGAAGAATCCACAAAAACCATCGCAGAACAACAAAAAAAGGGATACATTACATCTACAACCGATCCACGAACTCTCGCTATCGCTCTTTTATCAATCTTTAACGGAATGCGAATGATGATTATCCTGGGAGTGGAACATGATGAACTTCGTATCCGGTGGATTGAAATTATCAGAGCACTATTCCTGGAATCAGGGAGGGATAAATTCTCTGAAAAATGTCCCCTGGACTGTCCGGGATATGATATCTGCACTGGATTTACTGAATTTTAATCAATTCGAGAAGGATCTGCCGACGAAGCCACCATCCACCAAAACCGTTCTTTCACAGGTTAGCCCACTCACAGAGCCGGTCCAGTTCTTTTCCGGTCATGTATTTCGGGTATCGGGTATCCGGATGGGGGTTGCATGAAATCGGGTAGTAAGATGAGATTATTGGGCACAATGGGGGGATGTTAGGGAGATGGGAGAGGGAGGGTCAGTTTTGGGATTACAGGCAAGTGGCCTGGGGAGACTGGTATTAACAAATCAGATTATTCTTTTTTATCCACCCTGGCAAGTATGTATTTTAATACAACGATCAATGGAAGAATTTCTTCAGTAATTGTTTTCCATATCAACAATTGATTTATACCCCAATACTGGTGATATGATATTGTTCCATTAATTTGAGCTTTAAGGATTTTTATGTAGAGAATAGCACTCTGGTTGGACTTTCGTCATTATATCACCTGACTGAATTTTTGCATCATGAATCAAATTTAATGTAATGATTTAGTTAAATGAATTTTTTTTGGAGTATTGAAGGATTTCGGTATTTCAATGGCTTTTATTATTCAGTTCATGTATCCCGCCATGGCTTATGGATCAATACTTCTGTTTTTCCGGAATTACGCCCCTGCCCCCTCCTTTCGGATCTGCCATGTCTCCGGAATACCGGGGGATGATATGGATATACAGGATATCCTTTGATATCAAAAAATATTTGCTCTTCATAAAAATGAAAATAAAGAGAAATAATTTATGCTCAGATTAAAAAGATATAATTAATAGAGAATTGGGTACCCATTACAGGTTTATTATAATCGTCTCACCTTTAGGAGGTATATCATGGATACATTTACTGCAATAATTCATCAGGAAGGGGAATTCTTTGTTGCATTATGCCCGGAAACTGGTACTGTAAGCCAGGGAAAGAGTATAGAAGAGGCTATTACAAATCTCAAAGAAGCAACGGAACTTTATCTTGAAGAATTTCCTGCTCCTCATCATTCACGGAGTTTAATAACAACTTTTGAGGTAGCATCGATTGCCGCCCAATAAACCAATTTCGGGTGCATCAGCTATCAAAATACTATGTAAACATTTTGGATTTGTAATTTCAGGAAGGAAAGGGAGTCATGTACGACTTTCCAAAAATACCCCGGAGGGATAAGTTGGAACCGTGATTCCGATGCATGAGGAACTGGCCCCAGGTACTATTCGGCATGCCCTGAAATTAGCAGGTATCTCATTTGAAGAGTTTGAAGAATTCCTATAATTCGGGTTTAATTTAATTTCTCTTCAATACTTCTGCTTCTCCGGAATTACCCCTCTGACTCCTCCCTCTGGATCTACCATGTCTCCGGAATACCGGGGGATGATATGGATATGCAGGTGTATTACCGTCTTTCTTGCCGGTATACCGTCGTTTATCCCGATATTATACCCGTCCGGAGAATGCAACATCGTTCCAGTTCCCGGTACTGTAATCCCGTGTTCTGGTGAGAGATGAACCAAACAGAATATATTCTCTATTCAATCTCCTTTTACTTATCAGGAGCTAAAACTATGCCTGGTGTGACGGATCATGTTATTTTTGTGGGAGTACTCCTCTGGATATAAAGAATCCATAATTTCGGTTCTATTGAAAAGTTGATGAAGTCAGAAGGAAGATGAAATAATGGGTGAAGCAGTGGAGATCCCGGACCCCGTGATGCATCTGATTGAACATTTAAAAAATAGGCCTGATGAGAAACCTATCGAAGTGATCACGAGGTTCTATAATTCATGGTATTACTGTATATGAACCGTATGCTCAAGTATGGGATAGTGAACACCGGAGGAGAGTATGAAATGTGCAATTTGTAAACGTGGAATTTGTGAACCAGGCACTATTACTGTCACATTAGAACGAGGACCTACAACCGTGGTAATCAGACAGGTCCCAGCCATGGTTTGTAACACCTGTGGCGAAGAATATCTGAATGAAGAGATTACTGATACCGTCTTGTCGATTGCTGAACATGATGTCGAGTCTGGTGTTCAGGTTGATATCAGGGAGTACCGGGCTGCCTGTGCTTCCATATAATTCAGAATTTTTGAGTTTAAGATGGACATGATCTCACGATCCCACATAACGTCGCTCTACAAAACCCCATTATATAACCCGACTTGGAGTTATGTTATCTCTATCTTATTGTATTCTGGAGCAGATATCATCCTAATATTGTCTGATCCTTCCTTAATAATGAAATTGAATCCAATATTTTCAGGGAAAGATGTTTATTAATCTGAAATATTATGAAAACCAGGGTTCATGGCTCAAACGTAAGGCAATGGGAGCGATGAACGCAAATAAGATATCAACATGTTATGCAGGCATACGTTTCAACCTGATGCGTAAGGAAAACATAATTGAAAAAATTTTAGCCATTATTGATACTTCATTATTTAATATAACCGCAAAGACACCAATACTTGCCCCCCAGTATTCATGCCTCTTCTGCTTGTTCAGAAAGAATAGACTCTGCAACATTTTTCAAGGGATGGATCTTGCTTACGATTATATTCCAGAGGATTGAAGGTTTTATATTAAAATATGAATGAGCAATAATATCCCTTAAACCAGCGATCTTTCGCCATTCTATATCCGGGTATGAGTCTAGAATATCAGAAGGGATGTGTTTGACTGACTCACCGATAATAAGTAAATTATGAACCGTTGCATCCCGTGTCCGTTTATCATCAAGAAATGATTCATATGTGAGATCCTTTACATAGGATTCGATATCACCGCATGCATGAAAAATATCTTCCACAAAAAGAATCCAGTCTCTCATGCAAATACTGTTTCCCGTATGATTCTTTCTTTTATCCGGGTTTTTATGCTATCTTCAATGACAAGATCCACTTTTTTATTGAATGAGTCTTCAAGAAAAAATTTTAAATCCATGTAATTATCAAAGGTCTCCTGTCCTTCCTGAAAGGTGACGAGGATGTCAATATCGCTTTCAGGAGATGCGGTACCTGTACTATATGAACCAAACACACCAATCCGCGATATCCCAAATCTTCTTTTCAGGATTGGAAGCACCGTATTGATCTCCTTTATTACATCCATTTTGGATCTCCTCTCTTCCTCTCTGTATGAATAACAGGTATACCATGAGTATATCTCCTGCATATTGATAATAGATTGCCATGCTGTCAGTCATCTCTTTTCGATAAGAGTCCACGCTGTGCTGGAACCGGGGGATTTGAATGATAGGGATGGGTGGATTGCTCCAGCCACCCGGTATCTCTGTGCCCTGGAACAGAATTGCCTTTCCCGTGACGGGATGGTCCCGAGGACTGACCGGTCCGTGAAATATATGAATCTCTCCGAACCTTATCTACGGTCATCTTGTTTATGGATCCGGTGAAGCAGCCCCTGATTCTGGGTGATTTCAAGTTCCATCATAGTTTTCTTTAAACATATGAGTCCTGTTCGATCAGGTTAAAATTTGGTTTGTAATCCGGATAACGACGATGGATACATTGTTCTTTTAGAGGGGAACAGTTTTTCACACGGTCATTGAGATGGCTGAAGGGAAGGGACATGAAACGGACCGGCTTAAAACCCTCATTGTCTTTTACCTCATTAAGAATATATGGTTTATTTTGGAAAATTAATTAAAAACGCCCATGAGGCTTTGCCTCATGCTTAACTCATGAAAACCGAATATACATAGTCCATTTGCAATTTTACATAGGTTTTCATGGAATATAATTGCTAAAGCGGGACATCCTAATCAAGCACCAGATCCTCAAGTTTTATGATTTATCAAATAATTATTTTATGGGGGTATTTTTAAGAACCGTAAGGATTTTCATAGGAACTATTCGTTTTCTCATCTCATTTCTCTTCAATACTTCTGCTTCTCCGGAATTACTCCCCTGCCCCCTCCTTTCGGATCTGCCATGTCTCCGGAATACCGGGGGATGTTATGGATATGCAGGTGCATTACCGTCTTTCCTGCCGGTATACCGTCGTTTATCCCGATATTATACCCGTCCGGAGAATAATTCCAGTCCAGAAAACCTTTTGCATCCCGGACTAGCTCCTAGAGAGCAGTAATCTCTTCTTCTGTTGCATGAAAGATAGAGGAGATGTGCCGTTTTGGGATTATGAGCAGGTGGCGGGGGGAGACTGGATACGTGTCATACCTGGCATAAGCATATTCGTTGTCAAGAATGATGTCATCCGGTCCGGGAGTGCAGAAGATACAGGTTACGGGACCAATTGGGATTTCCTCATGAGCAAACAGGCGAAAAGCCAATATAAGGCGGATAATATCCGGTGTACAGATATACAGATTATTGGTCAGGAACTGATCCAGTTTGAAGAATTAGCTATTCGAAATGAATATATATTTAGGTACGAAGAAAGATGCAATCAGGAGGAGAAGAAATCATATGAGTGAATCAATAGAAATCCCCTTTCCTCTGATGCAGCGGATTGAAAGGTTAAAAATCCAGCCCGATGAGAAACCAATAGATGTGATAATCAGGCTTCTTGATTACTACGACGATGCAGATGAGATAGATGAGGAAACAAATCAGAGGATCCTGAAAGGGCTCGAGGATGTAGATGCCGGCAGACACAGACCCCTCCGTGATATCGCACAAGAGATGGGGATCTGATTGCCCTATGTCGTGGACTTTTCAGAGGATGCAGAAGATGATCTAAAACGACTTCCTAATGATGTGGCTCAAAGAATAAAAGATAAAATATTCTTTCTTGAAACGGTCTCCAATCCTCGAAAATATCTGGATAAAGTTGAGGGAAAATATAACGGCAGGGTTTATCGGTACAGGATTGGGGATTTTCGGGCATATCTAACATTCAAAGATGAAGTGTTAGTAATAGTTGTAATACAAGTTGGCTTAAGGAAGAATATTTATAAAAGATAGTAGGCCCTGAAATAAGGCGATGATCATAGATATATCTTCAGGGTGAAATTTTTATCATTCTTTTCTTATCCTTCATTATCACCTTTATACCTCGATATTATTTGTTTTGGATGTTTCTCACCGGGGCAATAATCTATCATCCTGAACCAGAATCGGTAACATGGAGTTCTGGCGGTGAGCTGAAATGTGTTTAGGGCATTAGGGGATCTCCATATCGCTGCCCTTAAACGAACCGGATGGATAATAAACCATATTGAAGGCGGTCATTCCATCCTTATGAAAGAAGGAATTCGACTCCATCAGAAAAAAAGAGAATTATGATTTTTCAAGTTCAAAATGATAGGTCATCTCGCCACCAGAAGATCCACTCACCCTCCCTTTTATCGATTTACAGTCTGACAACAACGTGAATTCTATCGGTCCGGACTTCGCTCCTTCTTTCCATGTCCCACTCATGATATTGCCTGAAATTGTTCCGGTAATCTTCCCATCATTCAGAGGATATGTACCCTTCACAGAATTACCAGACTGGGTCAGAGAAATTGCTCCTCCGAAAAACTGCGGTGCACCAGGCCATGATCCGGTCCATGAGCACCCAACAGTTTTCTTTGATGATTTAGAAATATCGTAATGAATTTCAGTCATACCACAAAAGTCCGAATCTTCATTATTTGCCCATGTACTTTCATCAGAATCTTTTACCTGGTACATTCCCTGACTGATATCTTCATTTACTGTGGCGAACCAGTATGCATTTTTCACACCTCCCTGGCCTGGTTTACCTGTTGTTTTCCAAGGTCCGTATGTCGTACCGTCATCAGTATTTACAAGCGAAATCTTACCCGTTTTTTCAGTTCCCATACCATAATTCCAATGATAATTGGTTATTGTACAAATATGTACCTGAGAATCGAAGGTAACCTCAGTCGGATTAATTGGATCATTCTCCACTGTATAAATATTTCCATTTGTCCATTTCTCTGAGCATTCTGCAAAAACCAGTGGAATACACATGCTAGAAAGTAAAATGATCAGAGTAAAAATTTTTATTTTCATCCTGTTGCTTTTCATCATTTCTCACCTTATGAATGATCAGCCATATCTGCTGACTATGAACCCCTGTTAAAGCATCATATTATTAAAAAATTTGCCATGCAAAAAGGGGTACCTCTGTTTGTATACAATATAAAATCCATATGGAGGTCATTTTGCCTCTTCTTCATTTCATATAGGGTACCCACATGACTCAGCCCGTCCCTCCCTGCTCCCCTGGTTCTGCTCCATACCTGATCAATGAAATCCGTATCAGTTTTATTTAAATAGAACACGAAGTCTCCATAGATAAAAATCTCTCACCACGTCTTCCAATCCCCCAAATCCATATCATAAAGCCTTCCATTCGTCCCACCTTTTCACTTTCACCCTGCACCCCTGAAATTCATATACTACCTCATGTAACCATGAATGGAGGATCGTTCCTCCTCACGAAACACACCTAATGCCGCTCTGTGGGACAAATCACTCCCACATAGCGATTATTCTGGATACCTCTCCTGCTGCACCCGGTATATCCAGGACACGATGCAAAACAGGATGTATCAGTACTGGCAAACCCTCTCAGAAGACCCGGAATCACCAGGGGATTTTCCAATGACAACACAAGCAGCCAATTCTATCTCATGTCAAAAAAACCCTGATGAACGGGCAGAAGAGAACCGGATTCATACATCCTCGAAAAAACACACAAAAATCAGAGAGTGAATATGGAGTAGACCATGCGACGTGGAAAACGAATCAAAAGAGAGTACCCCCGCTCAATCATCCAGCTTGGAGGCATGACGATCAGGGCAGGGGCAGTTCTAAGCTATAGATTTATACGGATATTATCATTTCCCCCGAGGAAAAACGGAGGTTGTCATGTCATATGACACCAAAGCCAGCCGGTGTGCCATCTGGTTTGCTATCAGCGATCTCAAAAACCGGGGCTATCTTACCGATCGGTGTTGCGGAAAGGACCGGATCTTTGACCTCATCGCCTGGAACCGGGAAAATATCCTCGGTCTCATAATCAGAACCTCCCGGACAAAAAACATCAGGTCCTGCCATGAAGAGATACTGAAAATCTCTGCCCTGGTTCAGAACCGGATGATACCAGGTAAAACTGAACTCTGGCTTTATCATCCAGGTGGAAGGTCACGGTATGACATTGTTCCCGGAGGAGCGATATGCATCAGGGAGGCCTGAACATGTCGTCCATGTTACAGATGGAGGTCATATCAGCAGTCTTTGCGGCAGTCAGGCCCGATGACACCCTCATCTCCCGTCAGCGGATAGAAGAAGAGATACAGGCCAGACCAGAACTCTATCCACAATTATCCACCAGGACCAGGATAGGCAGACGCCGGATAATATCCTGTGTAATGAACCGGACATTTACCATCTGGAGTAAAACACAGGCTGTCCAGCCCTCCTCGTTTGTTTGGCAGATCAGGAGCAAGCTGGATTCTCATTCTGTCACAGATGAGGTCCAGCCATGAAACCGGAAGAATCCATCCGGATGGCCCTCTCCCTCCTCTTTCAGGAAGGATCTGTTGTAGAGCTCCGGGCACTTGGAGACCGGACCCACTATGGATACTACACCGATCATGACAAATTAGCCAGGGATGCAGCAATTCTTGACACCACTCCGGGCATTTCAGGGATATACATCACATTGAACCGGGTAAACCCCGTTCTTCTCTCACGGTGTGCCAACCGGATCAAAAAAGCCGGACAAAAAGAACCACAGACAGCAGACGGAGATATCATCCGCCGATCCTGGCTTCCCATAGACATCGATCCAAGAAGGCCGGCAGGGATCTCCTCTTCAGATGAGGAACACACCGCTGCACTCAAAAAAGCAGCAGTTATCAAGGCATATCTCACAGAAATGGGATGGCCGGATCCCATCCATGCAGACTCCGGAAACGGGGCACATCTCCTCTATCAGATAGATCTCCCTGCAGATCAGGAAAATACCCTGCTTATCAGGGATTGTCTCAAAACCCTTGACCAGATCTTCTCTGATGATCAGTCTGCAATCGACACAGCGGTTGCAAACCCTGCCCGGATATGGAAACTCTATGGCACACGGTCCAGAAAAGGTGACCATACTATTGAACGGCCACACCGGATCTCACACATTATCACCCATCCGGACTCCATCGAACCAGTCTCTGTTCCCTGTCTCATGGCTCTTGCATCTCTTTGTATGGAGCCGGATCAGGTAGAAAAGCCCGGAATAAGCCGGTCAGGAACACCGGGGCTATCAGAACCATCCAGGCAGTCAGGGATATCAGGAGTCATTGATCTCGCCGAATGGCTCACCCGTCACGGACTTTCATATTCCGAAAAACCCTATCATGCAGGCCGGCTCTTTGTCTTTGACGAATGCCCGTTCTCGTCCGCCCACAAAGACGGTGCGTATGCCATTCAGTTTGCTAACGGAGGTATATTTGCCGGATGTCACCACTCATCCTGTGGGGGAAATTCCCAGCGGTGGCATGAACTTCGGGAACGGTTTGACGGATCAGGAAAAGAACGCCGGTATGAAGAACGAATAAAGCAGGGAATAAAAAAACGTGCCCGGGCAAAAGCAGAACGGGATGGCATGAATCTGCAACAAGATGGAGACCCGGCCATACCTGGAATGGAACCATTTGATCTTGGATCAGGGGATGAAAAAGACCAGGATATCCGTGATGAAACGCTCAGGATACTAAAAACAGGAGATCCCATCAGATATATCCTGGATACCTTTGCCCTGGCACATGAAGGAGACGAGATTGTGGCACAATGCCTGCTCATGTCTCTTGCATCCCGGGCGGTCATAAATTCAAAAGGACTGCATGTTCTCGTCACCGGGGAGTCCGGAAAAGGAAAATCCCATGCATTTGAGAGCATGATGGATCTCATCCCTCAGGAGTACTGCCTTGGTGGTCGTCTTACTGATAAGGCCCTCTTTTACCAGAATAACCTGCGGAAAGGGTCTGTTATCTGTCTTGATGACGTTTCACTCTCATTCTCACTTCAGGAGACACTCAAAGGCGTAACCACGTCGTTTAAAAAACCGTTTATCTACCGGACCCTTGACAAGGA
The DNA here is from genome assembly GCF_019263745.1 of Methanospirillum hungatei. Lineage (NCBI taxonomy): Archaea > Methanobacteriati > Methanobacteriota > Methanomicrobia > Methanomicrobiales > Methanospirillaceae > Methanospirillum > Methanospirillum purgamenti. Next base: position 2,674,636 of record NZ_CP077107.1, read on the forward strand.
CCGGAACAGTCTGACGAAAGTAATTCCTGAACGATGCCTGTGGTGGATAGCAAAAAAAGAAGGAACCGGGGACGATCAGGTCTGGAACCGGATGCTTACCGTATGGATTGACGACAGCCAGATTCAGGATGATCTGGTTCTTGCCCGTGAACTTGACGAAGCTGCACGACCGGCATCCCCCTGTGTGACCATATCCCGGGAGATGAGAATTTGTCGGGCTCTCTGGGATCATCTGGCATCAGTCTCGGTTAGAATACCTTTTGCGAGGAGGATTCGGTTTACCAACTCGAAAAACCGTCGGAATTCTTCTATGCTCTTAGACCTGGTCCGGTCAATTGCCCTGTTGTTCCAGTACCAGCGGGAACGGATTGAGATTGGCACAATAATAGAAGTTCAGGCAGAGATACAGGATTTTGAAAAAGCCAGGGAGATCTATCTTTTGTTAAATGGTGATTGTGGAGGACAGATGACAAAAATGACCAGGACCGAACAGCTGTTGGTTAATGCCATTCGTTCGACTGGAAAAACAGAATTTACGGTAAAAGAGCTGCAAAAGCTCATCAGCCGGTCACAGTCAACAGTATCAAGGCTCCTGTCAGGAAATCCAAGTCGTGAGGATCATGCCGGTCTGCTTGAGAAATGTCCTCCACTCTCCTTTTATGATCGTTCAGAACCCCGGGAAGACGGGGGATATCAGCGGGTCCGGGTTTATTCCTGGGATTATGATCTGGATGAGATCTGGTCTGCAGGTGTTTCATGCTGGCTTGATGAATCAGATAAAAACAATTCTCATTCTGGTCATGATGATGATCCAGATGGTGCTATGCATCTATGCACGCCTATGCATGAACAATGCACACCAAAATGCATTGATTCGGTAAGTGGAAATGAGTCTGTTTCTGATAATCTGAATGAAATGGCGGATTCACCTTCAGTAATGCACACTCCGGCACGTGCGTACAGAGAATCACTTGGTGAAAAAACATCTTTATACGTACCTGAGAATTGTGCATACACCATACCGAAGTCAATAATTTTTTCAGATTTACCGGAAAAAGTGGGTGATCCTTTGATTAAATCTATGCATGAGGGTGTGCATAACCAGTGCATAGATGTGCATTGTATGCACAGGTCAGAGGTTGTGCCTGCTGAGATTGGAAAAAAGGAGAAAAAATTCGGTATTATGGACATCAATCCGAATATGTTCCATCTGTCTGAAAGAATGGCTGATCAGGTGTGTGATTGTTGTGGCAGGAAAGGGGTGCATTACCGGGAGAAAGGAGGAGGGACGACTTCCGGACAGAAGAGGCGGATGATTTGTGAACGGTGTTATAGCAAGGCAGTCTCACGGGAGGTTATGACATTTCAGGCTCTTCCTGGTGTTCTGCCTCTCCATTCGATGAAACAGACCGACCGATCCCTGGGACGATGTCATCTGTGTAAGCTTCATCCAATTACCTGGTTTGATGAAGATACTAAGATAGGTCTGTGTGAACGGTGTTATCATCGTGAACGGTTCAGTAACCGGAACAACATTGAGGGGACGGTATAATGGGATTTACGGTTACTGCAATCCGTGAGGCTCCCCTGGTCAGGTACGAAAAGGTTGGACGGCTCATTCCCGGAGATACTGATGTAATCCGGATGATGCTGGACGGGACCGGAGAGATCGGGGTGATACCGGTGACAGATCTGCTGCTCCTGTTTGGAGGGATTGCTCCGGATGGTGTTGCGATGTCAGAGTCCGGAAATCGAGTTTTTTTGACCAGGCCGATGGGACAGGAGTATGTGGTTTTGACCAGGCAGGTCAGGGGGATGATCCGGGACTGGCCGAAGAAGAAGGCTGCTTTGTTTGTCTTAAAAAAATAGGTGAATCATCAGAAAACACCGAAAAAAAATTTTTCACAACTTTGTATATTTTTGTGATAATCGAGGCCATTTAGGGTAGGGTTTTACTCATCCTCACTGATATTTACGATATATCATTTTACGATGGCCGACATCCACTACCAGGATTACCATTTCTCCAATGTTCTCTCTGCATGTTTGGTAAATGCCAGGGAGAACATCATCAAAGCCCGATCTTTTTCGCCATCTGTTCTTCAGTAGTAAAGACTCCCCTGTTAAATTCTTCAATCCCTTTTTCTATCTCTGCTGCTGTCTCTTCATCGATATAATCATCATCTTCCAGGACTTCCAGGGCACGAGAGATAACATCTATCGGAGTTTCTTCAGGCCTTATTTTCAGGTTTATGATCTTTTCCATGAGTGGAGATGGAATTTCTATTGCTTCACTCATACTATTGTATCATCCTTCAGGATTCATCAAGTTTTCATTTCCTCTCACCTCAATTATCCATAGATTGGTCAGGTATGAGAGGGTTGTATGGTTCATTCCCGGAGATACTGATGTCATCCGGATGATGCTGGACGGGACCGGAGAGATCGGGGTGATACCGGTGACAGATCTGTTGCTCCTGTTTGGAGGGATTGCTCCGGATGGTGTTGCGATGTCAGAGTCCGGAAATCGAGTTTTCATCGGCTCAATTTTGACTTTTCCAAACCCCCGTTCAGGAAAGAACTCATGTCTGATTTTTTTGGCTGCATTCTCATGAAGAGTGGCATATGCTGCTTCCCCACCCACTCTTCCCTGCAAAAAATCCTTATTCACCTTATTCAGAGCATAGAGGTCATGAATGAGAGATATGAGAGAATCTGTATCCATTCCGGTTAACTCTGTTTTAATCGTTCGCCAGGATACTTTCGATGGACTCATATAAACAGATTCGGTGTCCTAGATAATCAGGATATTGAATTAACAGGATTACTTTTCGTTTCCAGTAAAAGGAGTTCAGATAATAATCTGCCAGTAACAAACTATCCCGTTACGTATCCAATTATTTTATCAGATCACCTTCTCATCACCAATCCTGGATGGTTCCCTGAAGGAGTGACTCCCGACAATCTGCTCATTCATGAACCAAAGCCCCGGAACCCCCGGTTGGCAGAAATTTTCCAAGAGGTAAACAGGGAAGGCGTCGGGAAAGGAACCTCCTATGTATGGAAGGGTTCATGACACGACTGGAATTTGCGTCCACTTACGACCGCGAACGTATTTGAGTTTTGGTTTACGACCGCGAACGTAAAGTGAACATATAGCGGTCGTAATTGAAAATGCAATGTTTTAAAAAAACGTGAAAATATTTGTTTAATTGGTATATTGATAATTTACAATGATAACTGGCGAAATAAAAATCAAAACGATAGCATCTGGAATTCCTTCCCGGGTAAATATCCGAGATTATTCTTCTTTATCTAACTTGGCAAGTATGGATTTTAGTCCGATTATAAGCGGAGGAATTTCTTCAGTTATTGTCTTCCATATCAACAATTGATTTATATCCCAATACTGGTGAATGATTTTATCCCTCATTCTAGTGATTTCTCTCCAGGGTATTTCGGATATTTATTCCGAAAATCTTCAGGAATACCTTTAGCAGCTTCTCCTAAAATGAGAAGGTTATAGAGAATTGCCTCTGTTTTTTCTTCTTTTTGAATAAAGTCTAACTCGAGAGTTCTTTGCCATAATTTGTTATTTTTTCTGCTCCAGTAAGCATATCGTCAAGATAAACTCCGAGATCACGGGTTTCAGACATACTGTACCTCTGATAATATCCTTTTTTTGAGTCTGGGTTTGATCCCTTCTGCATCAACCAGATCAACTGGGATTTTAAGCGTATCTGATAGTAACTCTTCGATTTCCATGAATTTGAATAAACCAGGGGGATCAGAGAATTCTATGAGTACATCAACATCACTTTCTTCAGTCTGGGTTCCATGAATCACAGAACCAAAAACTCCAATCCTGGTGATATGATATTGTTCCATTAATTTTGGTTTTAAGGATTTTAATGTAGAGAATATAACCCTGGTTTGAACTTTTGCCATTACATCACCGGACTGGTTTTTTGCATCATATATCAAAGTGTATTATATAATTTAGTAAATGAGAATTTGTTTTTGGAGTATTGAAGGATTTCGGTATTTCAAGGGCCTTTATTATTTTACTCATATTTCCCACCTGGGCTTATGAATTAATACTTCCGTTTTCCCGGAATCACTCCCCGGACTCCCCCTTTCGGATCAGCCATGTCACCGGAGTCCCGTTGATGAAAAGGACGATATCAGGCCTTCGGTGGTTTTTCCCTTCCTGAATGGTGAACTGGTTGACGACAAGGAATTCGTTGTTCTCCGGGTGCGACCTCATACCCATAGAGGACCTCGTACCCAAGGTCACGAAAGATGTCAAGTGCCGTTTTTTCTACGTCAGATTCACATAATCCCTGGCTCATTCTTGTTCCTTGTTTTTATTTACTGATGATTCTCTTCCAATGCTTTTTTCCCGACCGGAGTGATCCGGTACCGTTGATGCTGGCTTCGTGGTTTGTCCGGGATGGTCAGTTCAATAAGTCCATCCTGGATGAGAGGGAGGAGGACATTTTTCCTAAATTTCGTCCGGTCAGTTCTTCCCATATCGGCCATTAATTCTACCAAAGTACTCTCTCTGGTAAGATTTTTCAGGAGGTCCAACTTCTCCTCACTTAGTGCCCACTTAGTGCCTTCTTAGTGCCCACTTGGTGCCGGTCATCTTCAGGGGTCTGGATAGGTGTGAAGGTTACGGTGAAAAATCCGTCGGCATCAAATACTGGCTCCGGACATCCGGATTCCCGTGCCCCTTCCCGCATCCGCTCGATTCCGGTCCCGGCTTTCTCGATAAAACCTATCCGGTGATAGAGGTCAGCTATGATTGGGTTTCTCCGAACGCTCTTATGCCCAAGATCAGCCGGTTGCATCCCTGGAGGAAGGCCACCCGGACTGATTATCTCTTCTCTGCAAAATTACTCATCAAGTTAGGTAAACACAATATTAGTGAAAAATTTCCTCTTTTCGGTTAAGAATTTTTATTTCATGATAAAAAATTGATAAAATATTGGTCCTGAAATGGTGGGATTGTTTCGTGTGGTACCGACACATAAGATAATCAGCCTTGTTGATCTTCTTTGTATGTGATGCTCTTATCCATCCGGGTTGCATAATTATAGCTGTTTATCGAAGGTTATGCAGTATTAGTACAGGACATAATATTGCTCCTGTTCATGGAATGCTCTGGTTTATAGATAATTTAAATGAAAGAGGAGTTATCACGAGATCCAATCGTGCTAATGCTTTCAATGTAATTATCATATTAAAATTATCTTTCTGAAATGTGACTGTAAAGGAAAACTAAAGAAACGAAGAGGAACAAGAAGGAAGAAATAAAAATAGTGAGGTAACTAATTATGAAATCAACAATTTTTAACAAACATCTTCGGAATTCAGAAATTGCATTTGATTTATGCACAAAATATGGAGGATATTATCGCTTTATTTCCGGAGAAGTATTTAATGAAGATTTTCCAACAATGACGATTTCTCTAAAGAATGATTCATTTTTCCTATCCAAATTAAATTCGACAGAAAATCAGTTTGAAATAAGGTTTTCTTTGTTTTTGAACAAAACCGATCATATTATGTGTACATTTTTAAAAAGTGAATTAAAAAGTAATAAACAGGCAATGATAAGAGTTGAAAATTCCGATCCAGCATACTTTTCGGATGATTTAATTGGTGGGATAATTGTGATAACTCAAGACCATGAGAAGAATTGGATTGGAATTGTTCTTGAATTAGAAGATGATATTGAGAGATTTCAATCATTTTTCAACTTAAGATTTTCAGATATAGATGGGGTGATTGATGCATTATAGGAGAATAATAATCTCTAATGAATATAACTTATAAAATCCGTTTTGAGGTATAAAAGGTTGTAAAATATCAGTTTTGATTTATAGGAAGGTTTTTTTTATAAATCTTTAAATGTATCATCGTTCAAAATTTTCCAACCATTTAATTAAATCATCTTTATTCATATTATTTCGTTTCAATACATCAACGATGTCTCCACCAGAGATTAACAAAACAGGATGACCATCCTCTTTAATTTCCAAATATGCTTGACGATCTACAAAACTGGTCGTCACTAAAATTCCAAATTGCCGATATCTTAATCGGGATATAAGACGGGATGTTTGTTTGATTCCTATAGAATTATCATAATTGTAACATTTAGCTTCTAAAGCACATTCAACAAATAATTTACCGCGTTCATGACCAATAAGATATTTTCCGATAGCATCTCTCCCTCCATCACGCCAGGGTCGAGTAAGGTCAAATTCAAAAAAATGATTATCAATCATCTTTGCTAGTTCTACTGCGAATGCTTCAAATTTATAGGGATTATCCTTGAAGTAATCATATATCGTAAAGAGAAGTTCACGTCCGTAATCATCAGAAGGGAGCTGGTCACTCTTTGATGGAATTTTAATTTTCGGAGCATGAAGAGGTTTAATTCCTTGTAAACCTTCATTGATGAATTTTTTCCAAACATCAGGTTCGAAAATTTTCTCTTCGCCGGTTTCATTTTTTAAAGCCTGAAGCCATTCTTTTGGAATCGGTTCATCACTCGAATCAAGAATGGTAAAGTATGCTTCGTAATTCTGAAATCTTGTATTCTCTTTTGTTCTCCAGATTGCCACCAGAGCGTTATCAGGAGGGAAATGTTTTGAACCGGGAGCAGCAAGGCCCCTGAATCGAACACTTCTTCCTTCTCCAACCTTTTCGAGAATAAAAAACGGAGGAATATTTCTTCGTTCATCTGGAGTGGCTAAAAGAAGGTTGAAGGTATCACGGAGTAAAGCATTTCCACCTTTCGGTGTTTCATGTAGAGGGTATCCCGGTTTGCGATTATCTCCATAATAGCGAAACATTCCTGTTTCAATATCTAGATAGTCTGGCCATTCTATTTCTTTACCACTCGTATAAAGAACAACATATGCTGGTTTTCTGGAGTTGTTCTTATAAGAAATCCTAAATCCTCCCTGATTTCCAACACCGGGAAACATTTTTGAGATTGGATCATCTCCAGCATGGTTCTGATCACCTCCTTCATAAATCGCGTCGATAATTAACGGCGATGAAGATATTTCTGAAAAGAAGAATCTACGCATGATACCATCTAAGTAAAATTAAATATAGATTACGATGAAGAGTAGTTTATCTTTTTCTTTTGGATTGAAATTTAATTGATCTCTATAATTGATATCGGAAAGACAGAACTGAAAGTAAATAACACTCCAATTGATCTTGAATATCTCAATTTTTCCGGGGAACCCTGGGGCTCCTTCGGGCTCAAAATTTACTTTTTTACCGATGATTCGATAAGTTCAGACAATCAGAAAGCCGAGGGATATATTTTCGGAAGGATCTGTGAGTTCACAGAACTGCTGATCTCTCTTCTCCCCCTTGAAGAGCAGGATGATATCAGGATTACTACCTGTTATCCGGAAGGGGAAGTAATTCACCAGTTTGTGAAAAAATATGAACGTAGTCGGCTGAACCGGACTGCCTGTATTGCCATACACGGCTGCAAGTGCAGAATATGTGGTTTTGATTTTTCTGAAAAATACGGTCCTTTAGGAGACGGGTTCATCCATGTCCATCATATTACTCCGGTATCAGAAATTAAACCCGGATACAGAGTAAATCCGGAATCGGATTTAATCCCGGTGTGTCCGAACTGTCATGCAATGCTTCACAGGACTGATCCCCCTCTGATTCCAGCCCAATTGATTCAAAAAATCTCTGATTCTGATTCAAAGGAACAATAGTGATCTGATTACTGACCATCATAAATCTTCATTGTATAATCAAAAGGATAAGACGGAGAGTGAGTATTCTTTAGGAGAAATTATAAAACCAAGTGCAGAATCTCTCAGTGAATCATTCAGAGCCTTTGGATATGATCTGAAATCGGCTTTAAATTTTTGAATTATTTTTTTTGAATCCGAATACAGGCATATTAGAGTCAATACGATTCCCTCATTTAAACTTAGTAAAATTCACAAAATTTAAATCGAGATACGTTCTCGTAAGCGTCATCAGACTCATACTATCTAATACCCGTCAGACAATTCGGCAAACACTGTCTGCCCAATTCAAATCTCCTGAATTCAATCATAATATTAACATCTCTGTAATTATATCTCTTATTTTCTGACTGCATTCTGTGCCCTCTCCATCGCACTCTTCAGTTTCGCCTCAAGGAGTTCTCTCGGCGGCAGTTCGGTCAGATATTCAGCAACCCGTATCCCACTGTCCGAAAGCCCAAGGAGCTCCACGTGCTCATCAGACTTCCCGGCACAGAGAATCAGACCCATCGGTGACTCTTCACCAGGAACCCGTTCGTATTTGTCAAGCCACCGGAGATACAGTTCCATCTGACCCTTATCAGCAGCCTGAAACCTCCCCAGTTTCAGGTCAATTGCAATAAGACACCGAAGCCGGCGGTGAAAGAACAGGAGGTCAATATAATAATCCTCTGCGTCGATGGTGATTCTCTTCTGCCTTGCGATAAACGAGAAATCAGAACCCATTTCAAGAATGAACCGCTCGATCTCCCGGATAATACCCGATTCAATATCCTTTTCAGAGTAGGTATCAGAAAGCCCGAGGAAATCAAGGAAATACGGATCCCGAAAGACCAGGTCCGGGCTCATCTGGTCCTCTGTCCGGAGAACTTCGAGCTCCTGCCTGGCTAACTCTTCCGGTTTTCGGGAAAGTGCGGTCCTCTCAAAGAGCATGCCCTGGATCTTTGCCTTGAGAAGACGGACACTCCATCGTTCAATCCTGCACATCTGTGTGTAAAAGTCCCGTTGCAGATCATTGTCAATCTTGATGAGTTCAACGAAATGTGACCAGCTCAATTGTCCAGACAGTGTCTGGATTATTCCGGGATCATGATAGAGCTCAGCAAACCGGACCATGGAGAATACGTTTGCCCGACTAAACCCCCTGCCATACTCATGGAGCAATTGTCCAGACAGTGTCTCGACAATTCTCTTACCATACTCACCCCTGTCTTTTTGGAGAACTTCCTGGTGAATCCGTGATCCGATATTCCAGTATAACAGAACCGTTTCCCGGTTTACTCCATACGCAACCCGGTTTCGGGTTGATGAGATCATCTCACGGATCTCATGTAAAAGAACCGAATATTCCGTATCCTGCTGCAATCCTTCTTCCCTGATCAGGGCGGGGGCTGAACCCGGTACTGGTGGTGATGAACGTTTTCTCATATGGTGTATCCTAAACCCCCAAGATTCTTCCGAATCTCCTCGTCAAGCCGGGCACCTTCCTCCATCTGTTCAGATAACTGTTTTGTCAGCCTTTTCATCTTTTCAGCAAACGGCTCTCCGTCATCCTCTGCATCTTCGGCCCCCACATATCTACCCGGAGTAAGAACATGCCCGTGTTTTGCTATCTCCTCAAGGGTTGCCGAAGCACAGAATCCCGGTACATCCTCATATTCCCCGGCACCGGCATCTCCCCGCCAGGTATGATACGTCCCGGCTATCTTCTCAATATCCTCATCGGTCAGTTCCCGGTGAGTCCGGTCCCTCATGACTCCCATCTTCCGGGCGTCGATAAATAGGACCTCTCCACGACGGTCCCGGAACTTTCCATTTGACCGGTTTCGACCAACAAACCAGAGACAGGCCGGAATCTGGGTAGAGTAAAAGAGCTGACCGGGAAGGGCCACCATACAGTCCACGAGGTCTGCTTCGAGGAGGTTCTTTCTGATCTCTCCTTCCCCTGACTGGTTCGATGACATCGACCCGTTCGCAAGCACAAACCCGGCTATCCCTAAAGGAGAGAGATGGTGGATAAAATGCTGAATCCATGCATAGTTCGCATTCCCGTTCGGAGGAATCCCGTACTTCCATCGGACATCATCCCTGAGGTTCTCCCCTCCCCAGTCTTTCATATTAAATGGAGGATTAGCAAGGATGTAATCCGCTTTCAGGTTTGGATGAAGGTCCCGCCGGAAACTGTCTGCATGTTCAGCCCCAAGGTCATGGTCTATTCCCCGGATGGCAAGATTCATCTTGGCAAGTTTCCAGGTGGTCGGGTTCGATTCCTGCCCGAAGATTGAGATATCACCAATCCGGCCACCATGAGCCTCGACAAACTTCTCACTCTGGACAAACATCCCCCCCGAACCGCAACAGGGATCATACACCCGACCCTTGAAGGGGGATATCATCGAAACAAGGATCTGAACAACACATCGGGGTGTATAGAACTGACCTCCTTGTCTTCCTTCTGCACTCGCAAACTCGGAGAGGAAATACTCGTACACTCTCCCGATGATATCCTTTGACCGGTTATCAGAGTCGCTCAGGTTGAGTGTCCCGATGAGATCGATGAGTTCTCCAAGTTTCTCCTTATCAAGACCAGGACGTGCATACTCCTTGGGCAGGATATTTTTGAGTACCGCATTATCCCGCTCGATGGCATACATTGCATCATCGACAATCTTCCCAATCTCCGGCCGTTTCGCATTCTGTTGGATATAGGACCATCGGGCTTCTTTTGGGATCCAGAAGATATTTTCTGACCGGTACTCATCAGGATCTTCGATTACTCCATACCTGACTTCCGGCTCGGCGATATACCAAGTGCTTTTCGGATCAGAGTATGCCTGCTCAAGTGAGGAGTGTTTCGCTTCAAATGCATCAGAGAGATATTTCAGAAAAATAAGACCAAGGACAACATGTTTGTACTCAGCCGCATCCATATTGTTCCGGAGTTTATCTGCTGCAGCCCAGAGGGTTGCTTCAAACCCGAGGTTTGCAGCCGTTGTTTCTGAAGATTTTTTTGCACGAGCCATATTCAGAGATGAGAGAGTTAATCGTGACGGTCGATAAACGTTTTCAAATAGTGGTACGGTCCACATTGATACTATGGTAATCTGGATAGCCTCCGGGAACCGGGAGAACTGGGAGGTCGTCAAAAAACACAATATATGGGGTGTCCCGAAACGGAGCAAGGGACTTCACTCCCGGGTGAAGGTTGGAGACACCATTCTCATCTATGCCCGGTCAGAAACCCATGCAAAAGAAGTATTTCCATCGGTTATCTTCGGAGAATACAAAGTTACCGAGCTCTTCGAAGATTCCACCCCATTATTTACCGCTCCACCGCAGATGGGAGACGAGCTTTTCCCATTCCGGTTCAGGTTGAAACCAGTGAAGATTTTCAAGGAGCCTGTTGAGATCAAACCGCTCATTCCGGAACTCGGGTTTGTGACAAATAAGACCATGTGGTCCGGCCATTTCCGGCAGGCGATGAGGGAGATTCCGGAAGAGGACTATCGAAAGATAGTGAAATAGAATTAAAAATATCGATGATTTCAGGAAGGGGATGAAGAAGACAGGTGTTTGGGGGAAACTCCGGTTATAGCATAGTTGTCCGGAAGTGTGCCCAATGGTAATTCGCTCCATTCAGATGGGAGTTCCGGCCATATCCGCCGGGATCTGGTGTTGGATCTGTACCTTATCCGTCTGTTACGGTGATGTAGTTATTCCATGCCGAATATCCTCCTGTCTTGCCATTCGATGCACGTAAGGAGACCGTGTATGTTCCCGGACTATCATACGTATGGATTGGGTTTTGTGTGGTATTGGTACAACCGTCTCCAAACTGCCAGTACCATGAGGTCGGAGACCCAAATGACTGCTCTGAAGAGAAAGCGACAGTCAAAGGTTTTTCTCCGTACCGCTGTGATGCGGTAAAGAAAACATGTACCTGACATGGTGCTGGATTTCCTATCGTCTCGATATCATGGTTCTCGGTCAGATCGGTAAAAGTCCAACTGGGAATATTCCCTTTGGATGCGGAATCAACAACGACATCCGTGAGATCTGCTCCGGGTTTGGATTGGGTTATAAATGTCTGGTTCGTGTATGACTGGTAAGAACTGTTACCAGTTGGAACAATATTCCCCCAGTCATTTGCGGTGGCATTGATTGTGACCGGTTTTTGTGGAACAAGTGGGGCTGTATCGTTCACTCCAGGTGAAATCTCAAATGGAGTTGTCGAATATCCGGTTACATGTGGTGGCTGTTTATCTGACCATCCAGTTCCGTCAGGGTTGCTCCAGTAATTACCGGCAATAAACGGACCCCCGACGATATTTGTCCCACGCTCCGGACCTGAAGGATTTGTCCATCGATATGAATATTGGTTTATGCTGTTAAATCCACCAACGTAGTTCTCACTTCCAAAGTAATTATTGTAGATATCTCCAATTCCTTGTCCTGGGCGATAAGGATTTCCAGAGAAGAAGAGCCCATATTGTCTTGTTTCATTGATCTGATTCCCAATAACAGAAGTATTGAGATAATCCATAATTACTATCCCATATGTTGCATTTATAATGGTATTGGCATATGCATTCGTATTATCACCATAGCATGCCATTCCAGTGAAGACAGTATCCCGAATAATATTATTTGAAATTAAACTGTTTTTTCCCTCTGAAGAAATGCCAAGTTTATAACTTGAATAAACTCTGTTATTTAGTGTTTTGCAGTCATCGCAAAGTGCAATTATTCCATATGGGTTATTATATATCGCATTTTCTGATATCGTGGTATTTACGCCTTCTGCTTGGATGCCATACCCTAAAACAAAAAATGCTGATGATATAGTATTGCTTTTTATTGTTGTATTATTGCCCGATATATGAAAGTTGGCGGAATTATGGCTTATCGTATTACCAATGCAGGAAGCTCCCGTGCTTTGAATCTGAACACCAATTTTTCGATTATTTCGAACAGTATTTTCATGAAAACTCAGATTATCTCCAAAAAGAATCACTCCATATTCATCCGCATCGAAACGGTTTTTTTCCAGAGTATAATTTTTTGAAAATCCAAAAATTCCATAAACTTCATTGTCCGAAATAATGTTGTCCTTCAATGCTGCATTATTTCCCGATAAAAACGCCCCATTATAGTTATTCCTGATGATATTCTTGTACACATACATGTGCGAACCAATGGAGTTAATACCGGTGTAAGAATTCTCTGATAAGGAGTTATTAATGAGAGATACCTGATCTCCACTAGAATCAATACCATAACAAAAATTATTGATACCTTTAAAATTTCTTACCGTTGTGTTATTTCTATTTGATTCGATAATAATTCCGAAATTAGCAGTATTTCCAGTGATTGTTTGCGCATTTCCATCAAGAGTGACATCATCTGCTCCCAGGTAAATTGCTGTAGTATTACTGGTCGAAAAGCCTTCTTGAAGTGTATAGGTACCAGGAGAATAGATGAAATAGCTCTCATCGCTTCCAGTCCTATTGAAATACGTGTACCCGCTTCCTTCAGGTGTTGGAGTAACTGGAACAAGGATGACATTACCCTTCGTTGCCAAGTCAATATCTGCGAACGAATGGGAAGATATTGACGGTCTATTGACTTTTGGAGCGGTGATTGAGCTCTTAATGTCAGAAATGTTGATAGCTGGCGGTAGAAACGAAATTGAATCTATCCTTTGAAATGACGACAGGTTGTCGGTCTGATTCGTGGGGACTCCTGGTACATTGATGGTATGTTCTGCTGAACAGGCAAGGATAACAGGTGCCTGAAGAACCAGGAAAAAAAGGGAGATTTTTAGTAAAAGTCCGAAATTTTGGTACATCAGGTACCACCAACCTTTGTTGGAATAGTCGGTCTGCATCTTTTCTGAAAAGAGGATGCTCTTTGTGTATCTACCAGAACAAACTTATTGAGCCTGTGCCATTTGATATCATTCATTTCTTTCTATTATCTCCCATATTTTATATGCCATGAGATATACGGTATTGGTAATTTATGTTATTTATAACCCTTTTAATGTAGCATTATCGCCTACAGGGCCGTAAGATCCTGTAGAAAAAGGTGCGAGAGTCCTGTGAGCTTCAATGTCTCCTTCAGCTCTGGATGAAGATTAGGAAATTATTTTTACTTCGTTGTCAATTGTAATTTCTGCCCTCTCAAATCGGTTCATTATTTCAGGAATGTCCGTACACATTCATCTGTATTTTCAGGACATTTTCTGAAATTTTTGAAAATAAACTGATCCGTCGGGTAATTGAAGCGGACAATATGAAAACGATATACCGTAAATACCAAATTTAAGAGATAATTGCTATGTTCTTTAGATACAAGGTAATTACGCTCCTAAAAAAATTTCTCCAGAAAGACACCGAAAAAATGAAACCGTAATGAGAATAACCCTTGTCGGAGATACTCATTCAAATGAGAGGTTTTAATAAAATATCAAACTTTGAATCCTGATTCATACATTAATTTCTTCTGGAATTTTTCAATACCCCCTGTTACAGATATCGTATCTTTCCAGTTATTTGTCGCAGAGGCATTATTTGATCGGTTCCTAGCTTCCATAATGGAGCCACCAAAGTCCGTTTTTATTGTCCCCATTGCAGGACTATTCATTCCAGAATCTGGTCGGACTGCAATGAGATAATTCAGTGCTGATGGATATTGTGTGTAATAGGTTACTGATCGTGCAACACCTCTGGATGAGAGTTGTCCGGTGTTGAAATTAAGTAATGTACTGTCTGCTTTGACAATGTTGCAAAATGCAGGGAAATAATCTGGATCATTATCTGCAAATACACACCTGATATATTCAGGTTTATAGTCCCAGTTTCCGGCTACATCAAGAGACCATGATTCCCCTCCTGAAAGATGGGATCCTTCCTTTGTCCGATATGTGAGGACTTTTTCCGTTTGTAGGTTATATCTTGATTCGGCCTTATTTTTTGAATTATATGCAATTTTTTTACCCATTGCAATACTCCCTCCCGAACTCCGGAGAGAATCATCCCATTGAAGTATTGCAATACTTTCAGTTCTATTCAATTTTCCATCGTGGATATGTCCATAATCATATGATCCATTCACGTACAAACGCTGATAATCAATGATCCAGTCAACAGAACTTTCTTCACTCAGTATTCCGACTGCTTTTATTTCAGTATCTATGGTAAATATCTGGTTTTCCGTTACCTCACTTGGAAGTCTGTCAGCGATGACGAGGAGACAGAGGTTCGTACATAAAACAAATATTAGAATGATACAAATTTTTGTAATAATGCTCATTTTTTGTCCATAGATATGATTTTTTATGAGAGGTGGTTTTAAAAAAATTTTGAGAACCAATGGGTCGTCTTTCCTCACCAGTTTTTTTGAAATCTTTCAAATAATTATACAGCTTTAAAATTCCTTTTTTCTAGTTACCTTGGTCCATTGAGAGCATTGTCACCAGATGGCGGAATATCATAGTTCCTTCTGGCATGGTTTGTTTTCCGGTAATTGAAGAATTTCTTACGAATGGTTCAGTCGCAGTATGTGACAATAATCTTGAGGTAACGCCAATTCCATCAACCAAAGTTAACTCTTCAACCGATTCTACTGGAACATTTGCGATTACATGAGGTCCAACAATTTTTACTCTATATCCGTCATACGTTTCTCCAGCAAAGGTTACCGGCTCCTCAGTTATGGTATACGTCCTTTTTCTTACTTTGGATCCTTCCTTATCCGGATTGAAAGGTCCCCAGTATTCTACCCAGGTCTGCCCTTCTGCAAGATGACCACTAATCCATGTTCGTGGATACATCGTTCCGTCAACAACATACCAGCCGATATTGTTTTGTTTATCATTTTCCAAGGGTGTTAAATCAGGATTATATTTCCCCTTGGGGGTAGATGCTACCTGGGCCAGCATATCATCACCAGTCACTGGATTTTTCATCTCAATAAGCCATGGCATAGTTTCAAGCCCTTCATGATAAATTGCATATGCCGTCTTATTTGGGAAAAGAGGGGGATTTTCGTATGCAATTATTCGTATTACATGTTCTTTCTCAACACCATACATATCCCAGTCTTTCTCAGTAAACGGACCAAATGCATGATCTACAAGGGGATATCCAGCTTCAAGGGATAAATTCCCCACCCAGGTAATTTTTGGATCCATCGGATACGTAGGGAAATATCCCTCTTTCCATTCGGGAGGATTGTCTAATGTATTTATTTCAGCACTCCCAATACCAACGAAACTTAAGCAGATAAATATGAAAATTGAACCAATTACTATCGATTTCATACGATATTGTTAGAACATCTCTTATAAAATTATATCGTAGAATTGCATACGATTGATATGCATTTTATAAAAATATCTGGATTTTTATGTAGCGGACATCATTTAAAGTGATTGATTCTTTGACCAATACATATAAATAACATTATGACTTACTAACGATTAACATAGAACGAGTGAGATTTCACAATCATCTTTTTCCATATATGACCAATGCTAAATTATGAAATCTCGACAAAATACTGGTCATTTGAAATTTTACAATGAACTTTTTTTGTGTCAGATATTTGTCGTAATTATTGGTGTGAGAGAAAAGTAACACAGGGGTGGAAAAATGGCATCACGATCATGGAAATTATCAGTTAAAATAGTATTATTGATATTATTTTTATTGGTTAGTTATTCATATGCTGATAATACTACGGTTGTTCCAACACCTGAGCCCACAGAACCTGCTGAGCCATTTGATTGGAATGATTTATTAGATGAAGAATATGAGGAACCAGTAAATTGGGAAGATATTGATATAACTGAGTCTCTTGATTGGGAAGAGCCAGTTCCCTCTTCGGAACCAGATCCGAACTTGATTCCTCCAATAGATCCTTCTTTAATTGAAAACCTTGAATATGAAATTTCTATCGCAAATGGAGCAATATTTGGTGAGGGTCTCAATTCTGATGAAGGTGTGTTAGAATTCGAATCGATATCTACGATTGAGCCACCAGAAGAGGATGTATTTGGTTCATGGGCAGATTTTGATCTCGATTTTGAGATCTCAATGGCAAATGGGGCAATATTTGGAGAGGGTTTAGAATCCGAAGAAGTTCCTCTGGTTATTGATACATTTTCTCAGATTGAGTCGGTTGAAATAATACCAATAACCGAAGACGAAACAGAACAAGCAAATTTTGATTTTTCAATAGCAAACGGAGCAATATTCGGAGAGGGTTTAGAATCTGAAGTAGTTCCTCCGGTAATTGAATCTATTGCTCATATTGAACCGGTCACAACAACAATAATTACCGATGAAGAACAGGAATCTTCAAATTTTGAGATATCAACAGCGAACGGAGCAATATTCGGGGAGTCTCTGTCCAGTTTGGAAGAAGAGTTGACGAATGATCTTTCTTCATTGGTTCTAATAAATGAAGAATTCATTGAGGAGAAAGATAAAGGTGGAGCCCAGGTTACAACCCCTTCTGGGTCACAGGAGATTACGGATGAAGGCGAAACCCTTGCAACCCCTGGTTATGATGGAACGAGCGGTACAAAGCCTGGTGCTCAGGTTTTACTGCCCGAAAAAGACAAGACCGATAAGGGTGAATCTGTTTCCGAATCCAAGGTTGAACCTGAAGAAATCATCAGTCCTGAATCTATTCCAACCGTGGTTTCAACAGAAGTCCAGGAAGATGAGAAAGATAAAGGTGGAGCCCAAGTAACAACACCTTCTGGATCCCAGGAGATAACTGATGAAGGCGAAACCCTTGCAACCCCTGGTTATGATGGAACGAGCGGTACAAAGCCCGGTGCTCAGGTTTTACTCCCCGAAAAAGAGAAGACTGATAAGGGTGAATCCGTTTCCGAATCCAAGGTTGAACCCAAAGGAACCGTCAGTCCTGAATCTACTCCAACCGTGGTTTCAACAAAAGACCAGAAAGAGGTGAAAGATAAAGGTGGAGCCCAGGTAACAACACCTTCTGGATCTCAGGAGATAACTGATGAAGGCGAAACCCTTGCAACACCTGGTTATGATGGAACGAGCGGCACAAAACCTGGTGCTCAAATATTGCTCCCCGATAAAGATAAGACCGATAAGGGTGAATCCGTTTCCGAATCCAAGGTTGAACCCAAAGGAACCGTCAGTCCTGAATCTACTCCAACCGTGGTTTCAACAAAAGACCAGAAAGACGTGAAAGATAAGGGTGGAGCCCAGGTAACCACCCCGTCTGGATCCCAGGCGATAACCGGTGAAGGTGAAACCCTTGCAACACCTGGTTATGATGGAACGAGCGGCACAAAACCTGGTGCTCAAATATTGCTCCCCGATAAAGAGAAGACCGATAAGGGTGAATCCGTTTCCGAATCCAAGGTTGAACCCAAAGGAACCGTCAGTCCTGAATCTACATATGGTTTCATTTCTGATTCCAAACTGACCGTAGAACCCACCGTTGAGGTTACCCCTGAACCAACACTGACGGTTGAACCCACTAGTGAGGTCAC
This sequence comes from Methanospirillum hungatei, assembly GCF_019263745.1. Lineage (NCBI taxonomy): Archaea > Methanobacteriati > Methanobacteriota > Methanomicrobia > Methanomicrobiales > Methanospirillaceae > Methanospirillum > Methanospirillum purgamenti. Next base: position 2,692,981 of record NZ_CP077107.1, read on the forward strand.
TCCCGAGCCAACATTGACCGTAGAACCTACAATTGAGGTTACTCCTGAACCCACCTTGACCGTAGAACCTACCTTTGAGGTTACACCAGAGCCTACACTGACGGTTGAACCCACTGTTGAGGTCACTCCTGAACCAACACTGACGGTTGAACCCACTAGTGAGGTTACTCCTGAACCCACCTTGACCGTAGAACCTACCTTTGAGGTTACACCAGAGCCTACACTGACCGTTGAACCCACCAGTGAGGTTACCCCTGAACCTACGTTGGCCGTAGAGCCTACTGTTGAGGTCACTCCCGAGCCAACATTGACCGTAGAACCTACAATCGAGGTTACTCCTGAACCTACATTTACGGTTGAACCCACCGTTGAGGTTACCCCTGAACCCACATTTACGGTAGAGCCTACATTTACGGTTGAACCCACTCGTGAGGTCACTCCAGAACCCACATTTACGGTAGAGCCTACCGTTGAGGTTACCCCTGAACCTACCTTGACGGTTGAACCCACTCGTGAGATCACTCCCGAGCCAACATTGACCATAGAACCTACAATTGAGGTCACTCCAGAACCAACACTGACGGTTGAGCCTACAATTAAGGTTACTCCCGAACCAACATTGACCTTAGAACCCACTGTTGAGGTTACTCCTGAACCTACCTTGACGGTTGAACCGACGCTTGAGGTCACCCCCGAGCCAACACTGACCTTAGAACCCACCTTGACGGTTGAGCCTACAATTGAGGTTACTCCTGAACCTACGTTGACCGTAGAGCCTACTGTTGGGGTCACTCCCGAGCCAACAATTACGGTAGAACCTACAATTGAGGTTACCCCTGAACCAACACTGACAGTTGAACCCACTCGTGAGGTCACTTCAGAATCCACATTTACGGTAGAGCCTACAATTGAGGTTACCCCTGAACCAACACTGACAGTTGAACCCACTCGTGAGGTCACTTCAGAATCCACATTTACGGTAGAGCCTACCATTGAGGTTACTCCTGAACCTACATTTACGGTTGAACCCACCGTTGAGGTCACTCCCGAGCCAACATTGACTGTAGAACCTACAATTGAGGTTACCCCTGAACCTACATTTACGGTTGAACCCACCGTTGAGGTCACTCCCGAGCCAACATTGACTGTAGAACCTACAATTGAGGTTACCCCTGAACCTACATTTACGGTTGAACCCACCGTTGAGGTCACTCCCGAGCCAACATTGACTGTAGAACCTACAATTGAGGTTACCCCTGAACCTACATTTACGGTTGAACCCACTCGTGAGGTTACTCCTGAACCAACACTGACCTTAGAACCCACCATTGAGGTTACCCCTGAACCCACCTTGACGGTTGAGCCAACGCTTGAGGTTACCCCTGAACCCACCTTGACAGTTGAGCCTACAATTGAGGTTACTCCTGAAATACAACCAATCATTACACCTAACCAGAATGAAGGATTAATCAGTAGAATAGAAGGAGAGACTCATGAAAGTGAGCCAACAGAAACAGTATTTGGGACAATTAATCTTATGGAACAACCCGAAAATATTGAGGTTTACATAAATGGAGAACCACAGGGTGAAACCCCATTACTCATAACCGGAGTACATCCTGGAGAGTATCTGATAACCTTCGAACATGACGATGGGTATGAGGACCAGATTGTAGAGATCCCTGAAACTGGTGGTGAAATAAAACCGGAAAAAACAGAGTCTGTCTATAAAATATCTGTTCTTGCCGGAGAAAAAGAACCCTGTAAAGATTGCTGCACAATTCAGGAAGTCCATGCAAGAACATCTACCCGGGATTATTCGGAGGTCTTTAAGATCAGTACTATTGCAATGAAAACAGATGAGTCTGGCAGAATACCCTATACCTTGTATTGGAATAGCAAACCCTGGTATAAAGGAACCTTGAAACCTGATGTAGATGAAAAGGCTGAAGGGTGTGAGAATTGTATGGTGATGGAAGATTACATCAGAGAAGTTACTCCACCTGGGACGTTTGAGCTTGTATTGGATGATGGACGGTTATGCACCTCTTCGGATAATCAGGGAAGACTTTCCTTCTTTGGGACTGAAGATATTCCCATCACCTCCAATTTGAACGAACCATAAATCTCTTTTCTCATGAGAATATCAGAGAATCCGATAAATAAGGCGGTAAATAAAATTAAGATTCAGCAATTATTCATATCTTGGCGAGCCCGAATCTGCGACATAAACATCCCCCTCTGAATCCACCCATATCCCAATAGGAATATCAAACTGCCCGGGCTCTGAACCTTCACCACCACATTTGCGTATATACGTTCTCTTCATTGGTACATCCAACCATGTATATAATTTTCAACATTCATAGGATCATTTCCTTTCGGTATATGTGTTATTTGTTCATTTTGATACAAGCGTTCAGATAGTTATCCATATCCTTCGTGGTTTTGGATTATTCTCATTTTATGGGTTGATTCTGGTATAGGGAACATTCTCGCTCACAATAAAGAGCGGAGCGGAAAATTCCTGAATGGTTCCATCAGGTCCGATGGTGAAGGTGACATTTTTGAAATAATCCTGGCTATATTCCGGACAGGTAGCCATAAAGGTTCTCTCATCTATCATGGATAAATAAAATGTAACCGGTCTTTTGCCGATGGTCACGGTCAGGTTATCGTTCTGCTCGAAGACCACAGCGGTCCCAAATACATCATTCTGATAGGATCCACGATATGGGGTCAGATCTTTTGGTGAAGTTGTGTTGTTAAATATTTCCAGTTTTGGGGGAAGAATCATCTGCCCTACTAATGCCATATAATCGTTCAGAGACATGGTATTTTTCACAGCACTAGTACCACCAAAACACTGATCATAGAAGGAAAATGCCAGGAAATCAGGAATGTTCGGCCCTTTTTCATTTGCCAGAATCACAATGCCGAGGTTCTCCTTAGGAACAAGCATGATATTCGCAATTCCTCCCAATGTCGCACCATTGTGCCAGATAATTGAGGGAGTGCCATTCATCTCCTGGTAAATCCATCCCTGGCAATAATAGCCTACAGGATCAACCATGATATCACTGATAGGCGTTTTGGGAGTGTGCATGAAAGCCATATTATCAGAAGTGATGAGTTCATCTGCTCCACATGATCCGTTTCCAAGCTGGAAGATTGCCCAGGCAGCCATATCTTTGATATCTGCATTGATACCGCCAGCAGGACCCATTATGTCAGTGAAATCAGTGAATCTCCAGTCGCTTTCAATCGGGATGGGACCTATCGTGTTGTTTGAGGTACGTCCAATCATATGCAATGATGTATGATCCGGTGCTGCCAGAAAGGATTCATAGCCAGTAGAAGCACTGGTCATATTCAGCGGAGTGAAAATTTGTTTCCGGAGATTGTCCTCCCAGCTCATCCCACTTGTTTTTTCTATTGCTTCTGCAGCCACCAAAAACGGAACATTCTGATACATAAACTGAGATCTGAAACTGGATACAGGCTCAGCATATCGAAGAGCATGGATTATTTCAGCACGGTCATATCCGAAGATTGGGAGGTCAGTTCCCCAATGATCTGAAAGCCCGCTCTTTTGGGCAAGTGAGTCGGTTATTGTAAACTCTTTCGTGACCCAGGGATCGCTCATCTCAAAATCCGGTACATAACTCACAACCGGGTCGGTCCAGTTCATTCTGCCGCTATCTACTTCCATCGCTGCAAGTGCTGCAGTAAATGCTTTTGAAGTAGATCCAATCTGAAATACCGTGTTTGTTGTAACCGGATCAGACTCCCCTTCCGTCTTCACCCCGTATCCCTTGGTAAAAACTATCTTCCCGTCTTTTACTATGGCGATAGCCATCCCGGGCACATCCCACTTTTGTCGCTCTTCCTCGGCATACGTATCAAAATGAGCGATGATATCATCAAGATCCGATGTTGTGAGGGATTGGGATGCCTTTACCCCAATACCTGTAAGTGGACTCATACCTCCTGTTTCAGGATTCTGCACATTGATGGGACCAGCATCGATTGTTTGAGCGGTACTAAAAATAAGAACGAGAACGAACAGAGAAGAGTACTTCATACACAGAATACGATTTTAGGGATAATATATGCTTTTATTTGTACTCGGCGACATAATTTATTGTGCAAAATGGTTTTTATTTCATATTTGGTTGGTAATATTGGGAGAAACGACGTACCTTCCCGCCAGTTCAGTACCATCAGTTCCCCGGTTTTTCTATTCAAGAGCCTCAATGTCATCAATAAGTTCTGCTATCTCATCTTCGATACCATATCCGGCATTTGAGGCATCGAGTTTTACATCAAAAAGCCGATCTTCAATATCCAATACCTCAATTATCGCCGGGCATGTCTTCAGAATTTTATACAATTCACTCATCGCACCACTGAGTGAATCTAATTTCGCCTCATCACCACCCCCATAATGAGAGAAAAATTTCACAAACTGCTCGATAAACAGGAGAGTAAGATCAGCTGTCCCTATTGGGTCCCCGGTCGCTTTCTTATATCCGGCAATCGCCTTTTTCACCGGGGCAATTCTGGCTTTACCAAATCCCCGTTCAGGAAAGAACTCATGTCTGATCTTCTTGGCCGCATTCTCACGAAGACTGGCATATGCTGCTTCTCCACCAATTCTCCCCTGCAGATACTCTTTGTTCTCCTTATTCAGGGCATAGAGATCATGAATGAGAGATATCAGAGAATTTGCATCCATTCCGGCTAAACCTGTCTTAATAGTCCGCCAGGATGGTGTTGAATCGCTCATACATACAGGTATGATGTTTCTGGTATTCAGGATATTGGGAATCAGGAGGTTTTCTGGTGATAGAGACAGAAGTTCAGATTATCGTGGATTGACAAATGTAATGGAATAATCGATTTTGAATAAAGCTTATTCCATGACGTGTACGCTTATGAGTGTCATGCTCACCTTTCAAGGGAATGCATATTTTCCATCAAAACAATGTACTTGTATGACAGTCACGGTGTCACTGAGCGATTCAACCTATGAAAAGTTGATTGCATTCCGAGGTTCTTCTGACATGACTGATGACCGGGTTATCGCTGAACTTCTTGAAATGGCCTGTGACATTGACGATGAGCCCCTCAGCGAGGAGACTCTTCAAAGGATTGCAGAGGCGAGAGAAGATTTCAGGGCTGGAAGATGCAGGACACTAAAAGAAGTGATGGCAGATCTTGGAGATTCCTTTGAGTAAGTTCACGTTACTCATCTCGAAAGGAGCAGAACGTGACTTAGCAGAGCTTCCGAAATTAGCCAGGAACTCTCTGGAGGTAACTCTAGCAGAACTTGAACTCCTTGATAATCCCCGTGAAAAACTCGGACCCCTGAAAGGGAGGGCAAAGGGATTGTACTCTCTGAGAACCGGAGAATATCGGGCTATCATTGAGATTTTTGATTATAAACTGATGCTCCTAGTCATTGAAGCAGGTCATAGGAAAACGATATACCGTAAATACCAAAATTGAGAGATTATGGCCACACACCTGATATTGGAGGCAATCATAACCTCGAGAAATAATTTACTCCGTAATGAGATCATTTTGAGGAGAAATACTACTCTGCAATAATTTATGTTCTCTTTTTTCCAAAATTTTCATACATATTTTTGGTAATTTTTCAACCTTTCTGGATTGAAAACAATATTCATTGCAACATGGTATTCAGGATATTTGATGTTTTCAAACGGGATTTTTGGCTACGGTAAGAGGTTTTAAAAATTTATTTTGAAAAATAGAACACACTAAATGTATGCGCAAATGAGAATAGCTAATAACCCCTATTTTTGATCTTACAACGACAACATATGATTGTATGAGAGGTAATAAAACTGAAAAAATGCAAAAAAATCACAAAAGAAGCAAATTTTCTACTATCCTTTTCGCTTAGAACGATAGCTATCGCTATTATTACATAGCTTTTTGAACACTTTTCAGTCGATATAAATTGTAAGAAAAGCAGGAAAAGATGTTTTTCACGTGTACACGTTCAATAGTTGTTACCAAAACATGCCCTCCTTTAAAAATTCGTTTCATAACAGCGTATGGCAACTCACCAAGAGAGCGGATCCGTGATATTGCTTTATTTCTGCGTTTTTCTTTGCAACTCAAGGGATGATCTCGGGTTGCTCGGTGCATAGTTTTATCCATTGAGGCATTTGGTTTTACGCCAAAATATCCTTTATCACGGTAAACTGTTTGTCCGGGTTCAGTTAGATCGATTTGACTATCGTGAAGTGATGCCGTCGAGGTTCCGACTTCTCGAATAATCATAAATTCTTTGTCTACTAATGTATGCATTTTATAACCGAAATAGGAGTTATTCCCTTTTTTACTCCATGTTCCCTCCTTTGATCGTCGAGTCAGAGCTTCATCACCTCTCGGTTTATCTTTTTTTGCATGACCTGGATCTGTGGTGATGAAAGTCGCGTCCTGAATAACTCCACGATGAATTCCAAATCCTAATTTGTCTATTTGATGCTGTAATTCTTCCCAAATTAAATCAAGGCAGTTACTATTTATTAATCGCTCTCTGAATAGCCAAATTGTTGAACGATCTGGAATTGTGTCTGGAAAACCTAAAAAATGACGAAAACTCATTCGATCATAAATATTACGTTCGATTTCATAATCTGATAATCCATAGAGATGTTGCAATACCAAGGTTTTAATCATCACTATTTCATCTAAATGAGGGCGTCCACCATCATTTTTGTTATCTTTGTAGAGGGGTGAAATTATGACTCTAAATCGCTCCCAATCGATAGAATCGCTGATATTTGAAAGAGTATCACCTAATTTTTTGTATTTTTCATATTCTTCTCGAAAAATGAATGTACTAAAGTTATCCACCATTATTATTCGATCTTCTCAGATAAAAAGATGAGGTTTTTAGCTATTCTCAAATACTTTTTTTTAATTCAATGGGGAAAAAGGGCTCTTTTGTGTACATGGGTTACGAAACACTGTTCATGCCACCCATTTCCAGGTTCACAAACCGCAGATATTATTATTTATTACGTACCAATTGACAATTAGGTGGTTGAACCCTTTGCCCAGTATCAGTGAAAAGTTACATTTTTCCTATCTTATCATGGGAATACTTTTCATAATCATTGTTTCCGTCCTCCTCGTTGGTATCTGGGCGAATTACGAATCATCAAAGAATAATCTTGAGGCGAATGCATACCGTCTCCATGCAATTACAGAATCTTATATCAATAACTCCTTCCGGATGATCGATGCCGGCCTGACAATCTACGATAATACATTCAATGAAGATATGCAGGACGCATTTGTCATAGTAATGGACGCATATAATCAATCAGGTGGTGATCCGTCCCGTATGGACCTTGAATCACTGAAATCCCGAATCAGGGGAATGGACATCTATATCTTCGACAGCCAGAGCATAATCAAATATACAACAAATCCAAGTGATCTTAATCTGGATTTGTCAGTCGTTTCGCCCGATTATCATGTTTGGTTGCAGAGCATCCGGAACACATCCGGTTTTTATCCTGACCGGGTCTGTCAGAACTATGTCGAAGGAGTATTAACAAAATACAGTTACATGCCAACTCCTGATCATCAGTACATCATTGAACTCGGACTTGTCTCTGATAAGTTCGCAGGTGAGCGGATGGTGGTCCAGTATAGCGACGTTGTGGGTGACATCAGGGCTCTCAATCCGTATCTTGAGGACGTGCTTCTTTTCCAGTCACAAAAGAGACTGGTTTACAATACCAGCTACATTCCGACACCTGAAGAATCTGCCATGCTTGACTATCTCCTCAAAGAGAATCGGACTACCCAGGTGGTCAGGGATCCGATGTTTAAAAAGACTATCATATGGATACCCGTTGACCTTCGGAATCAGGAATACCCTGCCGATATGAGCATCTTTTCAAAACTCACCTATGACGACTCCCTACTCTCCGGAGAACTAAGACAACTGGCAATTCTCCATGGATTTACGGCCATGCTTGTGTTACTCCTTGGAGGAGTCATCGCATTCATGGTGTCTCGGAGGATCTCAAAACCCATAGAGCAGTTTGCCTCCGATGTTGATGCCATTGCCGCCGGAGACCTTAATCATACCATACAGCCGGTCCATGGGTACGAGTTGTCTAACCTGGCAAAGAAGACGGGAATCATGGTCGAACGGCTTAAGGAGCAGATCCGGAAACGGGAAGCAAGTGAGCAACGGTTCATGGATCTTGTCCAGCTCCTCCCTGTCGGGGTGTTCGAATCTGATCCTGATGGAAACATTACATTTGCAAATCCCGCAGCCTTTGAACTCTATGGATCAAATTTATACACATCTTTTCAGGGTATCAATATATTTTCATCAATAATCCCGCAAGACCGGGAACGGGCCAAAGAGATCTATTCTGCTATTCTTCGTGGAGAAAAAACCCTCGGATCCGAGTTCACCAGCATGCGGGAAGATGGAAGTTCATTCTCAGTATTAGCCTATGTTGCACCGCGATCTGAAAATGGGATTGTAATTGGAGCCAGAGGGAGTGTTGTTGATGTAACCCGGTTAAAGCAGATAGAAGCAGAAGTTCGGCTCCTGAATGTAGATTTAGAGAAACGGGTAGCACAACGAACGATGGAACTGGAAGAGGCTACCAGTGAACTGAAGGCGTTTACGTATTCAGTCTCTCATGATCTCAAAGCCCCGTTACGGGCTATTGATGGATTTACAACAATCGTTTCGGTGAAAGCCGGTTCCCGCCTGGAACCGAAAGAACTGGAGTATCTTGAAAAGATCCGTCAGACTGTGCTTCATATGAATGAGCTGATCGAAAGTCTCCTCTCACTCTCACATTTAAACTGGCAGGAGTTGGTATGCGAAGAAATTTCTCTGAATCCACTTATTTCAGATGTTGTATCATCTGTGCTTGAGCAGAATCCTGATCACAAGGTCAGCGTCATAATCTACGACCTGCCTCCGTGTTATGGAGATAAAACAATGATACAGCAGGTTTTCATGAACCTGATCAGTAATGCCGTAAAGTTCTCCAGAAAAAGAAGCGATCCCCAGCTAGAGATTGGCACAGTCCAGGATCAGACAGGAACTGTCTATTATGTCAAAGACAATGGCATAGGGTTTGATATGGCGTTATCCAACCAGATCTTCAAACCCTTCATCAGGCTTGTAAGGACTGATCAGTTCGAAGGGTCAGGAGTAGGTCTTGCAACCGTTCATCGTATCATCAGGCGGCATGGAGGGAAGATCTGGGTTACGTCAACACCTGGAGAAGGAACGACATTCTCATTCACGTTCCCTCCTCGTGAATAAAATAGAGTGAAAAAAAAATCAGATAACTAGGCATGAAAATTTAGGCTTCTTTTGCTACTTGGTTGGATTTTTGATTTATTTTAAACCATATAAACCAAATCTAATGGATAATTCATTGTCACACCGGTTCCTCCGGACATCTGCAGATCATCAGGACCAATGGTTTTTTTCCCACTCTGAATCGCTGTGCTGAAATTTCTAGATGCAAATTTTTCCCATCTTTTCTCTTCCCGACTCCTGGATACCTGATGACCTGGTCTTCAGCGAACTGTTTCGCATAACACTCGAGATATTCATGCCAGTGTTCTTCTGTGGTAATATCAGTCGATACCATTGAGAGTAATTCATCATGACTATATTGTAAAATATGACAGGCACTTTTATTCGCCTCAATTATCCTGCTTGGTTCTCCATGTTCACTCTGTTCAAAAAGAAGACATGGTTCGGTAATATTATTGAATATAGATTTAAACCACATTTCACGTTCTAAAAGTCTTCCTTCTTTTTTCTCCCAAATCATCAGTTCTTCTAATAATCTCTTGTTTGATTCCTGCAGTTCACGTGTCCGTTCCTGGACAAGATACTCAATTGATTGTTGATATATTCGGATCTGTTCTTCACACCGTTTTAACGGGGTGATATCCCTTCCTATTGCATGATACTCCAAAATCTCTCCATGTGGAGAAAAAAAACCCCTTAAGTTCCACTGCAACCAGCGGCTTTGTCCGTTGCTGGAAATATCTTTTGTATTAAATTCAATAATTGGATTATTTATGGTAATCTGTCGGTAAATTGATTCTGTTTCATTTGAGAGATTGGTGAGAACAAAGGGGAATAGTTTCTTCTCCAGAAGATCATCTGAAGTTCGCCGTGCAGCCTCGCAGTATGCCTTATTCACATAGGTAAGGGTAAGATCTGGTGCTCTCCGGCACACAAGATCCATTTGGTCATCAACAATAGCACGATATCTTCCCTCTGACTCTTCCAAAAAACTGGATAATTTCTGAACACGAGATTCATCCCTGAAAATTACCCCGCATCCAAAGGTATTGTCTTCAAGAATAAGTGGCAGTATTTTTACATGAAGAGCATAGAGCCTTCCGGAAATTTTCATCTCCCGAGCCTTCTCAGATATTTCCCCATGGATTCCTTGGATAATGGCATCAACAAGATCGTTCTGGTAGAACTCTTCTGGCAGTGTACAAGGTGAATACAATTTTCGGTTACTTGCTTTTAAAGAAAATAATTCTGTGAAATATGTATTGTAAGAAACAATATTTCTCTCCGTATCTATGATACAGGCGGGATCCATAACCAGATGAAACATTCCCTTTGCTGGAATTCGTGAACTCATCCGATATATTTTCATCATCCCAAATTGCGTAACTTCAATATCGCCTCTCCGGATGAGAGCCTGGAGATATTTCGCTATGGTATTACGGTTCATGTGAAACTGCTCTGTCAGTTCACGTATCGTTACCTCATCGTCCTTATTCTGTAGATAATTAATTATATCGGATTCAATATTTTTCATAAAAATATTACGGGCATTGCTGGGCAATGTTGCACGGCTTCACTATCCTTTAAGTTATTGCTTATCATATACACATATGTGAGTAGTCAAATAAGCCACTTTCTCATGTTGCAAATTACTTGAACAGAAAAACAGCACCATTTCCATGATATCTGTATTATATATTGATGATCAACAGGATCTCCTCAATATTGGGAAGATTTTTCTTGAAAAAAGTGGAGAAATATCCGCAGATATCTGTTCAGATCCAAAAAAAGCGTTTGATCATCTTACTACAAGGAATTATGATGCCATTATATCTGATTACGAGATGCCAGAAATTGATGGCATTACATTACTCAAAAATATCCGACAACGTGGTTGTAATACTCCTTTTATCATATTTACCGGAAAGGGACGGGAAGAAGTTGTAATCGATGCATTAAATAGTGGTGCTGATTTTTATCTTCAGAAAGGTGGGGATCCAAAGGCTCAGTTCATCGAACTCATTCATAAACTCAAAAAGGCGGTAGATAAGCAGAAAACAGAGAGAGCGCTTGAGAAACAGATATCTTTAATAAAAAGAATTACTGAAATCTCAACTGGTCTGATGAATACCCCTTTTCTTTTTATTGATAAAAAAATTGAAGATGCTTTAGAAGAAATTGGGACCTTATGTAGATCTGATCGATGTTATCTCATGATGTGGGACGATGCGACAAAAAAAACCTTTTCAATCACTCATGATTGGTGTAAACCTGGATATAAATCTGCATATGAAGAAATCCAGAACGAAAATCTATCTGATTATTATAAAATATTTTTTGAATTAGATCAAAATCAGTATGTTCTATGTGATTCCGTCACAAGAAAAAAAACAGAAGAACCAGAATTTTTCGGTAAAATTGGAGATTTAAATATACAATCTATACTCCTTGTTCCCATCCAGATCGGAGAAGTAACAACAGGGATTCTGGGTCTTGATACGTTGCTACAGGAAACATCCTGGATTGATGAAGAAATAAATACTCTCCGGATATTTGGTCAGGTAATAATCAACGCTATCATACGAAGAAAAGGAGATCAAAAACTTGTTGAAAGCGAGGAGCGGTATCGGAATGTCGTTGAACAACAGGCCGAATTCATATGCCGATACCGCCCTGATGGAACACATATCTTCGTTAATAATGCGTACTGCATGTATTTTGGGATCCCATCAGATGAAGTAATTGGGAAAAAATTTAAGCCAAAAATGCCGAAAGAAGATCTCAAAGAATTATGCCAATATTTTTCAAAGCTTACCCCTGAATACCCTGATGGAACTATTGAACATCAGGTGATATTTCCCGATGGGGGAATCCGGTGGCAACAATGGTCAGACCATGCAGTTTTTGATGAACATGGAACCTGTGTTGAATATCAGTCCGTTGGTCGTGATATTACTGATAGAAAACGGATAGAAATAAATCTTGCACAATCAGAGGAACTCTATCGGACGGTATTTGAATCAACCGGAACAGCCATGATGGTGCTGGATGAAGATACGTCCATTATTTCTGCAAATCATGAAATGGAACGAATATCCGGGTACTCTCGCTCAAATATCGAACATTCGATGTCATGGACCAGTTTTGTTTCTCCTGAAGATCTGAAACGGATGTATGAATATCACCAGAATCGTCGGAAAGGGGTATCGAATATTCCCTCACAATATGAATTTACCTTTATCACCCGGGATAACCAGAGAATTCGTTCATTTATCACGGTTGGTATGATCCCTGACACAAAACAGAGCATTGTATCAATTATTGATATTTCCAAGCTTTCAGATACTGAACATGCACTTCGGGAATCTGAAGAAAAATTCAGAAAGCTGGCGGAATCTTTGTCACTCGGAGTTTACATCATCCAGGATGAGAAATTCCTCTATGCTAACCCCTATATTGTGTCACTCCTTGGATACACTCTTGAAGAACTCTGCTCCCTTCCTTTCTTCTCGTTCTTTCTTGAAGAAGATATTCCGACAATCAAAAAAACAATGGAAGATCGTCTGACTAAAAAAACATCTTCAGTGGTTTATCATGTCCATGCTAAAACAAAGCGTAAAACAATTATTTTAATTGAAATTCAGGGTTCAATAACATTTTACCAATCAAAGCCTGCTTTTATCGGGATCTTTAAAAAATTAGGGGAAGAACATGAATAAAATAAACAATCATTACAACCTGCATGACTATTCGATGATCAGATATATGCCATCACCCCTCGTTCTTGTGAAAGAGGGCCAGATAAAGGAGATATCCTTGTCTGCAGTTCACCTGCTGGGTGGGGAGACTCCTGATCGGTATTTGGACATGGATTTTTGCACGACATTTCAAATCCTCCCCAAGGAGAGGGATCGTTTTCATGGTATGTATAGAGAGGCCGTGAACAAACCGATGAGTATAAGTGAAGTATCTGGGAAATTTTCAGTGAATGGACCTGATAAGAGTCCCGGGGAAATTTTCCTTACCTTCTCATCATTCTCATCATCTTCATCGAATGATGAGGATATGGTTCTGATTGGTCTTCAGATCAGTCCTTCAGGGATCGGAGATCAATATGGGCATGCTCTGTCAATTCGAGAGAACGATGTCATTTTTAAGGATAATCCGGCCCTGATGCTTATCCTGGATCCTTCTTTTGACATTGTTGATGTGAATAATGCATGGGTACAAAAAAGTGGATATTCACGTGAACAACTCCTTTCAATGAATTTAAAAGATCTCTCGGTCCTCTCCCGGTCAGGTGACACTATTGACCGTGCAATCAGAGAGAAAAAGGCGATATCCGGAGAGATGGTTCTGGATACTCCTAACGGAAGACTTGCCCTGGTGTATCATTACACTCCGGTTTTTCATCCAAGGGACAGAGATGCTATAGATAGTCTTCTCGCTGTATACTTTGATGTAACCGAAAATCGGAGTCTGCAACGAAAGAATCAGTTGATGATCGAAAAAAATCCCACTCTTTTCTTCATACTGGATAAAAACCTTCAGATAACTGAAGCGAACCCTTCCTGGGAGGCTTTCAGTGGGTATACCCGGGACCAGCTCCTTTCCATGAAACTCACTGATTTTAAAGTATATGAGCGTTCGGGAGGGAATATTATGGATGCGTTTACAAAAGGTGCTGAAGTAACCGGTGAACTCGGTGTTGAAGTCCCCAATGGGAGGGTCCACTTACAATATCATTATGTGCCTTTTGTATCAGAGGATGGACAGATAGATGAAATTCTTGCTGCATATTTTGATGTGACCTATTTACATTCCCTGGCACAAAGAAACCGTGTTCTTATTGAAAAAAACCCCACTCTTTTCTTCATACTTGATAAAAGCCTTCAGATAACTGAAGCGAATCCTTCCTGGGTAACTGTCAGTGGATATTCCATGGATCAACTCCTTTCAATGAAACTAACCGATTTTAAAGTGTATGAACGCTCAGGAGGGAATATCATGGATGCATTTACGAAGGGTGCTGAAGTGACTGGTGAACTGGGAGTTATCGTCCCGAAAGGAAAACTTCACTTGCAATTCCATTATGTTCCCCTTCCCTCAGAAGATGGCACAATTAATGAGATTCTTGCAGCATATTTCGATATTTCGTCCATTAAGGCCCTTGAAAATAAAAATCAGATGATTATTGAAAATAATCCAGGGCTGATATTTATTCTTGACAAGGACCTTAAGATTATCCGTGCAAACAAAACCTGGGTAGAGTTAAGTGGATATTCTCAAGAACAAATCCTTTCCATGAAACTTACTGATTTTAAGATTCTTGAACGAAAAGGTGAGGATTTCAGACTTGCGTTCACAAAAGGAATCGCTGTGACTGGAGAACTTCTGGTTGAAACACCAAAAAAGAAGTTATACCTGACGGCCCATTATCTGCCTCTTCCAGATGAGAATGGAAAAATTGATGAGGTTCTTGGAGTATATTTTGATATTACCACTATCCGGGAACTTGAGCAGAAATTGCAGAAGAGTATTGGTGAGATAGCCGATACCTTATCCGCTCTGGCAAATAAGAATCTCTCGGTTTCAACTCCGATATATGATGAAGATCCACTTATCGGGGTGAAGACAGATCTGAATTCATCTATCCAGGCGATACATGATGTCCTCGTCACCATTCTCACTCAAAGTAAATCTCTTGCTCAGTCGATTGAAGATATCAGCAGGGCAACAGTGGACCTCACGGAGGGTTCTCAACAGGTAGCTTTGATAAGCCAGCAGGCATCACAGGAGATATCAAATCAATTGCAGGAGTTGGATCGTGTTTCGAATGAGATTACTGACCTTTCTGCATCGATTGAAGAGATTTCTGCAAGCGCTCAGGATGTTAGGAAATTAGTTGCTCAAATAGCTTCGAATGGGAATCAGGCTGTTCATCAGGGGAAAGAAGCAACTGAAAAAATGAAGATCGTTGAAAAAATCTCCCGTGAAGCGACTGATCAGATAATAACCCTGAATAACCGGATGAACGAAGTAGGCAAAATTGTTCAGATGATTGGGGATATTGCGAATCAAACGAATTTATTGGCACTTAATGCAGCAATCGAAGCCGCCAGAGCCGGAGAACATGGAAGAGGTTTTGCAGTTGTTGCTGGAGAAGTAAAGAACCTGGCCGGAGAATCCAAACTTGCGACGGGAAAAATCGGAGAACTTATCTCCACACTGACGAAAGAGAGTGAAATGACTGCAGAATCTATGAAAAATGCATTTGATAGTATTATTGCCGGTTCTTCATCTGTTGGAAATGCTCTCGCATCACTCAATCAGATTGCAAAAGACATTGAAATTGCTGAAAGTAATGTATCGGAGATTACACGTGCCACGGAAAACCAGGCAGAGGCAACCAACCGGGTTACACAAAATGTCGGGGTAATTCAACAGATGGTGACTGGTGAAGAACAAAAAATGACTGGTCTTGCAGCAGTTGCTGAAGAGTCCAGTGCATCAACAGAGGAGATAGCAAGTGCTTCAGGAGAGATCTCTGACATGGCTAAGGGGTTAAAGAAAAAAGTTGAGAGTTTTTCTCTTTAAATTTTTTCAGAGAGAAGGTTTTGGTGAGTATCAATAACCTGGCTCCGTTATTTCTAGGTAACCTCCTGAGTGTTGAGTATTCGTGCTTGAATTTTATGTGATTTTATGTATTCCGTTCTATATGTTGATGATGAACCTGAATTATTGGAGATCGGGCAGATATATCTTCAAAAATACTGGAATTTAAGAGTAACAACAGTATCTTCAGCGCAAGAGGCATTATCATCCCTGAACATTTCAACTTTTGACATTATTGTATCTGACTACCAGATGCCTGAGATGGATGGGATATCTTTTTTAAAAACACTCAGGGATTCAGAACATTTTGTTCCATTTATTCTTTTTACGGGGAAAGGTCGTGAAGAAGTCGTTATTGAAGCACTGAATAATGGAGCTGATTTTTATCTGCAAAAGGGAGGCGAACCAAAGGCCCAATATGCTGAACTGGTAAATATGATTCAGAAAGCCGTTGAAAAAAGACGTGCCGAACTAGAATTATTACGAGTGCATCATCAGTCAAAGATGATTATTAATCATCTTCCTGACCCGACATTTGTTATTAGTACTGATGGATATCTGATCGCCTGGAATCGTGCCATAGAAAAGGTGACCGGATATTCAGAACAGGAAATGTTAAGCATCAAATTGAGAGACTGTTCCCAGAGAATCTTTGGAATTCCCAGATTATCTCTTGCGGATCATATTTTTAATCCTGATTCCAGAATTCAGGAATGGTATGAAAATATTATTCATGAAGAGGATACCATCACCGCTGAGACAATAGTGTGCCTCGGATCAGGGGGTAAACGAAATGTATGGGTGAAAGCAAGCCCGCTTTATGATGAAAATGATCAACTCATTGGAGTCGTTGAAACGCTTCGTGATATAACTCTTATCAAACAAAATGAACTGGATCTTGCAAGGAAGTCCCGTGCTTTGGATGAGAGTGCCCGGACACTTCAAAATATTATTGACTTTATTCCAGATCCCACCTTTGCGATTGATAATAATGGAACAGTCATCGCCTGGAACCGTGCAATTGAACGGATGACTCAGAAAAATGCCATCGACATCCTCGGTCACGGAAATCATGCGTATGCAGAGCCGTTTTATTCAAAACGTTGTCCCACCCTCATCGATCTTGCCTTACAAGATCATCCTGAAATTCGAACAAAATACGATTTTATTAAAAATGAACATGATCACCTGATTGCAGAAGTCCATAATGACCAGATTTATGTTGGAAAAAGAGCTTTTTTATGGGCAATAGTTGCCCCATTGTATGATGGCGATGGAAATATATCCGGAGCTATTGAATCCATCCGTGATATAACGGAAAAAAAGGAGTTGGAACTGCAACTTAGGGAAAAGGTAGAGGATCTCGCCTCTTCATATGAGGAGATTGCAGCTCAGAATGAAGAAATTCGCACCAGTTTGGATGAAATCGAAAATCAAAAAAGTTTACTTGAAATTAACGAAAAGCGATTTAGAAGTTTTATTGAACACCTTCCAGATGGTGTCATCATTCATCGGGATGATGCGATAAGTTATGCGAATCCAATGGCCTGTCAGATTCTTGGATATGACGATCTTTCCTGCTTAATGGGAAGGTCTCCTCTTGATGTTGTTCATCCAGAATGCCGAGAAAAGATAAATGATCGCATTTTCCGGGCAGCTGAAACAAAACACCCATTCATCGAAGGAAAATTTTTACGAATGGATAGTACTGAAATCCCTGTGGAAGTTGCAGAAACTCCTGTGTATATTGATGATTCCATATCTGTGATGACCATTTTCAGGGATATCACAGAGGAGTATGAACGAAAAAGTGCTCTTCGTCAGGCTCAGAATAAGGTAAAAATCCTCTCATCGATAACCCAGCATGACATTAAAAATGAACTTGGAACAGTCATGACCATTCTTGATCTGGTTAGTTCAGGTGATATTCCACACGAGGAAGCAGAATTGATAAAAAGAGCCATTGATCCCTGCACGAATATCCTCGAGCAATTAAAAACCACCTTTGAGTATCAAACGATAGGAGTAATGGAACCCGGATGGTTTACCTTGAGTTCTCTTGGATTTCAGGCCGCACGGCATCATAAGATCCATACCTCGTTCTATACTTTCAAAGGTGAAGATGCCCGGATTTTTGCCGATCCTCTGATCTCAAAAGTATTTGAGAACCTTATTGATAATTCACTTCGTCATGGGAAGAATGTCAGCCAAATCAATTTATATGGAGAGAGGGGATTACACAATCTGAAAGTTGTTTATGAGGATGATGGTGTTGGTATTGCCTATGATGACAAAAACCGGATCTTTGAAGAAGGTTTTGGTAAGAACACCGGGCTTGGGTTATTTCTCATAAAGGAAATTCTTGCCATGACAGGGATCTCGATTTGTGAATGTGGTGAACCTGGACAGGGAGTCAGATTTGAAATGAATATTCCTCAGGGAAAATGGGAATAATCGTATTTCAAAGATCCAATCCCAAAATAAACTTGGTTTTTTGCATGAAGAAAAGTGCAGGAACTGTCGTTATAAAATGAGTATTCTTGGGCTTGTCTTTATATCGAGTTAGATTCTATTAAATAAATCCTCTAATTATTTTAAAAAGTTTAAGATCATGGGATAATTATTGTTACGTGGAAAATATTGCCGAAATGAATCTCTTCTCATTCGTCTTAAAAATTTTTTGGATATTTATGTGAATATTCATTATTTTTTTTGAAATATCGATCTGATAAACTGAACACACCTCACCTTTAATTATCGATGAGATCCTATACTCTCATACTCACGATATTTCCCTGTCATTCTAAATATTCAACAAATACCCCCTGAATGAGGATAACTGAATATCTATGTTTGATGAAAATAATAAATCGCCACTGGTTTCGGTTCTCTATGTAGACGATGAGGAAGACCTCCTCACCATAGGAAAGCTCTTCCTGGAACGTACCGGCCATTTCCGTGTTGATACTCAGACATCCGCAAAGACTGCCCTCTCTTCTTCTTCCATAGAGACCTATGATGCCATTGTCTCTGATTACCAGATGCCGGTGATGGATGGTATCGAATTTCTAAAAACAGTCCGGGAACAGTATGACGACGTCCCTTTTATTCTCTTTACCGGCCGGGGTCGCGAAGAGGTCGTGATAGAAGCAATCAATAACGGAGCTGACTTTTATCTTCAGAAAGGAGGGGAGCCAAAGTCGCAATTTGCCGAACTATCCCATAAAATCAGGCAGGCGGTCCGGAGAAAACAGGCGGAAAAATCAGTCCGTGAGTCTGAAAAGCGGGTATCGGATATCATAAACTTCCTTCCCGATGCTACCTTTGCCATCAACCAGAAAGGAGAAGTAATTGCCTGGAATCGGGCTCTGGAAGAGATGACCGGCTTTTCAGCTGACAGTATTCTTGGGAAAACCCATGATGACTATGTTACTACGTTTTATACCCAGGATCGCCCGCTCCTGATAGACCTTATTGACGAACCTGATGAGACTATAGAGATGCATTATCCCACATTTTTCAGGGATGGTTCTTCAATTTCTGCTGAGACCGAAATGACCCGGAAAAATGGGGAAATATTTTATTTAACGATAAAGGTCAGCAGGTTATACAACCAGGAGGGTGTTATCACCGGGGCGATAGAAACGGTCCGTGACATCACCCCCCTGAAAAATACCGAACGGGAACTCTTTACAAGTGAGCAGCGGTACCGCTCGATCATTCATGATCAGACCGATTTCATCGCCCGGTTTACATCCGATGGGACGATTACCTTCATCAACGAAGCGTATCGTGATAATTTTGCCCCTTTACTTGACCTGAAAGATGTTGAAGGGAAAAATATCCGCGACCTGATGCAGATCAAGAATTATTCAGCGGTTGAAGCGTTTCTTCGTTCACTTACTATTGATACACCAGTTCGGGAGATGGAGCGGGAGGTTACCGGGACCGACGGAGAAAAGCACTGGCAGTTATGGACCGTCAGGGCTTTATTTGATGAGAAGGGCACTCCTGTTGAATACCAGGTATCAGGAAAGGATATTACCCGTCGGAAAAGGGACGAAGAAGAGATACATGCAGCATATGAAGAATTAGCAGCATCTGAGGAATCATTGCAGAGCTCCTACCAGGAGCTTCTTACCAGTAAACAGGCTCTTGTTGACAGCGAATTCCGGCTCCGCTCCCTAATTGACAATACTGAGGAGTCTGTCTCCATGATTGATGAGGAGGGCCGAGTCATCGAATGGAATCGGAGTTCTGAAATGATATCCGGGATCCCGAAAGAAGTAGCCCTTGGAATGTATATCTGGGATCTCACCCTCCGGATGGCACCTGCAGAGCACCAGGATGCAGAGCATAGAAACGCAATAAAAGAAGCATTACAATCCTCGCTCAAAACAGGGGTACCGGTCTTCCCCGGACCACAGATTATTTCTGGCAAACGCCCGGACGGGACGACGATTATTACCCGCCAGAGGATCTTCTCCATGAAAACGGTTCGGGGATACCGGTTTGGGTCCATTTCTCATGACATCACTGAAGAAGTACTGGCAAAAGAGGCACTCAAAGAGAGCGAGGAGCGGTTTCGGGGGATAGCAGAACGTTCTTCGGATCTGATTCTGGTGTTCGATCATCGTCTGTGCGTTACCTATGCCTCTCCAGCAGCACGGACAATTCTTGGGTATGAACCTCACGAACTGCTGGGAAAATCATATGAATTCGCGATTCAGAATTTCTTTGAGCAGGGCGGCGATGTCATATCACATGATGCGAAAGAGGTTTTGAATGGCGAATCAAAAGGAAAGAGAGTGTATGAGCGAGATATCCAAATCATCAGGAAAGACGGGACCCGGGCATACGTTAGCATTCATGCCGTACCAATATTTCAGGATGGAGTATTGACCGGTGCCCAGGCATCAATACGTGAAATACTTCCGGAAGAGGATGATCGGGAGGAAAATAGGTGATATATCCGTTTATTCCAAAAAGCATCCTCTCAGAAAGCGATCGGTTCTCATTGATCCGGGTTTCGGGGAAAAAGGTTCTGGCTCATCTTAAATGAAATCAGAAGATAATATAATTTCTAATCCCTGGGTATCTTTCTCCACCCGGTTGAGGGAATGGATATCTCAAATCTCGCTCCACTCCCAAACTCTCCTGTCTCAATGATTGAAATGTCAGTAATTGTAAGGATATCCCTGCACAAAGCCAGTCCAAGACCGGTATTCCTTCCATATCCTCTCTCAAATATCCTCTCCTTTTCTTCCGGAATTACTCCAACCCCGTCATCCTCACAGATAAGCACCAGGTTGGATGCTTCTTCTTCATAAAACCGGATTTTCGTTATCGTTTCACCATACCTGACCGCATTCTCAATCAGATTATAGATGATCTTCACTAGGAGCGGATCAGCAAATACCTCAATGTCTTCAGATATATCATTCTGTATGATAACCGATCCAAGATGAACCTGTTCTGATGCATCAAGAGTGGTCTTTCGTATATTCTTCCAGATGGGGGATTTCACTCCAATATCCTCATATTGCTTTGTAAACTGGATTATTGAGTTAATCCGTTCCGCAACAGATACGGCTTTTTTTGCTAACTCATACTCTGGAGAATCCTTCAGAGTTTCATCCAAAATGGTTAGATATCCAAGGAGTGCAACCAGCTGATTATTGATATCATGCCTTGTAATTTTTGTCAGAAGGTTTAGTTTCCGGTTTGCAAGTAATACTGCTTCTTCTGCCTTTTTTATCTCGGTGACATCGTGGAGAATTCCTTCAATGCCGATAATATTTCCATGAATGTCCCGGTAGAACTGACAGCTAACGGTTACCTGATGGATATTTCCATGTTGTCAACGAGAGAAGTTGGAAAATTTGTAACTTTCTCATCTTTTTGAAGGAGCTCTAAAAGTTTTTCGCGCTCACCTGGATTAGAATAGAACATATGAGAGATATTACAGCCAATCATCTCATCAGCCGATGAAAATCCTGCAGGTCTGACTCCGGCAGGACTTATCATGATCAGGTTGCCAGAAAGGTCTGCTCTATAGACCAGATCCTGCATATTTTCAATAATCGTTCGGTACTGTAATTCACTCTCTTTCAATGCGATTTCTGCTTTTTTCTGCTCCGTTACATCAGTGAGAACAGCCAGGGTTGTATCCTTCAATCGTCCCGCTAGTGACGCTGATCGAACTTCAAGCCATCTCCGCTCACCAGAAGGGATAGTGACCTCAATCAAATAAGGTTTAATATTTATTCCCTGGTATCTGAATCCGATGTTTTGTATCAGGAGATCGTGATATTCTGGAGCTGCAAATGAGAGGACTGATGTTCCAATGATCTCCTCAGGAGTTTTTCCCATCAGCCGTGCCCCTTCATCATTGACATAGACAATGGTCTCCCCTTCATGAATAATGACGTAATCAGGAAGCTGATTGAATAACTGATTCATCTCCTCTTTAGTAGATTTTAATTTGGTCCGTGTTTCTAGCAAATCTGCTATGTTCTCGATTGAAATCAGACTTTTCCCGGTTCCGGGAATGGAGGTTATTAATATCGCTCCTACCTGGGTCTCACCATTTTTCAAAACATAGGTAAATGCATTATTTTCTAAAAGAGCGGAGAGGTTTTTTTTCTGCAGAGCATAATATTCTATCATCCGCCCCCGGTCATCATCAGCAATCAGGGCAGGCCATTGTAACTGTCCGATTATCTCTGAGCGGGTATATCCGAATGCCTGTTCAAACTCTGCATTCATATCAGATATCACCAAATCTTCATTAAGAATCAACATGGGGATACCTGTTTTATCAAATATGGTTTTATACAGGATCTCTATCTGTTTTCGTTCAGTAATGTCCCTGAATATCCCTTCAATCCCAACATAATTCCCTTGATGATCATAATAATAGTGGCTGCTGGTCAGGACTGTTATCGGGGTTCCGTCTTTCTTTTTCAGCTGAACCTCATAATTCGTGACCGATCCATTTTCTTTCATATCCCTGAGGAAGGTCTCCCTGTCCTGGGGCTTCAGATACAGTGTCTCCGCGATTTTTTTACCGATTAGTTCAGCCAGGGACTCGTACCCTAACACCGTGGTTGCAGAGGGACTAATAAGGATTATCTTCCCTTCCGAATCAGACCGGTAGAAGACATCCTGAATATTTTCAAAGATAGTGTGGTATTCAGTCTCAGCGATAACCTGGTCTGTAATGTCAATTGCCGATGCAACACTCCGCTCAGTACCGGGGATCATGGCTACATTATTAATGCAGTACCGCATCTTTCCAAATCGGTCAACAAACCTGAATGGATAGACCGGCGGTGGAGATGCAGGATTGGCTCGGCGTATGCGATGGTACTCTTTCATCTTAATGAGGTCTTCAGGCATGATGAAATCAGTCCAGCACATCTTCCCCTCCAGTTTCTCTTTTGAATATCCTGAAAGTTGGACAAATTTTTTATTGGCGTATACGATGGTATTGTCAGACTCCACTACCAGGATAATCGTCCCGGTATTGTCAAAAACCGCCCGGTGGAGATTCTCTGATTCATTGAGTCTGATCTCCATCTGCTTTCTTTCGGAAATATCCCTGAATAACCCTTCAATCCCGAGGTAATTACCGGTATTATCATAATATCTATGACTGCTGGTCAAAACCGTAATCGGGGTTCCATCTCCTTTTCGGAGTGTTACTTCGTAATTTTCCACCTTTCCGGTCTTTTCAATCGCTGTAAGAAAGACTTTTCTGTCTTCTGGGTTATAATATAGTGCATCAGCAACGTTTTTTCCATAATATTCAGTATTGTCCGGATATCCAAGGACCGAAGTTGCTGATGGGCTCGTAAGAATTATTTTACCTTCTTTATCGGTCTGATAGTACACATCCTGCATATTCTCAAGAATTCTCCGGTATTTTTCCTCACTCTCCTGGATTATTTCCTGGTTACGTTTGAGTTCTTCAAACTGTGCTTGCAGTTCTTCCTGGGTGGCGGTAAGCTCCTCATTGGCTGCCTGTACCTCTTCTGCGTACTGTTTCTGGTTCGTAATATCAACAAGGGACGCAATACTGTTATCGCTTCCTGGAATGACATCGACATGGACGATGCAGGTATGGACTGATCCATCTGCTTCATTATGGGTCCGGCATTCATACACTGTCGGAGCCAGGGAGGGATCCTTCCTCCTGATATGATGATACTCAACCATTCGTTTTACATCATCTTCATCAATAAATTTCGTCCAGCTTAATTTGTTTTCCTGTTCGGCAATCGGCACACCGGTCAGCTTTTCCCATCCTGAGTTTGCCCGCAGAATGAGAGTGGTCGGGCCGATAATAATCGAAGCTGCCCCGGTATTTTCAAATACTGCCCTGTACAGACTTTCAGACTGTTTCAGTTCTTCTTCTACCTGCTTTCGGTCTGTAATATCTCTCCCAAGCGATTGATACTCGATGAGGGTTCCTTTTTCATTAAAAATTGCATGGTCACGCCACCGGTGCCAGCGGAGACTGCCATCAGGCATACGTATCCGGTGCTCAATCTCTCCAACTGGTGAGTCCTGGGTGAGTAAGGCAAAATGGGTGTGGACTTTTTCCCGGTCGTCTTCAGGAATATCAGGAATGAATCGCTGCCCTATGATCTCCTCTCTTTTTATTCCAAAATAGTTGCAATACGCCTCATTTACAAATACGGTGATGCCACCGGGAGTAAACCGGCAGATAAATTCCGACTGTGTCTCAACTACCTCACGGTACCGCTGCTCACTCTCCTTGAGTTCAATGCCGATATTGCGCCGCTGAACGGCAAGTTTCATTTTATGCGTTAATTCGACAAACTGGGGTTTGGGATCTCCGCCCTTCTGCAGGTAATAATCAGCCCCGTCATTTAAGGCCTGAATGACCACTTCTTCCCTTCCTCTTCCGGTAAACAGAATAAAGGGGATCTCTCCTAATGTACTTCGGACCTCTTTTAAAAATTCAAGCCCGTTCATAACCGGCATCTCGTAATCAGAGAGGATAATGTCAAATGAAGTGTTTTTTAAGAGCTCTACGGCTTCTACCGCCGAATCACGAAGTTCAACCTGAAATTCTCCGGTTCGCTCAAGAAAGAGTTTCCCTAATTCGAGGAGTGTGAGGTCATCATCAACATACAGGACTGAGATCATGAAAGTTCCTGATATAGAGTAAAATAGAACGTGAAGAGTATAATAATGATTGTGGGAATAAGAGGGGGAATTTCATATATCAAATACCTTGGATTTATCATCGAAGAAAAAGGGGTATTATGAGGCATGCACACAAATCACACGCTATTGCTCTCCCTACACCAATACGTAAACCAATACCTATACCTTCTAGTTAAACCGTTGATGGATCCTGGTTTTTATACTGATTCAACAATATTTATTGATCATCCGGTTTAAATGAAAATAAGCCGGATCCCTCCTTTTCTACCCCCCCATTTCCACTCCAGCCCGCCATGCTCCTTTTGGTACCCGTATCTCAAACCGTGCTCCCGTTCCAGGAGTTCCACATTCCCGGATGGAAAGCCCGGTAATTGCCAATATATCTCTGATTAAAAATAACCCCATTCCGGTATGTTTTCCAAATCCCTTCTCAAATATTTTCTCCTTCTCATCAGAAGATATGCCTGCCCCGTCATCACGATACACGATGATGAGGTCAGATCCTTCATACATCAGCGTAAATGAGATCACCGTCACCTGCTTTCCATGCCTGATGGTGTTATCGATGAGATTGAAGAAGACTTTCTGAATGAGAGGATCTGAATACACCATGACCTTTCCTGTCTCTATGGTTATCGTGATATCAGGAAGAGCCATCTCCCTGACTACGAGCGTGATAATGGTGTCAAGCTCAAACCACTCCGGAGCATGGACTCCGATGTCCTGGTAGTACCGGGAAAATTCTATCTGGTGACGAATAATCCGAAGTCCATCAAGGGTTTCGCGAATTAATTCCTGTGAGGCAGTATCCTCTATGGTATCCTGTGCCAGTTCAAGAGTAAGAAAGATTTCAGTTAGGGTGTTTGCAATATCATGGCGGGAGATGGAAGAGAGGATATTGAGTTTCTTATTTGCAAGCTGGATAGCCTTTTCCCGCTGTATTCGCTCGGTGATATCCGTTCCAAGACTGATAATTCCGGTAGTTCTGCCATCGGTTTCCTGAAGCACAAGGTTTGTCCAGAGAACAGAGTGCTTTTGGTTATCTTTGGAAACAATTGAGTTCTCAAGCTGTGGGGGTACCTTTTCCTCCTGGATATATTGGACGAAGGTATCCCGTACATGCTCTTCAGGAGGGGTAAATGAAGAAAACCAGTCTGCACCCAGGATTTCATCTTTGTCACATCCGATAACCTTGAGGAGGTGGTTGTTTCCGAACACTACCTTCCCATCACGGTCCAGTATCACGACTATGAGTGGGATCTTCTCTATCATCTCACGGTACCGGCGTTCAGATTCCCGGAGTTCATCCTGGGCTTTTTTCCGGATGGTGATATCATGGAGAAGGATGAGCATAACCTTCCCGTATGGTGCAAAATACAACTCAAATGTCCTCTGGGATCCGTCTTTTGCGCTTATTTGGTAGACATGGGGTTCAGGTTCCTGGATCTGCCTGTCTATTTTCCAGGCCAGATCCTGCCACATATGAAAGGCATCTTCCTGATCAGATGGATCTGGTAAGAAAACCCGGATGACGGTCTGCATGTCCGGAATATCGTCCAGAATAAATCCAAGTGATCTGGTCACCTGAGGGTTGATATAGGCGATGGAATTATCCTTGTTGACAAGTATCATCCCAAGCGGGGTATTCTCAGTGATAGTGCGAAACTTCTCTTCACTCTCCTGAAGATCTGCTTCAAACGAGGTCCTGACTTCTAGTTCATTTTTCAGAAGAATATTCGTCATATCAAGAGCCTCAGATTTTTCCAAAACCTGACGCTCCAGCTCTGAAATTTTCATTCCCAGGTTTTTATCCGGTTCTGATGCCTGTTTTGAAGTAATCAGAAGAAGAATTGCACAAAAGATGAGGAGTTCTCCTATGATATGAGCAGACAGACCGGTATAGAGGAGATCCGTATTCCATCTGATAATCGAGCCCGAAAACAGGGTAAGACATCCGATGCTTCCGATAATGATGGCATATCTCTTCTGTTTTTCAGAGGTTCGATACATGATACCGGCAATCAGGATAAAAACGAGGAGAAGATCTGGAAAAATAGACAGGTACGGTACAAAATCCATGAGCGGTATCCTTATATGTATCTGTTAGGAAGAGAAGTGAGCACTATTCTCATCATACGCATGAGTCAGCCTCTTGATAGGATGAGATCCCTTTTTTCAGTATAATTCTCCTATTGTGTTTCTTTCCCTGATATGATTTATTTTTCTGTTTTGTATGGTTCATGCCAGACGTTCAGGATGGTTTTGGTAAAAATGGCGATATCTATTAATGATTCTGAAGCTAAATGGCTAATTATTCATATCTGTTCAGAACAATTCAGACAATATACTGATGACGAGGGGGAGGAATGCCGCAAACAAATTTTTTGGGTAATGAGACGGATTTAGACAAACATCCGGATTCCTCTGTCTCTGTTCTGTATGTCGATGACGAGGAGAGTCTTCAGAAACTTGGGAAGAAGTATCTGGAGAGTTCTGGTCCGATAACAGTTGATACACTAACTTCAGCAGAGGAGGCTCTGGCATTACCTCATCTGCATACCTATGATGCCATCGTCTCTGATTACCTGATGCCGGATATGGATGGTCTTGTGTTACTCCAGGAGATCAGGGAACGATTCGACACCATGCCCTTTATCCTCGTTTCTGAAAAGGGAAGGGAAGAGGTCATAATCAGGGCCATTGAGTACGGTGTGGATTTCTATATTCAGAAAGGAGAAGATTCAAGGGCACTATTTGAAGAGATATCTGATAAACTCATGAAAGCGGTTCAGCGAAGGAGAGTATTTTCTGACCAGATACCGGCTGTTGAGAAGGAGATACGGGGGCAGTATGCCGAGCTTAAAACATTGAAGAACTCATTAGAGGAGAGTGAAAAAAAGTTTAGAAACATTGTTGAGACCTCTCCTGATGTAATATGGGATACGGACCTTGACGGATTCGTAACATATGTCAGCCCCCAGTGTCGTTCAATCTCCGGATATACTCCGGAAGAACTGGTAGGGAGAAATTTGCTTTCCATCCTTACTCCGGAAGGAATGGAGATGATGAGGGAGGTCCTCAAAGAGGGAAAGACGAGAAAACCAGGCCTTTTTTCCTTTGATGTCCCTGTTCTTCATAAGGATGGAAGTCAGCGTATTCTCAATATCAGATCATTTCCCCTTGAGGATAAGAGCGGTAACCGTGTAGGATTTCGTGGTGTCTCGTCTGATGTAACCGAATTATTCGGGATGATGAAAGAACTCAGGGCATCTGAGGAACGCTTCAGATTAATGGCTGAACGTTCTTCTGATCTGATTGTGATCCTCGATGACCGGCTCTGTGCAACCTATATCTCCCCGTCCGTTTTTGCAATCACCGGATATTCGAAGCAGGAACTTGTTGGAAAATCAACTGAAGATGCTGCTTCACTCCTCTTTCCGATGGATATCGAGGAGTTTAAACACATCATTCGAACATTGCAGGAAAAAGAATCAGTCGAGGATGTGAACATCCGCATTCTGACAAAAGATGGAAGATCAGTCTTTGTGAACCTGTATGCGACCCCGATTGTAAACAACAATCTCCTGACCGGTGCCCAGGTTTCGATGCGGGTCATTACCTCGGTGAAAGAGATAAAGGCTGCTCTGTATAAGAGTGAAGAAAAATACCGGGTGCTTGCAGAAAATGTTCATGACGTTATCTGGACATGCGATGAAACGATGCACCTGACCTATATCTCCCCGTCCGTCACCCGGGCTCTCGGTTTTTCACAGGAACAGGCACTAAAGATGAAACTGGAAGATTTCTTGGCGCCTGAATCAATGCAGGTATTTCAGACGTTTCTGGAGCAGGGACAGGATCTTTTGAAAAACGGAATTCCGGTTCCCCATAAAATGGTTCTGGAACTGGAGTTTAAAACCAAAAATAAACCCTCAACCTGGGCGGAGATGATGATCTCAACTGCGTTTGATGCAAATAAAAAATTTACCGGTTTTGTCGGGGTTACGAGGGATATCACCAAAAGGAAAGAGGCAGAAGAGCTCCTTCGGAAGAGTGAGGAAAAATTTCGGTCTTTTGTGGAGAATGCCAATGATATCGTCTTTTCTCTGACACCGGATGGCATCATCACCTATATACCGGATAAATGGACGACCATATTTGGATACGAGAATAATGAGGTAATCGGATGTGACGCATCGCGTTTTATCCATCCTGATGATTATCCCCGGATTTTTGCCAGTATTACCCAAAAAATTATTGAGGGAAAGGAGAAAGCTGTTGTTGAATGCAGGTTACTGTATAAAGACGGGTCATGGAAGTGGCATTCGCTGAATATCTCACCAGTTCTGGACGAAGAAGGAAATGTTATTCTTCTCCAGGGAATATCCCATGACATTAACGAGCGGAAACGGAATGAAGACGCCATAAAGAAAGCAAACCGGCAGCTGAGTCTTCTGACAGGAATAACACGGCATGATATCCTCAATAAAGTATCAGTTATTTACGGATTTTTAGAGCTGATGGAGAAGGGACTTCTGAACCCATCCACTACAGAGTATTTCTCAATCATATGTAACGCCACCCGTGATATCCAGACCCAGATTGAATTTACCCGTATCTATGAGGAACTCGGTTCTCATGAACCTCAATGGATACTTCTTGATCTGGTCATCCCCCGTTCTCAGGTTCCCTCTTCCGTCACCCTGAATACAGATATTCAGGGAATTATAATCTTTGCCGACCCCATGCTTGAAAAAGTCTTTTTTAATCTGCTCGATAACTCTCTTCGTCATGGGGAAACGGTCTCTGAGATACGTGTCTCTGCCCGAAAGGAAGGAGATTTCCTTATCGTGGTATGGGAAGACAATGGGGTTGGTATTGCAGATAATGAGAAAGAGAAGATCTTTGAACGGGGATTTGGAAAGAATACCAGTCTTGGCATGTTCCTTGTCAGGGAGATTTTGTCCCTGACCGATATCAGGATCACAGAAAACGGAAAACCGGGAACCGGAGCACGGTTTGAGATGAAAATCCCCCGGGAGTCATACCGGGTTATCCTGAATAACGTAACTTAGTCCTTTTGAAATCTGAATAATCCATGCGGGACCACAATTTCAAAACGTGCCCCTTTTCCTGATTCTCCTGTTTCACAAATGGTAAGCCCGGTGATTGAAAGAAATTCTCTAACCAGATACAGACCTATTCCGGTATTCTTTCCATACCCGTGCTGAAAGATTCTCTCCTTATCTTCTTCTGGAATACCTATCCCGTCATCGGCATAGACAATAATTATCTTTTTACCCCTTTTTTCTGTGGTAATCCAGATGGCAGAGATAGTGGTCCCATGCCTGACAGAATTTTCAAATAAGGTTGAAAAGACTTTCTGAATAATGGGATCTGCAAAAATTTCAATATCCGGAGAGATTAAAATGTCTGCTGTGATATCCCCTAATGAAACATCAGATCTCGCTGCATTTACGATAGAGATCAGGTCCATCCACCGGCTGGAGAGAGATCCGAAATCTTCACATTCCCTCGTAAATTCGATGGTATTTTTCAATGTCTGCCCTGCAGTAAGGGCATTGGTGATGTACTCCTGTTGATCTCGTCTCAAATCCGAATCAAGTACCAAATCCAGCGATACGGTGATGATATTTAAATCGTTGATAATATCATGCCGTGTTATCCCGGTCAGGATTTTGAGTTTTTGTAATGCTTCTAGGAGAGAGAATTCAAGTCTCTTTCTCTCACTAATGTCCCGCACGATGATGAGATCTGCCGGAGCACCCTGATATGATATCAACGCCCCAATCGCTTCTACCTGAATTTCGGAATTATCGCATCGGAGCAGATTGGTTTCATGGATCTTGGGCAATGGTTCTCCCGCAAGTCTTTTGCGAATAAACTCAGCAAATTTTTCTTGTTTATCTGGAGGGAATAGTGTCCGAAAGTCTCGTCCGGTGAGATCATCAACCGTGTATCCGGTAATTCGTGCAAATGCATCATTTAAAAATACCATATAAAAGCCCTGAACAATGACGATACCATCCTGGGCCTGCTCTACAACATTCCGGTATTTCTCCTCACTTTCTTTCAGAGCGATTTCATTCTGTTTCTGCCCAGATATATCACGGATAGTGCTGATAAGAAATGTCTGACCCTCCAGGGCAATTATATCAGCAGAGATAGATACCCAAAACGACTTCCTTATTTAGAATGGGTAACCGTCTCAAATCCTTTCACTTTTCCCTGTTTTTTGATGAGGTTGATAAAATGATTCCGTTCATCCTGTGAGTTCCATATTTCAAGTTCTATTGTGTTCCTGCCTATTAATTCCTCATAAGAATATTCCAGGTTATGAGCGAATGCATCATTGACTTCAATGATCCTCCCACTTACGAGATCTGAGATGATGATGGCATCCGGACTGGAAAGGAATAATGTTGAATACTTCTCCTGGGATAACCGGAGAGCCTTCTCTGTCTTTTTCACTTCGGTAATGTCCCTGATGGATTCTATGGCACCAATCACGTTTCCTTTTGCATCGGTGAGGGGAGTAGCCATTCCCCAGAGGACTTTTTCCAAACCTTTTGGTCTGGCTTTTGTAGTTTCTGCAACCAGGATTCTCCCCTCATGCCGGAGATCCTGGTACTTCTTTTCGATTATCTCATCAGGGAGGAGAGAGAGATCAATGAGAAGAGGTCTCTGCTCTCCATAGAAGGGGATGGCATATTCATAATCTCCTTTTCCCAGCATATCTTCTGCGAAAACACCGGTCATCTCCTCCATGGTACGGTTCCATGCAATCACCCTTCCTTCCCGGTCGATGGCAAAGGTCGCATCAGGTAAAAAGTTGATTATATCAGATTCACGACGTTGCAATTCCAGAATCTTCTCTTCTGCAATTTTCTGTTCGGTAATATCTGAAAAGATCCCAAGAAGATACCTCTGTCCCTCTAAATTCAGAGTTGAACTATGAATTCTCACCGGAAAGACACTCCTGTCTTTTCGTAATATGGGGATATCCTGGCAGGATTCTACAGTTCCTTTTGCCATCTGATCAAATATCTCCCTGATACGGGGATACTCTTCAGGGGGATGGATATCCTGAGGGGTCATCCCAATGAGTTCATCGCAGGTGTATCCCATCATCTGGCATATTGTCTCATTTGCAAAGATAAATCGCCGGGTTTTCCCATCTGCCAGGAGAATTCCGAAGGGAATATTCTCAAGTAACGTTCGAATCCGCTGTTCTGATGCCTGAAGTGTTTTTTCAGCTATTTTATGGGCGGTTATATCTGTCCCGATTTCCATTCTGACTATTCTTCCGTCGCTCCACCGGATGGCCCGGTCCCGGCAGTCATACCATCTTCCGGTCACAGGACTTTGAAACTCCCATTGGTACAATCCTGTCGGGCCGTTTTCATCTACCAGAAGATGATTGGTACAGAAAGGACAGGGACTTTCCCGGCCATTTTGCAAGTACTGGTAACATTTTTGTCCGGTTAATGGTCCTAAATATGCTTTCAACCGGTTATTCGCATATAATATCTCATAGGTGTCCATATCGGCAACATATACCAAAACATCCATACTGTTGAGGATGGTATAGAGCTGTGCCTGAACTTCTTCAATGAGTACCTCTCTCTGTTCTTCGCATGATCCATCCTTTTCTGCAGAAATCTGATCTTTTGTATCTTCACGACGCAGCTCCACTAACCCGGCTTCTGTTCTATGTGAGACTGTGATATTGTAGTGTTTCCTTATCATATTCAGGACTTTTTCAGACTGGAGCCATCGCTGATCCAGCTGAGTGACCAGCTGATCAATCCGGTTCACCTCATTATCGATAATATCGGCAGCTGCCGGATCAGCAAGCATGGATGCAGTAGCCATGATAATTGCGAGCGGATTTCGTATCTCATCATTCAGAATTGCAAGAATAGCCAGATTATTTTGAATCTGTTCCAATGCACTCTCTTTTTCACGCTCAAGCCGGTTCTTTTCAGTGACATCATAGCCCTGAGCGATTGTAGCTAGGGGGGTAAGACCATCCGGGGTATACAGGGTAGCAGAATTCCAGAGCAGTGTCCGGATGGCACCATCACTCCTGATAATGTCTATCTCTGTGGTTTCCCATCGAACACCATCCAGAGTGGTCTGTAGCAGTCGCATGGTTCTGTCAGCCTTATCAGGCGGAAATAGGACCCGTAATGACTGACCTGTCATCTCTTCTGCAGGTCTCCCGATAAGGTGCTCAAAAGACCGGTTTACTCTTTTAATATGAAATGAGGGGTTCCAGATGATGATCGGAACATTTGCATATGCAATAAGGTTTTCAAGGTATTCATTCGTCTCCCTGAAACTCTCCCTGGATAGTGTCAGGGCTACATTCTGTTTTTTCAGTTCCTGTTCAGTCTGCAATAACTGTTCATAGGTGACGTTCAGATCTGCATTATTCTTTACAATTGTCGAGATAAGAGATTCCCGTTCCTCCTCTGCATGTTTTCGTTCGGTTATATCCCGGACAACCGCCCAGAGACATCGCAGGGTTCCGTCAATGGAATATGAGACGTAGGCCTGAAGTTCTACCGGGAAGATCTCCCCGTTCTTCCTGATATATTCCTTCTCAAACAGACCGGAATAGCCATGGACAAGGAGACGTTTTTTCCAGATCTCTTCCTGTTCCCATCGTTGCCATTTTTCCGCTGTGATCACATAAAAATTATCCAGCGCCTTTAATTCTTCCAGAGTATATCCAACAATCGAACAATATGCCTGGTTTGCATCGATGACATGCCCGGCCAGGTCAACCATTACAAACCCGTCAAAATTGCCTTCAAATATCTCCCGGTACCTTATATCCTTCTCTTTCAGAGAGAGTTCTGCGATCTTCTGTTCGGTAATATCCTGAACAGTTCCCAGGGATGATAGGGGTCTTCCGGATGAATCATACTTTGTTTCGCATCGTTCCAGGACATATTTTATCCTGCCATCCGGCATACGCAGACGATGTTCTATCTGGTATGGTGTTTTATCTCGTAATGAAGCAGAATAGGCCTTATCTACAGCTTTTCGGTCATCAGGATGTATGGCATTTAAAAAAGCCTCATATGTTGCACCGAATTGGATGGGATCTATTTCAAATATCTCAAAGATGACATCAGACCATGAAAGACGGTTTGCAGGAATGTCCAGTTCCCAGCTCCCTGTCTTTGCGAGATGTTGTGCTTCATTCAGCCTGCGTTCGCTCTTTTGTAATGCGTCTTCAAACCGCCTGCGTTCGGTGACATCCCTGCTCACTCCGATAAGAACATCCTGGTCATCCCACCTTCCCCTTGAAACTTTTGTATCGACCTCGATCCGAGTCCCATCTTTTGCAATAATTGGGATGGAATTGTCCTTCACGGTTCCATCTACCAGTTTTTCATAGAGTATGAATGCTTCTTCTCTTTTTTCGGGAGCCAGAATGTCAAGAATGTTTCTGCCGATGAGTTCCTGTCTTGAATAGGATAGTTTCTGCTCCGCTGCGGCATTCATTGCAATAATAGTACCTTTCAGATCGACAACAAAGACTATGTCCTCGATAGACTGAAACAGGGTTCTGATGTTTTGTGCACTCCTCCTTCTTTCTTCTTCGGTACAAAGCCGCTCAATTGCACTGCCAAGTTCTCTGCTTATTGAGATGAGTGTCTCCTTTTCCTCATCACTGATGAGATACCGCCTCATACTGGCAATATTTAATACACCGATGGCCTTCCCCTTTGAAATTAGGGGAAGTGTGGCAATAGAGTACAATCCATATTTCTGTGAACGCTCCGGGCTGACTTGGACATAATTTTCGATAAAAAGCGGCTGATTTTTTATAAACATCGTGTTATAGGGCTCTTTATCGATTGAAACATTATCAACCTCAGCAAGGAATTGGACCGGGAGGTTTTGAGCATGAACAATATGGGCCATCCGTGAATCAGGGTCAACGAAATATATTCCTCCCGAATCAAAGTTTAAGAGAGTTATCGACTTCTCAAGAACCTTTTCCAGAAGATCCGAGAGACTTTGAGCATTATTTACCTCTGATATGATCTCATTGAGGATGCGAAGCATTGCTGCCCGGTGCTTGAGAGATTCTGTTTCGGATTTCAGATCATGTACAGAACTTTCATTCTTCTCTCTCTGTACCACAGATCTTATTTTCAGAGTGAGTAACAAAAACCTGAACTCCTCGTTCCCCTCTTTCCAGGGGCACATATCTGCACCATTCTGGAACACTTCATAGAGAGCCAGATCATTATCAGGATTTGTCAGGAGGATGAACGGAATATCTCCTGACTGCTTTCTGACTGCTTTTAAAAAGGAAATTCCATCAAAGCCGGGTTTTGAAAACCGGGATATGATAACATCATAGTCATGGGAGTTGATATTCTCCATGCCTTCCTGTACTGATATACAGGTATGGACGGAGAATTCACCATTTTTCTCCAGGATTTGTTTACCTCTGACGAGCAGGTCTCCTTTATCGTCTGCATAGAGGATTGAAATCATGGTTTGAAGTGATCCTGATTCTATATCATTGGTATTCAAATCTTGGGGAGGTATACTCTTTTTGTACTGTATGAATGCCGAAGGTTATCGGGTTGGGGGCATAATTCAGATATCTTGCTCATTTCAGGTTGCTTAAAAGAATGTGGAAACCCTCAGTATTCGTCTTGATCATGTATCTCATTTTTTATGATTATCGCATCTCTATTTCATATCTCATTAGTAATAGATTTACCTTAAAATCTGCTCTATGGCCTAGAAACTGGTGTAGAGAATATTTATTGCTCCTTCACCGGAGGTTAAAGATCGGCTTTGGATTTATAAACTTTACTGGGGAAAAAGGGGGTGTTTGTTACACTCTTCAGTGAGATACAATATTTATCAATAGGCTATCAACAATCATCACGAATTCAGCATGGGCAAATACCGTATCCTGCATGAAGTATTCAGAAGTTTTAGACTTGGTGAAGACATCCCGGAACTATACCTCATCCAAACTCATATGCGTTGATTGCATCCTTAAAACTGGATTTTAATAGGTTTAATCGCTTTATCTGATCTCGAATATAAATAAGGAACCTCTTTTAAGATAAAAAAATAAATTTTAGTCTCAATGCACATCCCCTTCTCCTTTTCAAAAAAACTCGGACTATACTTTGCTATCTGCATGACACTCTTAATTCCAGCGGTAACTGGCGATTATCCCGAAATTGAGTCTCCGACAACAGATCAGTATCGGATTGGGGTCCTTCTCCCTGCATCAGGGGACAGTGCCATGGACTTTTATGAGACTCTGAACTGGACCGTTGCCGGTTTGGAAAAGGAAGGTGTTGGAACCATAGAACTCGTAGGTATTGATACCAGTACGGTTCCTACAAGAGAAGCAGCCCTGAAGATGCTTGCCGACCCTGATATCCGGGTGGTCATTGGTCCGGCAACAAGTGATGAGGTCTTTCAGATAGCACCTGATTTCATTGCTGCAAAGAAGATCCTCATTACTCCGTCGGCTACATCAGGAGAGATTGCTGACCTGTTTGGAGAGTCAGGATATATCTGGCGGACAACTGGTGGTGACAGGATACAGACTCAGCTCATCATGGATCTGGTTGCTGAACGGGGAACTCACACGGTATCTCTTATGTATGAAAATAACACGTATGGGAAGACATTCGCAGATTGGGCAGAGTATTATGCAAATGAATCCGGAGTTGTGCATATCGAATCAGTGCCTTTTTCCCATGAACTGGATATTTCCAGCCTTTTGAACAATATCATATCAAAAAAACCTGATTATCTGATTGTTGCAGCTAGAGGATCCATTGCTGCAGAGATTGCCCGCTTTGTTAAGGCACAAAACAGTACTGTACAATTATTCTTTACTGATGCTGGACGTTCAGATACATTTCTCACAACTGCCGGAGAATATGCGGAAGGGGCTGAAGGAGTAAGTCCTACAGCAGATAAAAAAACCGGATTTTTTGTATCCTACCAAAAAGCGTTTGGAAAGATGCCCTCCGATTATGCAGCTCTTACCAGGGATGCCCTGATTTTGGGGATTGCAGCTCTTGCGAGAATGGAGGCAAACCCTTCAGAAGAGCCTGGTGAGTATTTGACATCAGTGGTTCAGGGGAGTGACATGGTAACTCCCTGGGATGATCAGGGAACTGCACAGGCAATAAGAATAATCCGTGGCGGATATCTCCCTGATCTCTCCGGTGCATCAGGAACGCTCGATTATGATACAAGGACCGGGACAGATCCCCTGACAACATGGTATGTTCACTGGAGGGTGGAGGAAGGTGAATTTCTCGCTGATTCGTACATCTCCGGATCAAGGGAAGACAGGAGGGAAACGGATAAGATAAAGCAACCGATGCAGGATCTCTCTGCTTTTCTAAATACTACCGAAGATAAAAGAGCAGAAATATCCTTTGTGTATAACGGTGAGAAGGGGGATTTCGGATTTACTGACCAGGCATATCTGGGTATCCTGAGAATCAGGGATGACTTTAACCTGACCGTTCATGAGATATATACCGGAGATACCGGCGAGGAACCTGACCCGGTATTCAATCCATTAACCGGAAAGAAGGCCAGTGCTGTGCTGATGCTCGGATCATATATGGCTGAGTATGCAGAACGGGTAGCAGAGGAGTACCCTGATATTCCGGTCATGGTGATTGATGCTGATCCAATGTCGCTTCCCCATATCAGGACTGCTTCATTCTCGATGTATGGAGCCAGTTATCTTGCCGGAAGACTTGCTGGAGACCTGACAAAGACTGGACAGATAGCAGTAATTGCCGGGAGAAAAGCCCAGGTTATTGACAGTTTCACAGACGGGTTTATCAAAGGAGCTATAGATGAAGATCCGACGATTGTGGTGAATATCACCTATATTGCTGATGATAACTCTGGATACCATCAGCCGGAGAAGGGAGCTGCAATTGCAATGGATATGTATCGAAACGGAACAGACATCATCTTCACGGTAGCAGGAGCGTCAGGTCTTGGAGCGGTATCAGCAGCGAAAAAATCGCAGGATCTCAAGATTATCGGAGTTGATTCGGATCAGTCATATCTCGGGCCGGGAGTTGTTATCGCATCGGTGGTAAAGAACCTTGATCCGGTTGTATATTGGGAATTATCCGAAGCACTGAACAGGAGGTTTACACCCGGCCTTGTTGAATACAATCTTACCAATGATGGATCCTCTTTAGTGATAAACCCAAGGTTTGGTGACTTTTCTAAAATAATAGAGAGCAAAATGAACGAAGCTGTTCAGCAGGAGATAAAGGCCGAATCTACCTGAAGCTCAGAGGATCCGGTTCATGAATATGTTCCATAACATTCTTTATTTTTGTTTTTTCTCGGTAATATCGACATTATTTACTTTTCTTCAAAAGAACGATTTTTCGAAATCTTTAGATCTACTGGATTTCGCCTTACCAAAACGGACTGATTCTGCATAAGCACGAATATCCGGATACATTCCGTTTATCCGTTCGGCAAGGTTCTTCCCTCCGAGCCGGTATGGGGCAGGACCAAGGAGCAGGATTGGTGACACGTTTCGCTCCGGAACCTGGTATAAGGTCTCACTGGTATCGATGCAGGAGAAAAATCCCTGGGGATCACCAACCTTTGGAATACCGGCCTCCTGCTCAGTCCCTTCTTTTGCATCTGAACCGGGAACCGGATGAGAAACGAGATTCCGGAAAGTCTGAACCCGGTTCATCACCTCCTCCCTTGTCATTCCATGGAGGAGAAAGAGCATCCAGGGATCTTCATCAAGTACCTCAGCAAGGAAGTACCATGCAGCAGCAACATGAATGCACGGATTCTGATCATCAGAGCAGTGACAAAAAGCCCGAACACTCCGGTAATGATCAGGAATAAGAAATATTTCTTTCTTTTCCAGTGTATCCACAAGATCGCGAGTGAATTCTCCGATTATGAGTGATCCGGTCAGTGCAGCATCATGGGTAATGGTTTCAATAACCATATCCCAGACCTCGGTGGAGAAACGAGGGAATAATAATCCTACGGGTCTGGCTGATGATCCAGTACAAAGAATACCCATACTCACCTCACCAGGACCGAACCGGATATTATTCCCAAACCCATTCCTCGCACAATGCTTTCCCCGGCTGAGTCGTCCGTTCTCACCATAGTCCTCAAGGACCGAGACAAACCGGATTGTCCACCAGTTCTTGCCAACCGGCCCGTGCTGGCTCTGTAAGCGTATTTTTTTACTGATCGGGAGGGTGCCCGGAATCTGCCACCAGATCTTTCTCTTCATTCCTCATCCTCCCCGGAGAGTACCGCATCACGGAGTGAGACGATATCCAGTAATTCCTCTGTTGACAGACTGGTGAGGAGATCCTCTCCCTGTGCCAGAACCTCCTGACCCAGAATTCGTTTCTCATTATTGATCCGGTCAATCTGTTCTTCAAGCGTTCCGGCGGCGATCATCAGATGAACCTGAACATTCTGCCGTTGTCCGATCCGGTATGTCCTATCCGTCGCCTGGTCCTCAACTGCCGGGTTCCACCACCGGTCAACATGGAAGACATGGGTTGCAGCGGTCAGGTTCAGCCCGGTACCTCCGGCTTTTAACGATATCACAAAGAGTGATGGCTCTTTCGATGACTGAAACTCCCTGACCAGTCGTTCACGCTCTAGCCGGGGAGTCTTTCCGGTAAGGAGTAATACTGGCATTGAAAACCTTTCCCGCAGAATACCTGCAAGATACTCTGCAAACGTCGCATACTGGCTGAATATCAGGGCAGAATCTCCTTCTTCGCTGACCTCTTCCAGCATCTCAAGAAGTCGGGAGACTTTCCCTGACCGTTCGGGCAGAAATCCTCGATCATGGATGAAAAGGCCGGGATGATTGCAGATCTGTTTCAGCCTGGTGATGGTCCGGAAGATAACTCCTCGTCGTGCCAGTCCGGTTACCGTCTCAAGAGACTGTGCCATATCCTCGACAACCGCCTGGTATAACGTCGCCTGTTCATGGGTAAGCGTGCAAAACACCCGTGATTCCATCTTCTCCGGAAGATCAGCAATCACCGCCTTATCGGTCTTCATTCGTCGCAAGAGGAACGGCCTGATAAGCAGACGAAGTTCAGTGGTCCCATGCCGGTCTTTTTCTGTTCCTGACAGATGACCATACCTTGACTGAAATGCATGCTGGGATCCCAGGTATCCGGGATTTAAAAAGTCCATGATTGACCAGAGTTCAAGAAGACGGTTCTCCACCGGTGTTCCGGTCAGGGCAATCCTCCGGTCAGCAATCAGCTCCCGAATTGCCTGTGACTGGAGCGTATTCGGATTTTTTATATTCTGGGCCTCATCAAGGATAACAGCTGACCACCTGACCGGTGAAAGGTGATCAATATCCCGGCTTGCCAGGTTATACGTGGTCAGAATAAGGTCATACTGGCTGATGAGCCGGAAAAATTCATCCCCTCTGCACCGGGAGATTCCATGATGGATCCAGACCGAAAGAGAAGGAGCAAACCGTTTAATCTCTCGTTCCCAGTTTCCGGCAACTGACATGGGGCAGATGATAAGAGCCGGAGCCAGGTCTGGATCATGCTCTTTCAGGGATAAGAACCATGCAATCGTCTGAATTGTCTTTCCAAGGCCCATATCATCGGCAAGACAGGCCCCAAATCCCCGCTCGGTACATCGAAGGAGGAATGCATGTCCTGTCTCCTGGTATGGCCGGAGTGTCCCGTTCAATGCTGCGGGGATTGGACATTCGGCAGCATCCTGTGTTGACCGGAGCATGGCAAGGATATCTTTTGTCCATTCATCGGTTCCCCTGACCTGAACGGTGATCGGACCATCAAATCCTCCGACCGACAGTTGGATGAGATCTCCTGCCTGTGGCTTTCCCCGGATGTATCGTCTCTCAAATTGTGTGAGTGCAGTGGAAAGGGCACCTGCATTCCCAAAGATCCATCTGCCCTTCACTTTGATGATCGGGGTTTTCTGTTTGACTGCCTGCCAGAACTCTTCAGGAGATACTGATTCATCACCAATAGCAATCCGGTAATCAAACGAGATTAGTTCAGATATCCCAAGCATCCCGTCCCGGTGAGCCGGACCTTTCTTGCGGGCGCCAAGTTCAATCCGGGGTCTGTACTTCTCATCGGTCCACCATGACGGGAGGATTACATCTACTCTTTTGTCTTTTACGGCAAGAACCTCGGTAGTCAGAAAGGTTGCTGCATCAGCAAGTGGTATCTCCGCGGTTGTCGGATTTGAACCTGACAGGCAATCTTTCAGAACCGGTGATACTGACACGGCCCGCGAAAGTCCGGTAAGGAGTTCCTGGATGAGGACCGGACCAGGGGGAAGCACTCCACCGGATTTGTCAGGAAGGTTCCAGATCGTCTTGGCCGGGATAAGGAGGTCAGGATCCCCTTCAGATCGTATACAGAGCCGAATCGTCCAGGGTTCCAGATCTTCACCGTCTGGTTCCTGCACGATGATACAGGTATGAAAGGGGACAGACCCTTCTTTCCGGAACAAAAGCCATTCATCCATCTTTTCTGCAAACACTGGATCCAACTCATGATCCTGTATATTGAGGTCTTTTCCGGTGAGGGAAGCCATGAAGGCAAGGGCATCTTTTTCATGCTCTATCATCCGCTTTCCTGGCCGGATAGAAGGTGGATGCTTTTTGAGTGCCTGTTTGATTATGGTCTCCATCATCCCGGAGAGAGCAGCAAAAAGAAATTCCTCTGGGTTTGGGAGTGGCTTTTGAATTCTCTTCTGTTCAGAGGCAAATTGCATAATTGGCGGCATTGCGGCTGCATACCGGGCCAGCCATGAGAAATCATCAGGGAGAAGTGCCGGAGTCCAGCTGATCTGGTATCCTGATGAAGTCTTTACGAGGGCTGGTTTGAATTTTCCATCCCTGACCAGAATACATGCTGATTCCAGCAAGCTAATAAGATATGTGACCGTGTCTCCGATGTGGACATCCGGTGATGCCTGAAGAGTGGTGAATGTTTCAAAAAAGGTTTCGTACGGGATGATGAGAACCGGAACAGTATATCGGGAGAGTGGTACCTGTTGGTGTCCGGTTTTGGAATTATTGGTATCAGAACTCCCTGATCTGGGTTCTGGTGCATGGATTATCCAGTATGCCCGACTGGCCGAATGGAAAGAATGGCCGGTTATCGTATGGATCGTCTCGGCAAGTCGATAATGAGGGAGAGCAGGAGGATAGATATCAGAATGACTGAGAGTTATATTCGGGGCTGGTTTATCTGATCCGGATTCTCCAAATAAGGCAATGCCTGAAATCCGGGGATATATGAGGCCATGCAGGATAATTGGTGGCTTAGTCTCTGGATATGTGTCAGGCTTTTCCTGGTGTTCCGGTACATAGCCCCTCTTGAGTTCCATCTGTTCTCTCACCTGTTTCGTCCGGGGAAAGATACATGTGTGGGTATGGGAGGTTCGGAGCTGAACTGGTATGGGTAGATGATTTATAAATGGATTTTGGTGAATACTTTTTTTTCAATGACAGGATATTTATGTGAGAAATTTCTTAATGACATATCATTCTGCATTATGAACGCTTGCAAAATTATCCGGCCATATTCAAGAGATGAAATATTAGCAATCTTAAAAGAAAAAGCCACTTATCTTGAGCGGGATTATCATGTCCAGGAGATTGGACTTTTTGGCTCAATTGTTCGGGGAGAAGGAACTGATACCAGTGATATTGATATTCTGGTCACATTCTCAAAAACTCCAGATTTGTTTACATTTGTGAGATTGGAACAATATCTTTCTAGTATATTCCATATGAAGGTTGATCTGGTTTTGAAAGATTCGTTAAAGCGTCATATTGGTGAACATATCTTATCAGAAGTGGTGTATGAATGAAACGTGATTTTCAGGACTACCTGGATGATATTGGTGATATGATCCACATCATTCTGGAATTCACTGATAATATGTCATATGAAGAGTTTTTAGAGGATAAAAAAACACAATTCGCTGTAGTTCGGGCAT
Source organism: Methanospirillum hungatei (assembly GCF_019263745.1). NCBI lineage: Archaea > Methanobacteriati > Methanobacteriota > Methanomicrobia > Methanomicrobiales > Methanospirillaceae > Methanospirillum > Methanospirillum purgamenti. The sequence goes on from NZ_CP077107.1 coordinate 2,736,224, forward strand.
TTGAGGTAATGGGTGAAGCAGCGAAGAAAATTCCTCTAGATATCAGAGACAGGTACCCCACAATTCCCTGGGCTGAAATGGCCGGAATGAGAGATAAGTTAATTCATGAATATTTTGGAGTCAATTTTCAGATAGTTTTCAAAACGGCCAGAGAAATATTACCAAGTATTTCGAAAGATTTTGCTCTGGTAAAAACCAATATCTTTTCTATCGAGCAGGAATAATTATCTACTAATACCCTTCTGTGTAACCTATATTCCGATGGCAAGGTACAGATTCCATGTGTTGGGTAGGGGAATGTGGGATTTTTATTCTTGTCGTCTGCGAGGAATTATGAAAAACATTATCTCTGGATGTTTCATTCTCACCATTCTCCTTATTGGCGGTGTTTTTGCCGAAGATACCAATGATAATCAAACCATTGGCGAACCATGGATGTTGAATAACGAATCGGCACATGCCATGATAGAACTCTATGCTGCAGATCTTCGTATGATTGAAGACGGTTTTGGCTCCCTGATCCTCAAAGATGCGAGCGAAATTGAAGATTTCATGATTGCGACCCAGGATCCTGACGGAAAGATCGATGCCCTTCTTGATACGATTGATGCTGCGGTGAATGAGAGTGAAGATGCAACTGCAGAGTGGGCAACATTGTACTCAGCATATGATGCCCTGAATGCATCCGGTCTTCAGATGCTATCAACCTTTGAGGCACATAATCTCACACCGGCAGAAGATGAAGTTGTAGAATACAAAGATGCTGCAGTAGACCTTATCAGGGTATTTGATAACATCATTGCCAGATTCATCGATAAAAACGCAATCGGTGAAGATAGCTTCAGACTTCTCTTGTATACTCATCTGTTGGGTGCTGTCAATGCACAGGAAGGATATGTACTGACTGCAGATCCGGCCCTTATTGATCTCTATACTGAAAAGATGTCAGCATTTGATACCGATGCAGCATTGTTTGAGTCACGGTTTGCAGAAAGTTCCATTGAAGACATCAGGGAATTGAAGCAGAAAGCAGATGGTGTTGTTCAGGAATCTATGACAAATATGACCGAAAACGGATCTGAAGCGGATATGTCTGCCCTGATTCCGGTTGTCATTGAGATCATGGACGGATATAAAGAGACAACTACTTTATAACCTTTTTTCGTTCTGAATGTAATGCTGCGTATTCGTTGCAGTTTAGGGGACGATAAAACCTTACATTACATTCTAAATATGCATTTACTCGCTATTAACGCGAATAACTCAGTAATACGCTCTACTCGAATGATTGATTGGTTGATTTTTATAGTATTCTTCAAGCAGAAGGATATACGATTTCGCTTTAATATTGGATGCTAATGATTACGAGGAATATTCTTGGGTGACATTTGTGGGATATCCGAATTCTCATGAGTTATCAGGATTCGGAGTTATTTTTTCTCTCATTTCCAATTTCAGTCGATTTTTCCGATTTCCTTGTACCTTGCTATGAGATCTGATTCATCTATAGTGCAGTCGATTAACAAAAAAAAATCTTCTTTCGAAAGTGAGATCTGTCGTGCCATTACTGAAAGCAATGCATCGCTCATCTCTCTTTTTTCATGACTTACAAAGGTAATAATGTCAGTATCTTTGCCCTGATTTGAAAAAATCAAATATCTATGATGGGTATTTTTACATACGAATCCTTTTTTTAAAAGTGCTTTAACCACTTTTTCACTCTTTCTTGAGGTCACGAAACCTCAACCAATCTTTTTAATAGTTCACGAAAAGCCATGCCTGATTTATGAATATGAACCGGTTCCGCAATTACAAACTCTTCATATAGGATATATATCTGCTCCTGAATAATCCGAATTGCTTCTGGGAGAGATGAATGATGGGATAAGAGATGAAGGAGATCATTTGAAAGAATATATTCGTTGCTCTCATCATCAAATACTATTGATATCTTCACCGGTTCTTTCAGGGTGTACGCAACGTTTTCTCCACCAATGCCAGAATCGATGAAAATAAAACCTTGTTCAAAATATAGGGGGGTTCCAGTCATATCTGTGACAAGAGCTCGATGAGGTGTGTGGTCTGTTTGGATCATACCTATCCTGATAATTATGATTTGTATAGTGTCATTATATATTCTCGGTAAAACTCTTCAAGATCAGCCAATGTTGTATGATATCCATTGAGCCATTTTATGACGTAAATGTTCAGTCGCTCTAGGCTGACACAAGATTATGAGAGAAATATATCTGTTGATCCAAACATTGGTACCATTTGGTATCCATGGCAGATTACGGAACGCTGAAACCGTTTCTCCAATGACGTTTACGCCATTTTTTACGAATTGTAGATATATTACTTCTGATGAGAGTTATCGCTCTTCCAGTATCAGAGTCTCGATCAAAAAATCGCGAAAATAACTGAGATTATAACAATATTTGAAGATTTCATATTGTATTGCCCTGCATAACGTTTAGAATAAATGAAATGAAAAGATATGTTCCATACACCTGTTTTTATCTCCGGGGATATGGGAGTGTCGTGAAACCCCGGGTTAAATGCGTTTGAAGGGACGTTTTTCACAGTAAGCCTGGTCTGTTCTACCTTCGGAACTCATACCGGGAATAAGAGGAACATATGCAGATTATCAGATTTCATCATTCATTTCCCGGTGTCAATGATACACTCAGTAAATAATTGCACAAATACATAATTCACACATACATTTATTTACACTGTGAACTAATTTGTATAGGTAGATGACACCGATGGTTAAGACTCCTCAGGAGATAGCTGCTACAGAGATACTACAGTTGTTTCTCGAATTCCAGGTGATCATGAAGATTGCCTTTCCCGATCTTTCCGGGATGCAAGAGGCAAAGTACCGGTTACTCGGTATCCTGGAAGCTCAGGGAACAAAATCCATGTCAGATCTCTGTGGGAGTATGTTTATCTCAAAACCATACATGTCACGATTGGTAGAACATCTGGTTTCTGAAGGATTAGTCGAACGGATTGTTGATCCATCGGATCGGAGAGCAATGAACATATCCGTAACCGATGAAGGCAGAAAAGAACTTCGAATGCTTCTTCAGAATATGCGAAATAACATCATCCCATTCATTTCAAAATTATCCTCCTCTGATTTGAAGAGATTTTGTGACGCAAGCAAAGAAATTCATACCATCTTTTCGATTTTCACCGACAGGTACGATCAATCGGCCTGGTCATTCTACACCCTTGATAAAAAAGATTCTCCATAAGTATCAAACCGGACTGTTCAGACCTACCACAGACGAACAGCCCGGTTTTGAAATGGTCCCTGCCATTTTGGCATTACCTTAAAACTGTCAGATTTCAAGATTTCCGCCCCACAGATCAGCATGGACGGAAATAATGTGAGACCACTAGTATGATAATCGCACATACCCAAAAAGCATTTCTCATAATGGGCATAGCCCTTATAGCAGCATCGTTTATGGCAACTCCGGCTCTTGCAGGTACAAAGTACCTCGCTGGTTCACCAAATCTTACCATTTCCATCTCTGGAACAAATGAATTTACTCCTGGTGAAACGGTAGGTCTTGATGTTCGCATACAAAACGACGGTCTGAATCAGATGAAAATGGTCCAGTCTGGTATTGTTGAACAGGATGATCTTCCGAGTACGGCAAAAATGGTAACTGCAACACTCCAGTCTGGTGATGCACCCGTACTGATAAAATCTGATGCCCAGATGATCGGGGACGTAAAAGGATCTGAAAACGCTATTGCCTCCTTTCAAATCCGGATAAAAGATGACGCGAAAGCCGGTATGTATGACCTTCCGATTACCATCAGATATACCCATCTGGCACATGCAGAGCAACAGGGAACAGACAGTGTTACCTATCGGTACCAGGAACAGATGAAATCCCTTATCCTTCCATTATCGATGAAATCAGCGATTAATACTGATATTATCAAAGTGACTCCTGAAGAGATACATGCCGGTGGTTCCGGGTATGTTACCCTTAGATTGAAAAATACCGGCAGTGATGTGGGAGAAAAGGCTGTTGCAGAGATTATCAGAAGTGGTAATTCCCCGGTTGTGCCGGTTGATGGAATGGTATACCTCGGAACCTTTGCTCCTGGAGCCGAGATGGATGCAAAATTTAAAGTATCGGTGAGTCTGGATGCAGAGCCACAGCAGTACCCGCTGAAAGTTCAGGTACGGTATGAAAATACTGACGGCGAACAGATGACCACTCCGGAAGAGGAGATTGGTATCCCGGTTTTGAAAAAAATCGCTTTTGAAGTGACTGGAGATGATTCCATTGTAAATCCGGGTCAAAGTCATGTTATTGAAGTTCCGTTCAAAAATATCGGCGAATCTGTTGCGTACCATGCACAAGCCAGGATTAGTGCAGTAGATCCTTTTACCAGCAATGACGATCTTGCCTATCTTGGTGATATCGGTCCTGGAGAAACAAGCATTGCAAGATTCAGGGTTACGGTTGGATCTGATGCAACCGTCAAGAATTATGCACTTGATTCAGAAGTCCGATACCGTGATGCACTGGACACCAGCAGAATTTCAGATACCATTAAAGTGCCGGTAACGGTTGAAAAACCATCAGGACCGGGTATGCTTTCAAACCTCATCCTGCTCGTAGTCGCTTTTGCAGCAATCATCGGTGGAATTCATTTCTTCCGGACAAAAAAACAGGGACAAAGGGTCTGAAAGAATTCTGGGAAAAGACCTATGCCACCTATTTTTAGTCGGCTTGCCGATGTTGTAGTGGACCATCCGAGATTGTTATCTGGTTGTATCCTTGTTTTCATGGCCGTATCACTCCTTGGTATGACCATGATCTCGATGGTGTCTGGAAATGACACCTATATGAGTCCCACTTCAGAGCGGGGTATTATAACTGCTCATTATCAGGACACGTTTCAGCAAAACACTCTTGTTTTGCTGTATGAGTCTGGGACGCCGCTCAGTCCTGATCAATTACAGTATATAGACTCCATACAGGATCCAATCGAAAATCTGCCGTATGTTTCGTCCGTTTCTCAAATTACGAATGTAATCAAGGAAAAAACATCTGGGGTGCTTCCAAGTAACAGAGCGGAAATTGATGAAGTAATACAGACTCTCCCCGAATCAATTGTAAAGCAGTACATTCCATCGCAACTTCTTTCAATGGGAATGATTACTCTTGATCCAGGGCTTACCCTTGATCAGAAAGAAAATGCCATAGAGAATATCCGTTCCTTTATTGCAAGTACAACAGTTCCACCAGGACTGACCATTCAGCTCACCGGTGAAGCAGCGTTTTCCCAGGAGATGGAAGATGAACTGAGCAAATCCATGGGAACTCTCATTATTGCAGCACTTATTCTGATGGTTATCGTTGTAGGGCTTCTTTTTACCTATGTGAGCCACCGGTTCCTCCCGATCCTCATTGTGACTCTGGGTCTGCTTTTCACCTTTGGTCTTATGGGAATGGCACATATTCAGGTCGGGATGTCAGTCGTGTCTGCATTTCCAATTCTCCTGGGACTGGGAATAGATTATGCAATTCAGTTTCAATCAAGACTTGAAGAGGAGAGCAGAACCAATCCATTGTCTGTTGCAGTGAAAACAACCATCATCAAGACCGGTCCGGCGGTGCTCTTTGCGATGCTTGCAACAACAATGGGATTTATGGCAATGTTTATCTCTCCGGTGCCGATGATCCAGTCATTCGGACTTGTTGCCATCATCGGGGTTGTCGTCTGTTATCTTACATCGTTAATCGGCATTCCATTATTTGCACTCGTGTTTGGGTACAAACCGAAAGGAGCAGGAAAATCCCGTCAGTCGGAAATAATTGATCTGTCTCTTTCAAAGATTGCGGAGTGGGTAGCAAAACGACCAGTTCCAATCCTTCTTCTCGTGGTAATGGTAGCGTTCATTGGTATCCAACTGGATCCAAAGATTCCAATAAATACCAATGAACAATCGTTTGTTCCGGGGGATATGCCTGCAAAGGTCACAATGGACAAGGTTTCCCGGACTATTGGATCAACTGATCCGATTGCCATTCTGGTGTATGGATCTGATGTCATATCTCTTGAATCCATTCAATGGATGGACAGATTTACGAAATATCAGGTGGATTCTCACTCCCAGCTGACAAATGCAGTGAGTATTGCTGATTATGTAAAGATGTACAACAATGGAACCATCCCTTCAACCAAAAGTGAATTAACAGGTGTCTTAGAGCAGATTCCGGAAGAGACTCAGAAACAGTTCCTGAACGGGCGTAATGAAGCGATAATCAAGTTATACACCATTAAACTCGATACCCCACAAAAAGGAGAATTACGAAAACTGGTCGAAGCGGATTTGGAATTTGTTTATCCGCCTCCGGGTATTAAGACCAGAATTGTGGGTTCGTTTGAATTATTTACAACCCTTATCCGTGAACTGGTGGAGAGTAAAGAAGCGATGACCTATCTTGGATTCCTTCTTGTCGTTGTATTTCTTGGGGTTGTGTACCGGAATATTAACGCAATTACTCCAATCATTCCTATTGTCGCAATTGTCGGCTGGAATGCGGTTGCGATGTATCTTCTGGGTATTGACTACAATATCCTGACCGCATGTCTTGGTTCGATGACCATCGGAATTGCATGTCAGTATACAATTCTGGTTATGGAGCGGTATATAGAAGAACGGGAATCCAATGATGACGTGATAGAATCTATAAAAAATAGTGTCCGGAAGATAGGTTCTGCAATCCTGGTTTCAGGTCTTGCAACGTTCTTCGGGTTCTCGGCTCTTATCCTCTCGACATTTCCCATTGTGAGTAATTTTGGACTGAGTACCATCATCGCGGTGTTCTTTTCACTTATCGGGGCGGTTATTGTAATGCCAGCAGTTCTTGTATTACTTGACCAGGTAATCCACAAAGTAGAGAAGATTGAAGATGATGTTTTCTCTCATTCTCATTCTCATAATTAATTTTTCGATGAACGTCTTCGTCGGAACGAAAATTTCCTCCCAAAAATAATTTAACCCTCTATAATCCGGTACACTCCTTTTGGTACCCGGATCTCAAACCTGGCCCCATTTCCGGGAATTCCTGTCTCCTGAATAGTGATACCGGTGAGAAGCAAAATTTCTCTGACCAAAAAAAGACCAAAACCTGTGTTATTCCCGACTCCATGTTCAAATATAGAGTCTTTCTCTTCATATGGAATACCCCTGCCATTATCCTCCCAGATAATGATGAGCCCTCCGTCAGAATTATATGCCGAAACCCGGATGTCAGTAACATAATCCCCATGCCGGATTGAGTTATCCAGAAGGTTGAAGAACACTTTTTCAAGCATGGGATCTCCGTAGAGAGCGAACCTGCACAAGTCATTGAGATAATGAATATTGACCGGCAAAACTGACCTGGGCATAACCCGCTCCAGAATAAACCATTGTGGTTCTTGTGAACCAAGATTTTGATATACTCTGGTAAATTCAATATGGGACTGAATATCATCAGTTGCCATTTTAATAATTCTGAGATATTCAGTGAGTTTGGGACTGGCATATTCCAGGTCTGCAAGAGACAGATAGGTAAAAATGACAGATACTTTATTGAGGATGTCGTGTCTGGTAACGCTTGTCAGAAGACTTAACTGATGATTTGCAACCTTGAGGGCTTTTTCAGTATGTTTTCTTTTTGAAATGTCCCGGGTAACACCCACAAGGCCGATAAACAGTTCATATTCTGTATAGATGGGTTTTATCATGATCTCTGTACAAACCCTGGTCTGATCCTTGCGGATGAATTCTAATTCAACAGTTGATTTATCAGTGATTTTTTTATTTTCAAGTAGCTGATCTAACCACTCATAATGATGATTTATAATCCTTTGATATGATTCAGGAGTGAGAAGATCCCGAAATGTCATGGTTCTGATTTCTGCAGGACTAAACCCAAGCATATCGATAACCGAAGGAGAAACATAGGTAATTCTCATCCGTTCATCGGTGGTCCATATAACATCATGCACATTATCTGCAAGCAGCCGGTATCGTGCCTCGCTATCCCTGATCTTTTCTTCTGCTTCTTTTTGGGTGGTAATATCCTGATCCACTCCGCAGTATCCGGAAAATATTCCGTGTTCGTCAAATACCGGAGTTCCACATGTATTCAGGATTACACATCTTCCATTCTTATGACTGTTGAGATTAATAAAATTAGAAAAGGATTTTTTTGAATCAAAGATTTCCCTGGCCATTTCAACCTGTTCATCACGAACTGATGGATCAAAGAGATCAAAAAAACGAATCTTTCCAATCAGGTCATCCGGATGGTATCCCATGATGCTTTCAACAGCAGGGCTCGAATACGTATATATCCCGTCAGCATCGACTTCCCAGACCCAGAATCCTGCGTTCGTGGTTGTTGCAAGGAACCGTTGTTCACTTTTCCGAAGTTTTATCTCACTCTCCCGAAAAGCACGTTCTGCTTTTCTGACAGGAGTAATATCCCGCATTGATACCTGTATCCCAGTGATTTTTTCCTCATGCTGAGTGGGGACTGCATTGATATTGACATAGGCATACTCTCCGTTCTTTTTCTGGATCTGGACCTCAAGGTTTGAAACAGATTCACCATTCATTGTTTTTTGAACAGCCTGGTAAAAATCTGGTCCGCTCGGTGAGAAGATTGTTTGAGCCCAATATTCTGCAGGTTTGCCAACGAATTCTTCAGGATCATATCCGATAACAGAATGAGCAGAGGGGGAGAGATATATGGAAAGAAACTCTTTGCTGATGAGGATTATCAGATCTGAAGAGCGCTCAGCCATGCTCCGAAATCGTTCTTCACTCTCTAATAGAGCCTGTTCCTGCTCTTTCAGCTGCTCATAACTGATCCTGAGTTCTTCCTCATTTGCTGCAAGTTCCTCATATGCTGCAGCAAGATCATCAGCCACCTTTTTCATCCCGAATTCAGCCATTTTCTGGGTATGAATCGGATGGGTGGTGGTGACGATGCCATTGATTCCTGGTGTGTCAAGAAGATTGAGACCAACAGATTCAACATACAGGTATGATCCATCAGCCTTTCTTATTCGGTATTCTGTGGGAATATGGTCATTTGTATTATTATGCACCTCCAGAAAATCTGACTGGACCTGATCTTTGTCTTCCGGATGAATGTAATCAAAAGCACATGTCCCGACAAGTGACCCTTCCGGGTATCCCAGAATTCGAGATGAGGATGGTGAATCAAAGAGGATAGTTCCGTCTTTGTCCAGGATTCGTATAATGTCTGATGAGTTTTGAATAAGAGAGCGAAACCTGAGTTCACTCTCCATGAGTGCCTTGCTGTCTTGTTTCTTCTGAACCGCAATCCTAATTTTGTGTGTTAATTCTTTAAATTGCGGTGCTGGTTTTCCTCCTTTCTGGACATAAAAGTCAGCCCCGTTATCAATCGCCTCTATGACCACCTCTTCCCGTCCTCGTCCGGTATAGAGAATGAATGGGATCTCAGGATTTCTGCTCCGGATCTCTTTTAAGAGGGTAATACCGTCCATACCTGCCATCTGGTAGTCTGAAACGATGGCATCATAATGTTTTTCAGAGAGTAATCCGAGTGCTTTAAGGCCGGAATCTGTAGTCTCGACGTGAAATCCCAGGTGCTCCAGATATGCTTTTGTTGCCTGGAGAAGAAGGGGTTCATCATCAACGTAAAGGATTGTTAAAGGAGAAGTAGACATGAGTTTGGTATGATATACCTCTCCATCTGAGATGTTAACCTTTAGGGTGAAAACTAGGAGGCATTCATAAAAATCTTTATGTCGATTCTTTCCGGACCAAAATGGACCAGAGAAAAAGTTCATGAGTAATAACCTTTTTTGAGACTAAAACGAAATGTTAACCACTCGTTGGTTATTTATCCTTTCCTGATAATATGAAAGATACTACTGTGCAACGGATATACTACCAAAAGCAGAATGCCCTTGAAATCTGAAATAAGCGGCAATTATTTGGAGAATTTTTGTTATCTATGGATGAACAGAGACTTTGTATCCTCTATGTTGACGATGAGGTTGAACTATTAACTATTGGAAAACTCTTCATGGAGCGGTTTGGCAATCTCTCTGTAGATACTTCTCCTTCGGCAGATGAGGCTCTTGTAAAGATTGCCAGTAATTCGTATGATGGTATCGTTTCAGACTACCAGATGCCAGGTATGGATGGCATCGGGCTACTCCAGGAAGTTCGTCAAAAGTTTGGTGATATTCCTTTTATTCTCTTCACCGGCCGGGGGAGGGAGGAGGTGGTTATCCAGGCTATCAATCATGGAGCTGATTTTTACCTGCAGAAAGGAGGAGAACCCAAATCACAATTTGCCGAGTTGGTACATAAAATCCGCCAGGCTGCACGAAGAAAAGATGCTGAACGAGCATTAAAAACATCGGAAAAACGCTTCTCTGATATCATAAATTTTCTTCCTGATCCCACCTTCGCTGTTGATGTCTCTGGAAAAGTGATTGCATGGAACCGGGCTCTTGAAAATTTGACCAAAACCTCATCTGCTGATATTATCGGAAAGGGGCAAGATGCATATAAATATGCTATCTATCGATCTACCCGCCCTGTCCTGATTGATCTGATCGATGAACCTGATGATGTCATTCTGCAGTACTACTCGAATATTGAGCGGGACGGTTCATCCCTTACTGGCGAGACTGATTTCATCCATATTGACGGTTCTCATCTCTACATTCTTGTAAAGGTCAGCAAGCTCTTTGATCAGTCTGGAACGATAACAGGAGCCATAGAATCAATCCGGGATATCACGCAACTAAAAAAAGCTGAAGAAGATATACGCAAAAGTGAGGAACGATACCGGTCGGTTGTTAATGACCAGACCGAAATGATAGCCCGGTTTACCCCTGAAGGAGTTATCACCTTCACAAATGAAGCATATCGACAGTATTACGCTCCACGAATTGGTCTGCATCATCCGGTTGGCAAAAATATCCGGGATATCATGGAGATTGATAATTACGCTGCTGTTGAAAATTTTTTACAATCGCTTACGCCTGATGTTCCTACCCGTGAGATGGAGAGAATGGTTCCTGGAAAAGACGGGAATATGTACTGGCAGATATGGACAGTCAGGGCACTATTTGATGAAGTTGGTCAGGTATCAGACTATCAGGTGGTAGGTCGGGATATCACTGAAAAAAAACAGGCTGAAGAGAGGCTGAAGGATGCATATGAACAGATAGCAGCTGATGAAGAAGAACTTCGGGAAAAATTCGAGGAATTGACCGATAGTGAACGAATGGTCAGAGAAAGTGAGGAACGACTCATTCTGGCTCAGGAGATTGGCAGGACTGGTGCATGGGAGTATACTATTCAGACCGATTCTATCTGGGGATCTGCTGAGGGTCTGGCTATCTTTGGTTATCCTCCGGTTGCAGGCAATTTTCCTATTGAGGATATTGAATCCTGTATTCCTGATCGGGATCGGGTTCATCAGGCACTTGTGGATCTCCTCTCTGATGATATTCCGTATGACATTGAATATGTCATTCATCCGGCTGATGGTTCAGCGGAGAAGTATATTCATTCACGAGCAAGATGTGAGCGAGATGATCAGGGGAATATTATCCGCGTTCTTGGGGTAATTCAGGACATTACCGACCGTAAAAAAGCTGAGACTGAAATTGCGTTTAAGAATGCAATACTAAAGACCCAACAGGAAGTTTCTCCGGATGGGATTCTCATTGTCGATAAAAATGGGAAAATTCTAGAATATAATAAAAAGTTCCAGGAGATATGGGGTATCCCTGATGATCTGTTATTATCACGAAGTGATGATCCGGTTTTAACCTCTATTTTAGATTCTGTTGTTGATTCTGAAGAATTTCTTTCACGGGTCAGATATCTGTATGCACACCCTGAAGAGAAGAGTTTTGAAGAGATAAATCTTCGCCATGGAAGGGTATTAGAACGTTTTTCTGCCCCAATGTTTGGAGATAATGGGGAATATTATGGACGGGTCTGGTTTTTCAGGGAGATTTCTGGACGAAAACGGGCAGAACATGATCTTTTGGTAGCGTATGAACAGATTCAGGCATCTGAAGCCATGCTTCAGAAAAATTACCAAATGTTGTTATCAAATGAACAAGCGTTACGTGAGAGTGAGAAAAGGTTTCGAATCCTTTTTGAACTTGCACCGTACGCCTGTATATTGTATGACAAAAGAGGGTTCTGCCTGCTCGTAAATGACTATCATGAAAAGATTACCGGATATGTAGCAACTGAAATAGTCGGGAAAAAGGCCGAAGAATTAGATATCCTCTCCCCTGAAGACCTTCATGACATTACTCATGATTTGAACAGACAGAGATATGTGGATGGGAAGGAAGTAATTATCCGGATAAAAGACGGAACCCAGAAAACCGTGGTCATATCTGCAGTATATGTTGAATATCGGGGAGAACCTGAGATCCTCGCAACGATGGCCGATATTACTGACCGGAGGAGAGTTGAAGATTCACTCAGGCGAAGCAACGAGCAGATTACCGGGATTGCAAATACGATTCCTGGCATTGTCTTCCAGTTTAATGCAAAAGACTCTGGAGAATTCGGACTAACCTATGTGAGTTCCAGAGTTGGCGAAATCCTGGGAATTTCCGGAGAAATTTCGACCTTCCTTACACAATTCCTATCTGGTGTTGCGCCAGAGGATCAGGAACGGTTTTTATCGTCTTTAGATCAGGCGGTAAAAACAGAATCAAAATGGGAGTTTGAAGGCAGGTTCATACGATCTGACGGGCGGATTATTTATTTCCGTACTATGTCTGCTCCGGTCAGGGTGTCTGATGAATTGTTGTTTAGTGGGGTTATTCTTGATGTAACTGCTGAAAAAGAGGCAGACAATTCGTTACAGTCAGAAAGGAAGTTCTCTCAGCTGTTACTTGATATCTCACCGGTATTTATTGTTGCTATCAATGGGAAAGGGAAAACCCTGATGATGAACCGGATGCTTCTCGATGCACTGGAATATTCTGAAGACGAAGTGAAGGATAAGGATTACCTGAGCACCTTTGTCCCTGCAGAAGATCGGGAGCGTGTTTCTGACATATTCCGTCGGATTGTGAGAGATTCGTCTGCAACCCTGAATGAAAACAGGATTGTGAGTAAGTCAGGGAAGGTATACCTGGTGGAATGGCGTGGAAGACCAGTCCTTCTTCCTTCTGGGGAACTTGATTTCTTTGTTGGAATCGGGATTGATATTTCCCAGAGAAAATAGAAAAAAAAGGATTTTTTAAGAAAATTATTTCTTTCTGTACAGTTTCCCGTACACGACCTGACCCTTGGACTTGGAGTGACGCTCACCAAGGTCACCGATGTACTCGGCAAAGGTTCCCTTGTATCCGTCAACTTCCAGCTCAACATCCTGGTTGTACTTGAACCCGGGCATCATGTAATTCATGTTGCCAAAGACATAGATAGTTCCTTTGACCATCTGGCCGCCGACACGACGGTTGACGTCACCTTTTACAATGATGGTTCCGCCTTCCTGGTGGGTTCCGATGTGGACATCTGCGTTTCCTTCGACGATGAGGGTTCCACCGTTCATAAAGGTACCGATGTCACTGCCGACATTGCCTTTTACCCGGAGGACTCCGCCCTGCATACCACGCCAGTCACCACGGTAGGATGCACCGATGTAGTTCATACCGTCTCCTTCGACGATGAACTCTCCGTTCTCCATGCCAAGGCCGGAGAAGGAGTCCACATTGCCCTTGATGGTCAGTTTGCCGCCTCTCATCCATGCACCAGTGTACATGTCAGTGCTGCTGTTGACGATGACCTCTCCGGCTGACATCTTTGCGCCGATGTACTTGACTTTGCTGCAGTCACCGTTTACGACGATCTTTGTTTCTTCCGGAGTTTCGCCGATTTCACCGGCGATTTCAAAGTAGTCCCCAAGCTTGTAGCATTCTCTTCCTTCATAGACCGGAAGTGCCAGAATCTCATCCTTGCTCTTTCCTGCAAAGGAATCGGGGGTGATACAGTCTGCTTCAAGATATAACGTCGGGGCAGTTTTCAGATTGATTGTTGCGATCTTCATTCCTGATTCCTCACACATTTGCCTTGGTTTCGATGACGAACGGGTTCGGTGCGTATGAATCCGGAACCTCGTAGTTTGCCTGCGTTACAGTGTAATACCGGAGGAATTTCTCCCTGACATCACGGGTAACCTGCTTGCTCTCCGGTGCTTTTGCATCAACCCAGAAGGTCTTCTTGGTGCCTGCATGAACAATCTGACCGTCCTGGCAGACGATCTCTCCATTCTTGATGAAGTATGCACTGTTCGAGAAGGCTTTCTCAATCTCTTCTGGATCGGTTGGCATCTTGGCCGGGTTGAGGTCGTAGATGGCAACATCTGCATTCATACCTGAAGCAAGACCTCCCATCATGTTTGAAAGACCAAGGGCCTTTGCCGGACCAGCACGGGTCATCTGTGAAAGCTCAAAGAGCGTGATTTCACGGTCAAGTTCGTTCAGGATGGTTGCGTCTGCTACCTTGCCACTGTTTTTGAAGGCGGCCATCTGCTCATCACGGGTCTTCTTGCACATAAGCCACTTGAATACCCGTGGGTACCGGGTGAACGGACCAGCGTTCGGATGGTCGGTGGTGATCATGGTCCGCATTGGATCCGTTGCAAGAAGGGCAAGTTCAAGACCGACTGCCCACTGGACGGCACAGGGGAAGACGTTCGGGCTGTAGATGAACGGAACAACTCCGGAACCGGTCTCAAGTTCGACGTCCACGTTACACCACTTGAGGTGGTTTAATGCACTGAGGTGGTGTTCAAACGGACCGTCGGCGGTCATGGTGGTTGTCTCATCAAGGGTCACATTTCCGGTATCAAAGGTGAGTTCGGGATGTGCATTGACGTAGTTCATGATCTCCTTGGAGTTTGAACAAAAGTCTCCCCAGCTGGAACCGCCATAGGAGTGGAACTGCAGGTGAGTCAGGTGCATAACCTGTTCACGGTTAAAGGTGTTCTTTGCCTTGTACCCGGCTGCAAGTTTCATCGTGTCGATGGTTGTTGGTGCATTGCCCGGGTCTCCAAGCATATTTCCATGGATGTGAATGGAGTGTGGCAGACCAAGGTATTCATTGGTCTCAATAAGACCCTTGATGATCTCTGACGGTGTGATGTCAAAGAACGGAACCTCATCATTGATGCCAAGACAGTTCAGACCCCATCCCCATGCTTCTGTGCCACCGGGGTTGACGATCTTGATACCATATCCCTTGGTTACCTTGAGAAGCCAGGCAGTATATGCTGCAGTCTTTTCGATATCGTGTTCCTTTAGGTATTCAAAGACGAACCAGTTGTTTCCAAACACCGGAAGTGCTGCTTCATCGATGATTGGAGTATCCTTGATCTCTTCATGGACATGCCGTGCATAGAGCGGTGGCATGGCTGCTTCCATGGTAAATCCGTACCCCATACGGGCGTATGAGTATCCGGTTCTGAATACGGACGGAATTGAGAAACCCTGCTCCATTCTGGTGGTCTGCTTGACGATACCGCCCCGCATCTCACCACGGATCATCTTGTCTTCTGGTCTGAACCATCGGCCAAGGTTGACTTTTGGTCCTGCAACGTGGGCATGGATATCAAGTGCACCGGCCATGACGGTCTTTCCGGATGCATCGATAGTCTTTGCCTTGGATGAGACCTTGTCTACAATTTTGCCATCCTTGATGGCGATATCGGCCTTGTCTCCTTTTACGCCACTGACAACATCAAAGACATGACCGTTCTTGATCAGTATTTCACTCATTTACGCATCCCCCATGATTTCACAGAGCCGGTCGTATACCTTCTCAAGAAGCTCCTCATCGGTGAGCATTCCTTCTGGAGGTTCGACGACTTTCCGGCATGCAATCGGGACGTTGTCCATACGATAGGCACAACCTTCGACTTCAACACCGACAAGAGCGACCGGGATGTGAACATCGGAGATCTCGGTTGTCAGGTTGATATGTGGGTCAATACAGACCGATGGAATCTGGGCCATATGTCTGGTTGCTTCAATTGGGAAGTGTGCACCGATATCAGATGCGATACAGATACAGGCATCGACTTCCTTTCTCCGAAGCAGGTCAACAGAGGATGTCTCACCAGGGTTGTACCGGGCATGGGTCCGGCGGGTGAGGTCAACACAGTACGGGAATCCATACTGCCATGAGAGAACCTGTCCTGAACCGGTAACGTTCCAGTGTCCTCTCATTGCTATGATGGAAAACTTGGTAAAGTCGTTTAAGTCACGGGTGAGGTTGATTGCGATATCGATATTGTGGTTTCTTCCAAGGGTGTGAGTCAGACCCATACCGAAGAAGATGACACCGAACCGTCCTTCTTTTAAGGTATTTACTGCGGATATGATCTTTTCCTTCGGGACTCCACCGACGACATCAGGAATTGGCTGTCCACGGGCAACCGTTCTGAATGCATCAAGGAGTTCGTAGTCGTATCCCTGTTCTATCTGGATGAATTCATCGGCACATTTTGCTGTGTCGGTGTACCGGCAGTCAACACAGATGATCTTTCTTCCCTTGTGACCCTTGGTGGTGAAGAATCCACGGGGGAAGATAGAGTATCGGGACATGTGACGGGGGTGAGCATGGGCCGGGTTACATCCCCAGAACACGATACGGTCTGCACGGTTCTTGACTTCTCCTAAGGTACAGCTTGGGACACCAACGTCCTGGATTGCAAGCAGTGAAGAGCCGTGACAGACGGTTGCACAGTTATCAACGATGGTTCCTGCTTTTTCTGCAACCTTGTGACCGATTGCCATTGCCTCACAGCTGGTTGAAGCCCATCCATACCAGAGGGTCTTTTTGGCTTTTGCCAGCATCTGTGCGGTGTATTCAATAGCTTCATCGTATGAGATCTCTTTATAGGATCCGTCTGGCTGGCGTTTTCTTGGACGGGTTACCCGGCCTTCCTTCCGTACGTGAAGGAATTTTTCAGAGCCGATTGCACAGGCGTTCTGACAATCAATAATTTCTTTCCCGTCATCAGAAACCGTGATCTCAAGATCATCACACAGGGTTCCGCAAAATGGACAGGTAACATCGGTTACTACTTTAGACATGTATTACTCCCTTGCCGGTGGTTTTCTATCTTCGCCATAACAAAGGGTCTGGATCAGTTCAACTGCTTCCATTACCTTCTCTTTTTCAGCGGGCTCGATATCTACAGGAAATCCCTTAAAGCAGGGTTCTCCGGTGGAGTAGGTATATGCAGAGACAAGTGCATTTGCCCAGGGTCCCATGGGGAGCATTGCAAGACCTGGAACAACGTCTTCACGGGTCCGGACTGCCTTAACCACGATGGTACCATCTTTGCTGGTGACCCGGACATTGGTATTTGCCATGATTCCTGCTTTTTTCATATCATCCTCGTGCATGTGAATGATTGAAGCAGCGTCATAGTACTTCTTGGAAGTCTTTCCTGTCTCCATAGCAACTCCTTGCTGAATGGTTCGACAGGTAATAAGATTCAACGTAATCTTGTTTGTCATTCATCTCCTCCGTTTCCCAAATTCTACGCTTGAATTCAGGAATCATCAGAAGCGATCATTCCGATGAAAGACGGTCACACGAACCTGGGTTCCAGATTCTTGTGGTACGAACGTGGGGATCAGCATGCACCAATGGTTAGTATGAGAAGACTGGTGATGGGATATCGGGAGTATCCCACCATTCAGGTTTCCATCCATGGTCCTGACCCGAACAGGCACCACTTGTCAACCGAACAAGTAACGGTCAACGTGGGGATAATAAAGGATTTGGGTTCATCATGCCTCCATTTTGAGATGAGGCGAAAGAGTCTCTTTTAAAGGTTTCGGAGTTATCCGGCAAGTTGGGCATCATGACCCGGAAGGAGAGAGATGAGTTTGTGACCGAAGGTTTGGTGATGATTAGGCAAAATTTTTTTGTGCCCATTGATTAGGACTACAATGTGTGCTCATATCTGATTAAACAGGTAATATCTGACAATTCACAATGCCTAAATTGCATATGATCGCATTTACGTCCTGAATACCATTCCTGATAAGATAGGCACTAACCCAAAAAACTCTGAAAAAGAGCATGATGTGAAAAGCGCAATCTTAGAAGATTAGAAGTGGAATAATCTTGATTTGAGCATAATTATATATATCTGATTATGGAGAAGCTTACGTCAATTAATTTGAATGATTTAACAATAATCTTGGATGTACGAAGTAAGGTTGCCAACAGAAAATATATGATCCTGTCTCTTTTTTTTACTTTACAAAAGGCGTTTATCCATGATTCCTGTTTTTTTCATGATCATTTTTGGAAAATAAGAGATCTATTCTGGTCTGTTCAAACAGTAAAACTGACAGGCATCAGAAGAAAAAATGCATAATTGTGGGCAATTTGTATTGCGCCGGGCAATAATCCGGTTATTCTCGGGGAACAAATAATCCTTTTTTCTGGATGGATATTTTACATTCCGGACATACCCAGGTTTTGGGAAGCTTTTCAAAGGGCGTTCCCGGAGGAATATTCTGGGTTTTATCACCTTTTTCTGGATCATATACATATGCACATTCCAGACACTGCCATTTTGTCATATTCATACATTCTTCCGGAATGATATAAAAAATGAGGTCACAGGTACTCTGATCCTTCTGATTCAGCTGGTGGCCACTCCCTTTTTTCTGCATATTGTTCCCGGATCTCTTTCTTGAACTGGTTAAATTCAAGTTCATCAAGTTGTTCCGGCAGGAGTACATCACTGGAAGCGAGCTCATAGACCCATTTTATTATTTTACCGACGATTTCAAGGACCGTTTCAGGATCTGATACGGTAACCAGTTCACGTCCTACTTTCGGATGTCGGCCTCTTCTTCCCCCGACGGTGATCCGGTATCGTGGCTCACTCCCCCTTAAAACATCAAACGGACAGGGCATAACACACATACCGCATTCCATACAGAGTTTTTTGTCTAGTTCAACCTGTCCACGCCTGATTATGATTGCATTTTCCCTGCAGTATTTCTGGCAGGTCCCACACCCGGTACAGAGTTCCTGGTCACGATTGGGTTCCCTGACTCCGGTGATGCCGATCTCATTCATCCGCTCACTTGAACATCCGTTCGGGCATGCTGATATCGCAATTCGGACCTTTACCGGCATCTCTTTCCCAAAAAATCGTTCATCTATCTTTTTTGCAAGTGCCAGGGAGTCAATATTTGCATATTTACAGTGGTCAGTTCCCATACAGGCTGTGACATTCACTATCTCCTGCCGTTCTGAACCAAGCGGAGTTCCGTTATCCTTGAGTGCAGTCAGCATTGGAACAATGCGGCTTGGATCAACGCCAGGGATCTCGATGGTCTGCCGTACCGTGAGATGAACCCGGCCATCGCCATACGTTCTGGCTATTTTTCCAATACCGATGGTCTGTTCAGGAGTAAGCATTCCGGCTGGTATCCTGAGGCGGATGATGCACCGCTCTGGATCACGTTCGGTGATGATACCTCCACGGGAGTACAAACGGGGATCTACGTCCATTATATCATTCATGTACGGTAGGACTACATAAGTGGATAGGGAAGCTGAATTTAACCACTATATTAACTTTAAAAAGTGCCTAACCAGAACAACGCGATAGATTTATTGTATGAAGGCCAGACCTCTTTATACATGGCAAATATGTCTGAACACATGGAGGCGTTCTTCGGGGTGAACCTTGAAGAGAAATATGTCGACACGCTCCGTGAACTGGATGAATATGTGGATGATATAAAAGATATCTCGAAGACTCTGCGGGAACTGACAAAAAAAGTCGACGATAATGAAATTATCCGAACCCTGAATGAAAATCGGAATGTTCTCTTTGATATTGCCCAGCAGATACGTGACATCAAATATTTTCATGAGTTCTATTTCAAGGAAGATAGCGGGGTTCGGCATATTACAAGAGAACGTGACACCTACATGTTATTGTACCAGATCATGAAATGGGATACCATCGATGTCCGGGATCTTCTCGTATGGCTCAATAATCTCAGAGAACTGTGTGACGCCATCGGTCTTCGGCCAGAAGATCTGGTGAACTTTAGGCGTCTTGATACGCAGCCCATTCCTGAAGACATTGCATCATATCCGGTCCTGGTCAAAGATAAACGTGGATACTGCCTGACCGGAGAGAAATGGAATGTTGTCATGCATGAAGATGAGATCCGGGATGAGATGGAAGAGAGATTCACGAGCGAAGGAATAGAACAGGACAAAAACCGCGTTCATCCGGGTGGTCCAGAAAATTTCGTTCGATATTGTGAAAAATGAGAGGACCTGGGTGAGTCTTCAGGCCCGGTTTTTATGTATCATGGTGTGATATCGTAATGAGTAAATCATTACCGGATTCTTCTTTTTCCATTGATAGATGAAATCGTTTGTTTATTCCTTCAACCTGGGCATATTGTTTCCTGGTGAGCATGATCTTTTTTACTTCGCCCCGTTTCAGTCGTTTCATGAGAAGAGAGAGCTGAATCGAGACATTGGTGCATGTTTCATCCCGTAAATCCCTCATCGAGCAATCAACATTACCATATAAGCACTCTGACATGATATCCTCCGGTTATTAATTTGTTCATGAGTGACGCGATTTCATCAGGTCCGAACACCTGAAAATCCGGGACCTCATAGTCTGTATGAATCCCTCTTTCTGATAACGAGCGTTCAAGTACGGCATATTCAAGCAGCCCTGGTATGGCAGTCGCTTCAATAACTCCGTGGATATCACGGACGGTTCCTGAAAACCGGCTATCCGGGGCTGGTATGAAGCAGTAGGCACCCTCCTCTGCAAAGATAACATATGTTGGAATGTCTTTTCCTGCGAGTGCCACGGCGAAGGATATGGCTCCAAAGGTATGTTCTGTTCCATATGGTGTTCCGGTTATCACCATGACATATGCTTCTTCCCCGGTTCCTGGAATATCCATGCAGTCTGCACTCAGGACAATTTCAGAAGATGAAAAGAGCGGGATCAGCTGTGACAATCCGGAGACTTCTACTTCTTTTCGAAAACAGGGTGCTACTTTATCTTCAAGAGGTCCCGGATGGAGATATCCACGTGCCTGACTGCATCGCTGACAGGCGGTAATATTGAAAGATATCCCGGTTTCAATCGCTTTCTGCTGAATTTGATCAAGACCGTGTTCTATATTTTCAAATTCAGTTGTCACCTGGTTTGTATGGCATAAATGGACCCCGTCCAGGTAGAGAATAACAGAGAGCGGGATGGATAACGAGACCGCCTGGTCAACACATGCGAGAAACTGATCGGTATGACGATGCATATAGGGGCTGTAGAGGTGGAGAAATCCTGCAGAAGAGACCGGGATATGTTCTTCTTTGAAAAACAGAACCTTCAGATTTCCTTTATTTATTGGACCAGGTTCTATTGGCCTGGTAAGAAGACCCATATCGGCAAGGTCATCGGTTTCTGCAATAATCTGAACTCCCGGCCTTTTCCCAAGTTCCTCCCACATAGGTGCAGTTTCAGGGTGGACCAGGCTGTACAGGGCATCCCCACACAGGTAAAACGTAATTTTGGAATTTGTATCTGAATCAGACGAGGTTGTGTGTGAAGGTGTCAGCATCTGCAACCAGAGCAGCCGCTCTTTTGAGACATGGCTGGAGAGCAGTGCTTTGACCGTCGGGTATGATATCTGTGGTGTTTTCACTCAATCGCCAAAAATTATTTTTTTATGGATAATTCCCAGAGTCCTGGTTCACTTGACTGAACAGAACAGATAAATCCGTTCATCTTGGCAAATGCAGGAATTGAATCTTTTGCTGCAGGAGGATGATCGCTGACAACAATCAGTTCATCCCCGGCCTTCATCTCGTCAAGAGCGGTTTTTACTTTCAATACACAAAACGGGCATACGACGCCTTTAATATCAAGTTTTTTCTGAACCATGTTAAAGCCCCACTGATTTCATGAGTCCGACAACAAATCCTGCCGTGATAAGGTAGAATATGACACTTCCAACCGCCATACCAATCACAAACCAGAGCGATTTCATGCTTCCTTCAGCGGTCATGACAAATTGTCTGAGCGGACAACCACCGACATATACACCGATTACTCCCATTCCGATGCCTCCGATCACTGCCAGGATGATATAAGCCATCTGCGAAAGATCTGCCGGTGCTCCTGGAACTGCTGATAATACTCCTTTTGTCACCAGCCAGGGGAAGTTCTCAAATGCCATGGGAGTAATCAGGTGGAAGATGAAAAACGCCACAATGGCACTTACGATCATGGCAATGAATCCATTCAGCAGGCGGGTGTGCCTGAACATGATGTAATCACGAAAACCACCAATTGCACAAAATCCGGTTTTCTGTGCAAAGTATCCGATGATACAGCCAGATACCAGGGTGATGAACGGAACAAGAATAATTGCAAGTTCTTTTGAAATCCATCCTGCTGCCATTAGTTCCCTCCTTTAAACGAGCGGGTGATCAGAGCAAGAGCCAGCCATACTCCGACGACGATTCCAATTATTCCAAAGAGTGCAACAACATCACCATACCCAAGCCGTAATGCAGCCCGGTACGGACAGGCACCAAACAGAAGGCCAAACTGCATCAGGAGCACGCCTCCGATGAAATAAACCAGAATGTCCTTTACCTGTGCATGTTTTATTCTAAATTCCCTGCTCATCTTGGCAGCAATAACTCCACCGATGAGCACTCCTATCATGGTCAGCACCGGAAGAATCGCAGCCTTGGAAATGGGTGCCAGACCATAGTTTGTGCCTAACACTATGTTCAGAATTCCATTCACCAGGTCACGGGTATGACAGAGTGCACAAAACCCGTATGCCTCTGGTCCTCCGGCAGAAATGGTCAGCGCCTGAACAATTGCCGCAAGAAATCCGATAATTACTCCGAGAATAATCGGCCCTTTCTGACCTTCTAATATTTTTTTATGTTCGTTCATGAAACACCTAGGATCTCGTAACGGTCAGGTCGAGCGGGATTGCATGTTTGATCGTATACATCGCCATGCACCCTGCCAATGCAGCTTGTCTCAGCTCTTCTACTTCAGCATCTGAAGCGTCTGTTTCGACATCAAAAAAGACTCGGTATGCAGAGATGAGGGGTTCTTCTCCCAGATTAAACTGTTTTAAATAGTTCAGGTCGGCCTCAATCTTTGCTTTCAGTGATTTAACTGCAATTTTTTTCTTTTCTGCTGCAGTCATGAAGGTAGAACTGACACACCCGACCATCCAGAAAAGACCGTAGGCCATCGGACTTGGAAACGGACCGGGGCCTGAAAAATTTGGGTGTGACAAAGAAAATGTGACGGAGCCCTTGTTCGTCTTTGTTTCCGCTGAAAACTGGGGTCCTGATTCTTCATATAGCCAGGTGCCCTCCATTTTCGTCGTGAATTTAGCTTCTTCCTTATTCTTCAGGATCTCAGCCTCATATTCATCCACCTGTTCCAGGTCAATATTATTGAGTGACATTGTTTCACAATTGTTTCAAAAATCATGGGATAAATATATTTTATAAAAAAGTTAACCATTAAAATATCAAACGAAATAAGTTGTTTTAATACTTTAACGCAATACAAGCACATATGAGACAATTAGTGCCTAATTCATATAAAAAGAAAACAATGCTGACAGCCTTACTATGAAATCCTTCATTCGAAAAAAAAAGATTAAAGGGCATGAGTACCTCTATGAGATTACCCCGTATTATGATCCGGATACCGGTAAATGGCGGCAGAAAACGAAATACCTGGGAAAAAATATAGACGGGGAACCGGTTAAGAAAGACCGGGGAGGGAAAATCGGGCAGGTTTTTGAATTTGGGGAATATATTCCTGCTTATTGGGCCGTAAAAACGCATAAAGTAATTGAAGCATTGCTCTCATCATGTTCTCCCGATGAAACAGCAACGATCATTTTACTCACAATTAACAGGCTCATACATCCGTGTCCGCCATCGAATCTTGCAACCTGGCTGGAAAGCACGTACCTGTCCAGGCTCATTCCTGGTGCAGAGTTTAATGAAGCAGATCTGCTCCTTGTTCTCCAGAAAATCTCTGACCGACCGGTTGCTGAAGTTTTTTCCAGGATGTTTGCATCAATTAATGATCTGTCTGGGAGAAGAGTCCTCTTTACGCTCCGGTTACATGATATCGCTGAACTGATGAAGGAGAAAGGGAGCGGGCTTTTTTCAGATGAAATACTGGAGCGGGAACTTGGAGTCCGTATCCACTACGATCCAGAAAAGCAAATTATTGCCGGTTTTGATGCATTTCAGTTTCAACGTGCTGTAATTGAGGATACTATTGATCAGGTTGCTTCTCGGAAGATTCCAGATGGAATCATTGTTCCTCACTGGGATTATCTCTCCCCGTCTCTCATGCTCAGAATTGTTAATGCAGGTTGTTCGTTTATTACCAGGACCGATGCCTCTTATGGGCCAGTATTAAAACATGTCTTAGCCTGGGGAGAGCAGATGGATCACCCCGCAAATATCCGGTATTATCGGGGTGAAGCCTGTTATATTCGTCCTTTTTCTATTTCATATGGGAAGAATCAGGTTCATGGGTACATCCTCCATGATATCAGAAGGGAACAGGCAGATCGGCTTGCATTCCATAAAAATCTTCAGAATATTCGAGATCTAGTACAGGAAACAAAGGAATATCCTGGAACAATTGAAGAGCTTCTCAATGAAAGTGCCGGATCATTCCGGAAATATTTCATCATCGATAAAACTCGTGGCAGTCCTTCAATACGGACTGACCAGGAAGAAGTTCACCAGGCAAACAAAAGACTCGGGCGCACCTGTGTTCTTTACCGGGGTGAATTCTCATGGGAAGAGTGCTTTACGCTCGCGGATATGAGAGGAAACCTTGAGCAACAGATGAGTTCATTCATATCTCAACTTGAACGTGATTTTAAAGGGTATCGTATCGAACGGATCCGAAAAGGGATTTTTTTCATCTGTTTCCTGGCGGTCCTTATCAAGGAACTTATTGTAAATCGGCTATCCTCTGCCCAAATCCCTGAAGTGCCCTCATTTGAAGCTTTATTGACCGAGTTACGTCCGATTTATGTCATAAAATCCTATCAGCCTTCAATATTCCCGTACCGGTTATCAAAAACCCAAAAAACGGTTCTTTCATACTTTGGTGGGATTCCTCCCCTGAAAGGGGATTAAACTCTTTACTGAACCTCCAACCGCTAATCTTGTTATAGAAATCTGAAAAATATTGGTAATAGTTTGCTAAAAATTTATACTGGGATTACCATTCAGCATGGTAAGTAATCATAGTTATATCTTCAATAAAAGAAAATAAATCTCATTAATTTTCCTTGTTTACAGTGCCTAATAGAAATAGTTTTATGATGAAATTAATTCATGATTTATATTGGCATTTTATGTCCTATATAAGTTTTAAAGAGAATAAATTGATATAAATGAATCTTGGATGGGTAGGAGAATTCAATTGATTATCAGGTAATACAATGCCTAATTAATTGAAAAAATAACTCTATATACTGTTCAAAAAAGATTATGTTCTGTTGATCAGGCCTCACGTTACATGCTTCACATGTCGACCCTTCGGGTGGGTAAGAATGAATGAAACATGTAAAATATCAGGTATCAACGGAACCTATGTGCTGATTTCTACAATGCAGTATTACAGACTGGTAAAATGGTTTGACACGTGAATCCATTCCAGCCATTACAATAATAGGCATAATATAGGCACAATACCGGATTTGGTACTGGTAATGATTGGTCTGGTCAGAGGTAAAGCATTTTAGAATAGGATTATCGGGAGATCCTATGACAGCAAAAAAAACGTTAAACATGATAACCCAGCGGGCAATAGAAGAAGGTATTGCTATGGAGATAGGAAAAACCTCCAGACAATACTTCGACGCCTGCAGCATCATCGAGATGAATATTCAGGACATGAAAGAACTTGGTATCATGAAAAATACCAATGTCCGTGTGAAGAGTGAATCCGGTGAAGTTGTTGTAAAAGCTGTAGCGGGCCGCCAGACCTGTTACCCCGGTCTCTGTCATATCAGACAGGGGGTATGGGCAAATCAGGTGGTCCCTCCACGAACACAGTCAACCGGAGCACCCCAATATAGTGGATTTCCTGTCACTGTTGAGCCAGCACCTGACGAAAAATTAAAATCAGCACTTGAACTGGTCCAAGGATCGTTTGGACTTTGGAAGGGTGATCAATAATGCCGAAAGTAATCGAGAATGTCGGGTGTCCATATTGTGGCTGCTCGTGTGATGATGTCAGGGTGACGGTTTCTGATGATGGAAAGGATATCCTTGAAGTAGAAAATGTCTGTGCAATCGGGACTGAGATTTTCAAACATGGATGTTCAAAGGATAGAATCAAACTCCCCAGACTACGCCAGCCAGATGGCTCAATGAAAGAGATCTCCTACGATGAAGCCATAGAATGGACTGCACGGCATCTTATCAAGGCAAAAAAGCCCCTTATGTATGGTTTTGGCTCAACCAATTGTGAAGGACAGGCAGCAGCTGCACGAGTTATGGAAATTTCCGGTGGTATGCTTGATAACTGTGCAACTATCTGTCATGGTCCGTCCTTCCTTGCCATATTTGATAACGGGTACCCGACCTGTACCTTAGGAGAAGTGAAAAACCGTGCGGATGTAATCGTATACTGGGGTTCAAACCCGGCTCATGCACATCCCCGCCACATGTCACGATATTCTATCTTCCCTCGTGGGTTCTTCACTGGAAAAGGGCAGAAGAAGAGAACGGTCATTGTTATTGATCCCCGGTTCACAGACACTGCAAACGTGGCTGATTATCACCTGCAGGTTAAGCAGGGTCATGATTACGAACTCTTCAATGCATTCCGAATGGTCGTGAATGGCCATGGAGATGACCTTCCTGATGAGGTTGCCGGAATCAAGAAAGAGACTATCCTTGAAGTAGCAGAAATCATGAAGAATGCCCGGTTTGGAACAACATTCTTCGGTATGGGCCTGACACACTCTGATGGGAGAAATCACAATATCGATATTGCCATTTCGTTAACCCGTGACCTGAACAAGGTTTCAAAGTGGACGATCATGGCAATGCGGGGTCACTACAACATCGCCGGACCTGGTGTTGTCTGGTCATGGACCTTTGGATTCCCCTATTGTCTTGACCTTACCAAGCAGAACCATGCTCACATGAACCCTGGTGAGACCAGCTCGGTTGACATGGCAATGCGTGACGAAGTGGACATGTTCATAAATATCGGTACCGATGCAGGGGCACACTTCCCATATCCAGCAGTGAAACAGCTCAAGAAACACCCTTGGGTTACTATTGACCCGAGTATCAACATGGCATCCGAGATCTCTGACCTTCATATCCCGGTCTGTATCTGTGGTGTGGATGTAGGTGGTATCGTCTATCGTATGGATAACGTGCCGATCCAGTTCAGGAAAGTTATTGAACCTCCGGAAGGAGTTATGGATGACGAGACTCTTCTGAACAAGATTGCTGATCGGATGGAAGAACTCATTGCAAAGGGTGAGGCCTGATGGCAGAACTTCTTATCAAGAACGGGTATGTCTTTGACCCGATTTCTGGAATTAAGGGAGACAAGGCAGATATTGCTATCAAAGATGGCAAGATTGTTGACAAGGTCTCATCAAAGGCACAGACCATTGATGCATCTGGCAAGACGGTCATGGCAGGTGGAGTGGACATTCATACGCATGTTGCCGGTCCAAAGGTAAACCTTGGTCGGGAAATGCGTCCTGAAGATAAATTCTTCCGTGGTGAATACCGGGGAGGTATTGTCAAGCAGGGGAAGCGTATGGAGATGGGATTTTCTATTCCGTCCACCTGGAAGACGGGTTACGCCTATGCCCGTATGGGATACACCTTCACCAACGAAGCCGCAATGCCCCCGCTTCTTGCACCTCACGTGCATGAAGAGTTCCGTGATACACCCATTCTTGACCAGGCAGCAATGCCCGTGTTCGGGAATAACTGGTTCTGCTTTGAATATATCAAAAACAAAGAACTTGAGAACAATGCCTCATATATTGCATGGCTGCTCAATGCCACCAAGGGTATTGGTATCAAGGTCGTCAATCCGGGTGGAACCGAAGCCTGGGCATGGGGAGAGAACTGTACAACTATAAACGACCCTGTCCCGTACTTCGATATCACTCCGGCAGAGATTGTCAAAGGCCTTATTGAAGCAAACGAGTATCTCGGTCTACCCCACTCGGTCCATATCCATGGAAACAACCTTGGAAATCCGGGCAACTACAAGGATACTATTGATACATTACGACTTGCTGAAGGCATAAAAGCCAAAAACAAGTTTGGCAGAGAGCAGGTTCTTCATAACACCCATCTCCAGTTCCACAGTTACAAGGGCACTTCATGGGGTGACTTTGAATCTGGTGCCAAGGAAGTTATGGACTATGTCAACAGTAACAAAAACATTACTGTTGACATGGGGCAGGTTACTCTTGACGAAACAACCACGATGACCGCCGATGGTCCGTTTGAATATCACCTCAACCAGCTCAATCACATCAAGTGGGCAAATGTTGATGTTGAACTTGAGACCGGATCAGGCATCGTTCCCTATATCTATGACAAGAATATCAAGGTCTGTGGAATCCAGTGGGCAATTGGTCTTGAAATCGCTCTCTTTGCAAAAGATCTGATGCGGGTCCATATCACGACGGATCACCCGAATGCAGGACCATTTACCCGGTATCCCCGTGTTATCAAGTGGCTGATGTCCCAGAAGGCACGTGAAGCAACCCTTGACACTATGAAGTGGAAGGACAAGGTCATCGCAGCAAGTAACATTGCATCAATGGATAAAGAACTTGGGCTGTATGAAATTGCCCAGATGACTCGTGCTGGTCCGGCAAAAGCCCTTGGTCTTTCAGATATGTATGGAAGCCTTGCAAAAGGTGCTGATGGAAACATTGCTATCTATGATCTTGATGCGAACACGCTTCCGTCTGATCCAGAACTCATTGAAGCTGCATTCCTGAACACTGCATACACCTTTAAGGAAGGCATCATGGTTGTCAAAGACGGTCAGATTACCGCTGAGCCTCCCAAGTACACCCTCTGGACCAAGGTAAACATAGCAGAGAATGCTCAGGTCATGCATGACATTAAAGAGAAATTTACCAAGAACTACACGGTAAATCTTGAGAATTATGCAGTATTTGATGAACATGTGCATAACCCGCGGGCAATCGAACTGGATGTAGCATAAGGAGGAATGAGGAATGGAAACCGTAACAATGACTCTGGTACAGCAGCCGGAATTATACCTTGAATGCTACAATGTTACCCCGGATCAGTTTGCTGGAAAGAGCCTTGCAGAGATTGCAGACCTCCCGGCACATGAAGGGAAGATCCAGTGGAAACTTGGGGACTTCTTCAAGTTTGAAGGAAAAGCCGGTGAAACCGCTGCAGATACAAAAATCGTGGTAAACGGGAATGTCCGGAAGATGAAGCGATTCGGACAGAAGATGTCTGCAGGTGAGGTAGTCATCAACAGTGATACCGATATGTATATCGGGGGCTGGATGACCGGTGGTACAATCACGGTAAAAGGGAATGCAGATACGTTCCTTGGTATTGCGATGGAAGGCGGGGAGATCCTGGTTGAGGGAGATGCCCAGAATCATGTCGGAAGTGCCTACCGTGGAGACTGGCGGGGTATGTCCGGAGGCCTTATCCGGATAAAAGGAAATGCCGGAAATGATATCGGAACTGCTATGACTGGTGGAACCATCATCATCGAAGGTGATGCATTTATTCACGTTCTGACCCATGCAGAAGGGGGAACGGTTATCATCAAGGGAGATGTTGAGGGACGTGTCGGCGGTCAGATGGTAAAAGGAGACGCCTACATTTTCGGAAACCTGCTCTATCCATTGCCTGGCTTTAAGAAAGTTGCAACCGTTGAGAAAGAAGTAGATGGAGCAACCTACACCTTTGACCAGTACATCGGAGACCTTGGTGAACGCAAGGAAAAGAAGAAGGGAGAAATTATCTACGGTAATCTCTACCTTAAAAAATAACCTTTTTTATCCACCAGCCTCCCTGTTCCGGAAATATGAAGAGAGGGAGATCGAACGGTATGTTTTTCTTTTTTTTTCAGATGTGGGGACAATGTGATACACTATGAGTGACGAGATACAGGAAATCCTGAAAATCCCGGAATCTCCGGTAATTGAAATTGTAGACGACCTGGTACAGGTATATAAAGAGTATATGGTCATAAAAGCAGCACTGAAACGAGATCTGTTTTCTTGGCTTTCGGAGAATGGCCCTGCAACTCCAGAAAAAATCGCTGTCGGAGCCGGTATCCGGCCGGAATTTATGACAAGCCTCCTTGGTATGCTGTATTATCTTGATATGGTTCGCAAAAACGGAGATGAGTATGCGATTTCTCCTGCAGCACGGATGCATTTTGTCAAAAACAGTCCGTTCTACCAGGGGGATTATATCATGAATATCGCTGCAGATGATTCACCATGGAAGGATATTGATGTGTTTCTTACACATCCGGAGAAGAAACAGACATTTGACACCCTGTCAGCGGAGTCAGTTCGTTCAGAGGCGAATCTTGCCCTTCGGGGAACAATACAGAATGTGATAAATATACTGAAGACCTGGGATGGATTTTTATCTGCCAGATCGTTTTTGGAGGTTCAGAGTGGTCATGGTCTGTATGCCATAGCTGCCTGTCAGAATAATCCGAAGATGACAGCGACGGTTCTGACAGGTTCTGTTGATCCTTCTTTTGCAGAAGAGAATATCGAAAAATTCGGAATGAAAAACCGGATTCAGGTTGTTTCAGGTGATATTGAATCATACCAGGGATCTGCATCTGACATCGTTCTTGTTGCTCATGTACTGTATTCACATATAGGGACATTGCCCGCAATCCTTTCCAAATTAGCATCCATGATCTCCCAAGGGGGCCTGTTCCTGTCAAATCACTGGTTTTCCTCTCCCCCGGTTGGAACAGGTATGCAAGGACTGTATGAACTAGAACTTGCAATTCATAACCGGTATCATCAGCTCCCGGATAAACGAGAATTCGAAAAATTATGTGATGATTGTGGTCTGATTATCCGCCAGTCAGGAGTTATCAGGTCACGGTATGGAGAGTCCTCTCTTCATCTGGCTCAGAAGAGTAATGGACAGTTACTTAACACTGTATGAAGAATAACCATGAAGGAGAGTATCATGCCCCGCCCAGAACAAGAAGGATATACCCCTTTTAGCACCTTAACTGATGCAGAGCTGAAAGAAGCGATGCTGAAACACATCAAAATGGGATATATTTTAAAATTCCCCGGAAAATCAAAGGAAGCAGAACAGGTTTCTCAGGACATTATAAATCGCCTTACGATTGAACAGATGAAGGAGATTAATCCTCATACGTTTTTCTTCAACAAACCGGGGAGTGAAAAACCGAAAAATCCCTATGATCTGGCTATTGAGCTTCTTGGAGAATAAGAGGATTCTGACAAAATTTTTTCATTTTTAGGTCTTTTGATTATGATATCTCAACGCACTCTGACCATGATAACTCACCGGTCAATTGAAGAAGGTATCGCCATGGAGAAAGGGAAACAATCCAGGGAGTATTTTGATGCCTGTAGTGTTATTGAAATGAATGACCTTGATATGCTCCGGATGGGGATTGAAGAAGATTCTCCGGTTAGAGTTGTCAGTGAGTGCGGTGAAGTTGTAGTCACTGCCATTATCGGAATACAGGAACTCCCACCAGGCATGTGTCACATCAGACAAGGGGTCTGGGCAAACCAGATTGTTCCGATAAGAACCCAGTCAACTGGTGTTCCGCAGTACAGCGGGTTTCCGGTTACTGTAACCCCGGCCCCTGAATTACAAGTCAGGAGTGCTCGTGATCTGATATGTGAATCGGTTGGAATGTGGAGGGAAGATGGTGAAAATTCTTGAAGGAATCGGGTGTCCATATTGTGGGTGCTCCTGTGATGATGTCAGAGTAGTCGTTTCTGATGATGGAAAAAAGATCCTGGAGGTTGAAAATGCCTGTGCGATAGGGACAGAAATTTTTCTTCAGGCTACAAACCATGAGCGGATTACCCGGCCACGCCTCCGTCAGCCGGATGGGAGTTTCAGTGAAATTTCTTACGAGGAGGCCATTGATTTTGCTGCAAAAGCCATCCTGAACGCTAAAAAGCCCCTGATGTACGGATTTGGATCGACAACCTGTGAAGCACAGCGGGCAGCAGCACAACTGATGGAAATTGGTTGCGGGATTTTGGATAATTGTGCCTCTATCTGTCATGGGCCATCTCTCATGGCATTTTTTGACAATGGTCACCCGACCTGTACCCTTGGCGAGGTGAAAAACCGTGCAGATGTCATCCTGTACTGGGGGGCGAACCCGGTTCATGCCCATCCACGGCATATGTCCAGATATGCAATATATCCCTTAGGATTTTTCAAGGGAAATGGTTTTACTGAAAGAACGGTTATCGTGGTAGATCCCCGGAAAACCGACACTGCCGGGGTTGCTGATTATCACCTGCAGATCAAACAGGGCCATGATTATGATCTCTTGAATGCATTCCGGATGGTCCTGTACGGGTATGAATCTGATATTCCAGAAATGGTTGCCGGAATTCCGAAACAATCTATCCTGGAAGTCTCGAAGATTTTGAAGGGAGCAAAATTCGGTGTGTGCTTTTTTGGTATGGGCCTTACCCATACCGATGGACGAAATCACAATGTTGACATAGCAATCTCACTCATGCGGGACTTAAACGCTGTATCTAAATGGTCGATTATGGCAATGCGGGGCCATTTTAATATTGCCGGCCCAAACAGAGTATGGTGCTGGACCTATGGATTTCCCTATTGTGTTGATCTCACGAAAGGAGATTATGCTCACATGAATCCGGGGGAAACGAGTACGATTGATCTTGCCTCCCGTGACGAGATTGATCTCTTCATTAATATCGGAACCGATGCAGCGGCCCATTTTCCTATTGATGCGGTGAAAAAACTGAAAAAGCATACCTGGATAACCATTGATCCAAATGTGAGTATGGCTGCAGAAATTGCAGATCTCCACATTCCGGTTGGAATTTCCGGGGTTGAAGTTCCGGGAATTGTGTACCGGATGGATAATGTTCCGATTCAGTATCGGAAAGTAATTGATATGCCTGAAGGGATGCTATCTGATGAAGAGGTTTTAACTGGAATAGCAAACCGGTTAGAAGAGTTAATCCTTGAGAAAGCGAAAATATGCAGTCCGGATAGTTCTGAACCTATATCTTTGGAATCAGTAATTTGTACGTAAAAAATATCTGCAAATAGCCGATTTTTCGGAATTTGAGCAGAAAACACGATAACTATTTTTCAGTAGCAATAAGGAAATTACTGAAAATTACGTAGAAAAAAAATATTTATTTTTTGAATTCCTTGATCGGGCTGGGACCAAGTTCCTTGACGGTGTTGGTAACATCTTCCATGACAGTTGCCCACTTTGCACCCTCGGATGCTGAGACAAAGGTCATACGGAAACGTCTGTCATCAAGACCGATGTTTTTAAGCAGGGACTTGATCATGAACATACGCTTTGCTGCTTTGTAGTTACCTTCAAGGTAGTGACAGTCACCAAAGTGACATCCGGAGACGAGGACACCGTCTGCACCCTCAACAAATGCCTTGAGGATGAAGAGCATGTCAACACGACCGGTACACATAACACGGATTGCACGGACCGTTGGTGGGTACTGAATACGTGCACCACCGGCAAGGTCAGCACCTGCGTAGGAACACCAGTTGCAGATGATAGCGAGAATCTGTGGTTTCCATTCGTCTGCCATTACTGTTCTCCTCCTGCAAAGAATGCATCAATCTGTGCTGCGATCTGTGGTGTGGTAAAGTGCTGCATCTTGATTGCTCCACCTGGACAGAATCCTCCACAGGTACCACAGCCTTTACACTTGGCTTCGGTAACAACCATGACGGTTCTGCCATCCTTCTCACCAAGGGCGAGTGCAGAGTATGGACAGAGGTTCACACACATTCCACAACCGGCACACAGTTCGTCAATACACATGGCAAAGTATGGCTCAAGCTCGACTTTACCCATGTGAATCGGGATAGATGCTGCTGATGCTGCACCTTCTGCCTGTGCAACTGCGTCAGGAATGTCTTTTGGACCCTGACAGACACCGGCGAGGAACACTCCTGCAGTGGTAGTTCCACAGGGGTTTAATTTCGGGTGTGCTTCAAGCATCCAGCCGTCCTGTGATGCAGATACACCGAACTTCTTCCGAAGAACGTTTGCACCTTCATTGGGCTGTGCTGCGGCTGCAAGGACAAGCAGATCGACTTCTACATCGACCGGGCGACCGAGCAGGGTATCTTCAGTATAGACGTGGAGGTTCTTGGTTGCTGGATCCTCAAGCACATTGGCGACACGTCCACGGATGAACTTGGCACCCTCATGCTGGATACGGTAGTAGAACTCCTCGTACATCTTACCAAAGGACCGGATATCCATGTAGAAGAGGTATGCAACAGCACCTGGAATCTTCTCCATGATCTGGTGAGCATGCTTGAGTGAGTACATACAACAGAACCGGGAACAGTATGGCTTTCCGATTCCGGTGTTGTCTCTGGATCCTGCACACAGCACAAATCCAACCTTCATCGGGGTCTTGCCATCGCTTGGACGGACAAGGTGACCACCGGTCGGACCGGATGCACAGATCAGACGCTCGAACTCGAGAGCATTGATGACGTTATCAAACTGCTTGTATCCCCACTCTCTCTTGTTCTCAACCGGGAAGAGTTCGTATCCGGTTGCAAGGATTGCGGTTCCGACTTTGTACTTGACAAATTCGTCCTGCATCTCAAGGTCAATTGCCTTCTTTTCACCACAGGCCTCGACACACAGACCACACTTGACACAGGAATCAAAGTCGACGGTGTAGATGAGTGGCATGACCTGGGCGTGGTAGATGTAGATAGCCTTGCGTGGTGCCATTCCCATCTCGAACGGGTTTGGCTTGATGACCGGACAGACTGCAGCACAGTCTCCACAACCATTACAGCCACCACCAACGATTCCCTTGGCAGCTGCTTCGACCGGGTTCATAACTCCACGGGCTTTCTTCCGGAGAGTGACTTCGAAGTTACCGATGTATCCTTCTACGGTCTCAACCTCATGGTAGGTCAGAAGTTCGATGTTCGGGTGACGTCCGACATCCACCATCTTTGGTGTCAGAATACACTGTGAACAGTCAAGGGTCGGGAAGGTCTTGTCAAGCTGGGACATACGGCCACCGACGGTCGGGGTCCGCTCAACCAGGTAGGTCTTGATTCCTGCACTTGCAAGGTCAAGGGCTGCCTGAATACCGGCAACTCCTGCTCCGACAACCATTGCGGTAGGCTCTACCGGAACGCTCTTTGGAACAAGGTCTTCAAGCATTGTTGCCTTTGCAACTGCCATTCTGACCTGGTCCTTTGCCTTCTCGGTTGCTTCGTCCCACATACCATGCATGTGAACCCATGAGTTCTGCTCACGGATGTTTGCCATCTCAAACCGGAATGGATTTAATCCTCCTTCCTTGGTTGCTGTACGGAAGGTTGGTTCGTGAAGACGGGGGGAACATGCTGCGACAACAACACCGGTCAGGTTGTGTTCCTTGATTGCATCATCAATCTTCTTCTGACCCGGTGTTGAGCACATGTACTGATATTCGTCAGCTACGGCGACAAAGGGAAGTGTTTTTGCGTAGTCGACGACATCTTTGATTGAGAGGGAACCGGCGATATTGGTACCACAGTGGCACAGGAAGACACCGATTCTTGGTTCAGTATTTTCTGCCATATCTTTGTCCTCCCTTAGAGCACCTTCTGCAGGAATGGTGTACAGTCGATTGCATGCAGGTCAAGTGCAAGATCCTGTGGGCTCATACCCTGGGCAAGACCAAGGAGTTCGTTGTAGTGCAGAACAGGGATGTTGTACACGTCGCCAAACTTCTCTTTGATCTCAATCTGACCACGGTCAAACTGAAGCTGACAGAATGGACATACTTCAGTGATTGCGTCAGCACCAACTTCTTTGACATTAATGAGTTTTTCATTGGTTATGTCAAGGGCATGGACAATATCATATCCACGGACACCGCCACCAGCACCACAGCACTGCATCTTGTTGCGGTACTGAACCGGTTCAGCGCCAAGTGCTGCAATGAGTTCTTCAAACCACATCGGGTTTTCAGTGTCTCCGAAATGTCTCTCTTTCTTTGGCTTCATTAAGTGACAGCCATAGTGAGCGGCAATCTTAGCACCATTGAGTGGAGTTGTGACACTGTCCTTGATCTTCTGGACCCCACAGATCTTATCATCATAATAGAGTTCTGCAAGGTGCCAGACATCAATGGTACCCTTAAATTGCATGTCAATCTCAGCAAGAACTTCATTTGTACTGTCCCGAAGTTCATCGTTGTGCTTGAGGATGTGGTTAACTTCGTAGATTGACTTGTAACAACCGTTGCAGATGAGTGCAATGTCTTTTTTCATCTCTTCTGCAAGGACGAGGTTTCGTGCTGCCATTGCGTACCAGACGTTCAGGTCAATGGATCCGAATGCACCTGGAGCAGGACAACAGCTGGCACCCTTCAGCGGGAGGAGCTTGATGCCGACCTTTTCACTGGTCTTGATGGCAGACGCCTCACAGCCGGGGTACCGGTTTGGTGCAATACACCCAAGGAAAAATGCGTATTCGTGCACGTTTAGTCACCCTTCAGAATTCTGTCTGCATTCTCTTTCAGACCATAATGGTCGATAATCTTCTGGATACCCTTGATGAATTCAGGGTATGAGTGCGTTGTCGGTGGGTCTGCAGGAAGACCAAGCTTGGTACGTGCTGCACGGTTGACGTCATTGTTTGGCACACCGTGTCCGTTGTTATAGATAAGCTGGCAGGTCTGCAGGAAGTTCTTTGGAACAATGTCACGCTTGAATGCAAGGTTTCTCATTGCCATGATAACATCGGTTGGAGCGATGTCACGTGGGCAGCGGTCTGTACAGGAATAACAGGTTGTACAGAGCCAGAGATCCGGGTCAGTCAGGGCTTCATTCTCAAGTCCAAGGACACAGCGTCTCATGAAGAGACGGATCCGGTATGAACTCCGGGGTGCTGACGGGCAGGAACCGGTACAGGTACCACACTGGTAGCACATATTTGCGATAGTTCTGCTGGTCTTGAGGATCTTCTCGGTAAACTCAGGGTTTGTATCGGTGAGATGGTACCGGCGATCTGCAAGTTTTTTGTCCAGTTCTGGAATGTTATATGATTTTGCAGCCATAAGACACCTCTATTACTGGCTTACCGCCTTTAATTCAACAGAACCGGCCAGGGATGACTGTTCTTTGACCTTGGAAGTTCTTGGAGTGAAGAGTTTTTCCTTGATCTTCTTAAAGAGGTCAGTCTCTTTGCCTTTGATCTTCACGCTGTCACGGCGGAGGTAGATGATATCCTCTCCCGGACAGGCATGGACACAGGCTCCACACAGGATACAGAAGTCCGGATTTACTGCAATATTTGCCTCTATTTGTCCCTTCATATCCTTTGCAGGCTTTGGTGTCGGGAGATAAATGGCATTTGCCGGGCAAACATCAACACAGGTGGAACATCCTCCCGGACATTTCTCTGCATGGAACGTGATCTCTCCTTCAAAGATCTTGTTCACAGTAATAGCTTCGGTCGGACAGTTGATTGCACACCAGCGGCATGTACAACAGTCTTCCTCGATGATGTTGACGTTTCCAAGTTTTTTCTGTCCGACAACAGTCCGTGTAACCTTGATTGCCTCAGATGGACATGCTTCTGCACAGACATTACATCCGTCACAGTATGCCTCATCCCAGATAACTTCACCCTCAACAGCTCCCTTTTCAGGGCTGAAGGGCTTGTGGAGCACATTGATGGCCTCACACAGGTTGCCACAGATGCCACACTTGGTACACTTTTCATCATCGACAACAAACTCAACCTTGAGATTGATGCCCTGACCTTTTGCAAGACCTTCCTTGTCCTGTCCTTCAAAGAGAGGGACATCGCGGTCTATTGCATCACGGGGACAAACATCGTCACAGATATTACATCTGACACATTTGTCTTGGTCAATTGCCGTTCCCTTGTCATATGTCGGGAATCCTTCTTTTTCAAGGATTGGCAGACGTTCTTCGCCATCAACTTTCAGAGCCAGAGCAGAGAAAGGACACATGATGACACAGACACCACAGTATGAGCATTTTGTCTCATCGACACGAATGCTTGCTGCATCATCAACAAGTCCTCTCCGGACTCCTCCGACTGCCCCTACTACAATTGCTTCTTCGGGACAGACTTCAGCACAGATACCACACCCGGTACAAACATCATTGTCAAGGATGAGGTTGTTTACCTGCTGGAGAAGTCTCTGCTCCATTATAACCTTAGACCCATCAGAGGTCTTGGAATACTTAGGAAACAGTGTAGACATTAAGATACCTCGGTTGTTCACGAATTCTGTTCCTGAAACGCTTATCTTTCTCCGCACCCTTCAGGCTTCAACAGCCTGGGGAGGTTGACCGGAGAGCTGAATCACATCGTATGGGCATGCATCGACACAGATTCCACAGCCTGCACAAAGTTCATACTTGACATCAAGAGAGATTGCTGCTCCATTGATGACTTTGTAGATCTTATCCGTGCTCGCCGGGTTAACCGTGAATAACTCCAGTGCATTCACTGGACATGCTACCACACAATTGTTGCAGCCGGTACAGCGTTCCATGTTTACATGAACTGCAAATGCCATATTTGTCGCACCAGCCTGATCGATTAAAATCGACTGAACAAAGGTTGTTAGAAAATATAGATAAAGGTTCTGAATTGGATATGGGAGTTTTTCATCAAAAACAGGGCGAAAGTGTGTCTTTTATGTTGACAACTCGTAGTATGTCAAAAGCAGAAGCTTATCATTCGAACCCCTATATTTCATGATAAATCATGATAAATCTGACCATTTCCGTCTGAGGTATTTTTTAAAAAACCGAAATTCACTGATCATTCAATGATTGAGTTACATTCTGACCAGTTCGTAAAAATGACATATGAAATTGATGTACGAATCCCTGAATCAAATCAATCAATCGATATTATGGTCGTTATTCATGGAAAAATGGAATAATTGGTAGTATTTTTCAGGTATTTTTCAGGAAAAAAACCCTGCGTGCCTGTATTCTCTTCAAACGCGAAAATCGACTACTATACAGCCAAATAGTGAGCACATTTTCCATTTAGGAGGGGGTCTTATGAGACTCGCCGACCTACTGCCCGCATGAACGGTCTCCATTTGCATATTTGGGTCTTCTAATATCGATTCATCCACCATAAATCATCAAAAATTCTAAAATTAGGCAAGGATTTATGTCGTCCTGAGTTGAGGATTAAAATGTAGTATGATATCTCAGATCCCGACGATTTGTCCGTACTGTGGAACCGGGTGCTCGGTAAACCTGATTGTACAGGATGGAAAAGTTGTCGGAACCAACCCGAATATCCGGTCTCCGGTAAATGAAGGAAAACTCTGTCCGAAAGGTACCTATTGCCACCAGTTTATTCATAGTCCTGACCGGCTCAAAAAACCGCTTGTCAGGAAGGGAGGAGTTTTTGTTGAAACAGACTGGGAGACTGTATATCAGTTGATAGCACAAAAATTCAAATCATATACTCCTGATGAAATCGGAGTCCTCGCATCGGCCCGG